>CAJBCV010000084.1 GCA_903951635.1 uncultured Planctomycetaceae bacterium
CCCGAGCGGCCGCTGTCAGCCCCGCCGGAAACGCCGCCACACCCCCTGAAACGAGCGCCACGCCGGCCCGCCGAGAAGACGGATCAGATCGATCGGGGCATGCTCGCCGAACGTCCGCCAGACGCCGTAGCGATTGGTGAGGAGCTCCCAGGCACCCATCCGGAACGGATAGGGGAGATCGACCGTCGTCGGGCCCGGCTCTGGCGGCAAAGGCCACGTGAGCACGCGCCCCTCCTCGAACGCCGAGCGGATTTTCGGCGCCGGATCGTCGCCGAAAATCCGCGAGGCCTCTACCCAAACGTTCGGGCGGAGATCGGCTTCGATGAACAGCAGCCGGCCATCGCCGCTGTGGCGCAGCGCGCTGACGTTGACGAAGCCGTCGAGGCCGAGGGCCTCCCCGAACTGGACGAGATCCTCGAAGACTTCCCGCTCGACTCTCGAGAGTCGTGTGTAGCGGCGCAGGATCGAGACGCCGAACCGGCTGCCGACTGTCTTCAGGGACTCATTGAAGACGAAATGGACCGGAAGGCCGCCGCGGAAGAAACCGGAGAGATCGATCAAGTCGCCGTCGATCAATTCCTGGACGAGCAACGGGAGGCGGAGGGGCCGTGCTGCCAGCGCCTCCGCCTCCACCCGCGAGCGACAGGGGAACACCCCCTGACCGCCACCCGATTCATCGACCTTGACGACGAGCGGATAGCCGAGCCCCTCGCAGGCGGCGACGAGAGTGCCCGCCGATTCGACGACGGCAAACCGCGGTGCGGCGACGCCGGCCTTCGCAAGCGCCCGCGCGAGCCCCACCTTCGACCCGGCATGACCGAGATGCTCCGGGGCTGCGATCGGCAGGAGCCGGCACTTTGCGGGGAGAGAGATCGCGGCGTCGCGCACCTGACGGACGAGATCATCGTCGCAGGGGACGACCAAGCCGCCCGTCCGCGACTGCCAGTCGAGCGCCGCCTCGATCCAGCCCGGGGCCGGCTCGAAGGGAAACACACGCCGCACAGACTGGCGCCGCGCCAGACTCGGGTCGCTCGAGAGGGCATCGGAGGTGAACCCGGCGCGCCCGAGGAGCCTGGCCACGGAGCGCATCTGATGCCGGGAATGACCGACGAGCAGCGCGGCGTGGGGCGGGCGGGATGCGAGCGTGGGCAAGCACATGGGGGGAAGAGCGCTTGAATCGAGGCCCGAAGAGGAAGGCTTCCGGGCGGAAGGCCTTCCGAGGAGTATGATGCTTGTTCCCCCTCCGGAATGGTCGCCATGCGCGGATTCCTCAAACTCCTCCTCGGCCTCGCGATTGTCGGCGGAGCCGTTGCCGCCGGCCAGGGGCCGGCCCGCGAATGGTGGGCAACCCGCACCCGGCCGAAGTTCGACACGCTCGCCGCCGAACGGGGCGACGTCATCGAGGTCATCAATTCCACCGGCACGATGGAGCCGGTGCAGTCGGTCCAGGTCGGGGCCTTCGTCTCCGGGCCGATCGTCGGCATCCACGCCGATTTCAATCAGGAGGTGAAGGAGGGGGATCTCCTCGCGGAAATCGATCCGCGCACCTATCGGGCCGTCGTCGCCCGCGACAAGGCAGCCCTTGCCGCCCGCCGGGCCGAACTCGAACGTGGCTCGGCCCGCCTTCAGCAGGCGCGCCGCGAGGAGGATCGCTCCAACGCCCTCGCCGAGCGGAACGTCGCGTCGATCTCCGAGAGCGACCTCGATCAGGCCCACTTCACCCGCGTGGGAATGGAGGCAGAGATCGTCATGGCCGAGGCGGCGATCGAGCAGGCCGAGGCCAACCTCGACACCTCCGAGGCGAACCTCGGCTACACGAAGATCCTCGCGCCGGTCTCCGGAATCATCATCGATCGCAAGGTGGAACTCGGCCAGACGCTCGCCGCGCAGTTTCAGACGCCGGAGCTGTTTGTCATCGCCCCCGACATGCGTCGCGAGATGCGGATCTTCGCCTCCGTCGATGAAGCCGACATCGGCCAGATCCGCCTCGCGCAGGAATCGGGGAAGTCGGTGCAGTTTGCCGTCGACGCCTATCCGGGGGAGGTGTTCGAGGGAAAGATCGCGCAGATCCGCCTCGCCTCGACGACGACCCAGAACGTCGTCACCTACCCGGTTGTCCTCTCCACGCCCAACCCCGAGCTCAAGCTCCTCCCCGGGATGACGGCCGAGATCTCGTTTCAGGTCGACCGGCGCGACGGTGTGATCAAGGTCCCAAACGCCGCCCTTCGCTTCTATCCCATCCGCGACCATGTCCGCGAGGCCGATCGGGCGATCCTCGACGGTACGGCGCTCGAGGCCGACGATCAGGCCCGCGGTGAGGCCCCCTCGGCGACGGCGCGGGCCGAGGCGGAAGGGGAACGGAAGCGGCGGCACGTGTGGGTGGTCGAGGCCGACGGGCTCCTTCGCGGGATCCCGGTGACGTCGGGGATCGGCGACCACCGCTTCACCGAGATCGTCTCCGGGGAGGTCGAGCCGGGGCAGAAGCTCGTCGTCGGGGTCGCTCCCAAGGACGATTGATCGGGGATCGTGGCAAAGGGTGCGACCATGGTCACGCTGCAACTCGCCTTCCGCTCGCTCCAGAAGAACCGGCTCCGCGCCCTCCTCACCGTCCTTGGGGTCGTCATCGGCATCGCCGCGGTGACGACGCTCGTCTCCGTCGGCCAGAGCGCGGCCGAGATGATCCGTGGACAGTTCTCGGCGATCGGCACCAACGTCATCGTCGTCATCCCGGGCACCGGCGAACGCGGTGGGGTGCGACAGGGGCCGCTCCAGACGCTCTCCCAGGGGGATGTCGATGCGATCGCGGCCGAATGCCAAAGCGTCCTCGCCGTCACGCCGCTGGTGGCCGCCGCCGGCCAGGCGATCCACGCCGGCACCAACTGGAGCCCGAAGCAGATGTTCGGGGTCGGGGTCGACTACCCGACGGTACGAAGCTGGCAGGTCCGCCGCGGCGGCTTTTTTAGCGAGCGCGACGTGGCGGGGGCGGAGAAGGTCTGCGTCCTCGGGAGCACTGTCGCGGCGCGGCTGTTCCAGACGGCCGACCCTCTTCAGCAGATCGTCCGCATCCGCAACATCCCCTTCCGCGTCATCGGAGTGCTCGAGACGAAGGGGGCGAACATCGTCGGCGACGATCAGGACGACATCCTCCTCATGCCCTATTCGACGGCCCGCAAGCGGCTGGTGGGGAACGGCTTCAAGGGGGTGCACGCGATCCTCGTCTCCGCCCGGAGTGTCGACGGGATGCGCGGCACGGAGCGGGAGATCCGCCACCTCCTCGCCGACCGGCACCGGATCGCGCCGGGGCAGCCCAACGACTTCCAGGTGCAAAACACGACCGAGATCGCCAAGGCGCTCGGCGTCGTCACCGGCGTGATGACGGCGATGCTCGCCTCGATCGCCGGAATCTCGCTTCTCGTTGGCGGCGTCGGGATCATGAACATCATGCTCGTGAGCGTCACGGAGCGCACCAAGGAGATCGGCCTGAGGATGGCGCTCGGGGCCACCGGCGGCGACATCCTCAGGCAGTTCCTCCTCGAGGCGGTGCTCCTTTCAGCGCTCGGCGGCCTCGTCGGCTTCGCGCTCGGCGTGGCTGGGGCGGCCGGCCTGACGATGGCGATCAACGCCTACTCCAGCGGCACCGACTGGCCGATCGTCGTCTCGGTGCCGGCCGGGGTGCTCGCGATCCTGTTTGCGGCGATCGTCGGGGTGTTCTTTGGATGGTATCCGGCTCGGCGTGCCGCCCGCCTCGATCCGATCGAGGCGCTTCGCTATGAGTAAAGCGTCGCTGGGAGTAAAGCGTCGCTGGGAGTAAAGCGTCGCTGGGAGTAAAGCGTCGCTGGGAGTAAAGCGTCGCTGGGAGCAAAGCGTCGCTAGGAGTGAGCCGGCTCGACGGGCCCCGTCGCCCGGATGTCGGAGAGGATCAGGCCGTCGCGGAGCGTGACGACGCGGTCGGCGCTTGCGGCGACTTCCGGATCGTGCGTGACGATGATCACCGTCAGCCCCTGCTCCCGGTTCAGGCGGCGAAACAGCGCGATCACGTCTTGGCCGGTGCGGCTGTCGAGGTTGCCGGTCGGCTCGTCCCCCATGAGGATCGAGGGGCCGTTGACGAGCGCCCGGGCGATCGCCACGCGCTGTTGCTGGCCACCGGAGAGCTGGGCGGGATGGTGGTCGAGCCGGTCGGCGAGGCCGACGCTCTCGAGCGCCTCGCGGGCACGTTTGCGCCGCTCGCGGGCCGGGATCCCCCGGGCGTAGATCATCGGCAGTTCGACATTCTCCAGCGCCGACGTCCGCGCCAGGAGGTTGAAGTTTTGGAACACGAAGCCGAGGTGGCGGTTGCGAACCGCGGCCCGCTCGTCCTTCGAGAGCGTCACCACCTCCCGGCCGTCGAGCCGGTAGCTCCCGGAGGTGGGGCGGTCGAGACAGCCGAGCGTGTTCATGAGCGTCGACTTGCCCGACCCCGACGGGCCGACGAGGGCGACATACTCCCCGCGCTCGATCGTCAGCGAGACCCCCTTGAGGGCCTCAACGCGAACCGTGCCGAGGTCGTAGTGCTTCGCGACCGCGGTGACCTCGATGAGCGGCATGGAAAAAGCCGGCGACGCGGAAGAAGAAGGCTCGACGGATGCTGGCAGGGGGATGCTGTCACTCCAGTGTAGCGGGCTTCGGGGCACGCTCGGGGCAAAGTCCGGGAGATGGGCCCGGCCGCAGACGCGAGATTTTCGCTGGAAGGCGGTAGGTTGATTTGCGGCGGGCCCCAGAGCGGGCCCGGAATCCTCCGGAGGTTAGGAATCATCGTGAACAGCATTCGTCGTGGGTTGATGGCGGCCGTGGTGTGCGGGGCGATCGCCTGCGTTCCGCAAGCGGCCAACGCCCAGGGCCTGTGGGTCGGCGGCTGGGGCTGGGGCGGGCCGGTCGCGATCGGCGGCTTCGGGCCGGCGTTCGGGCCGCCCGTGTATGGCTTCGGGCCGCGGTATGTCTCGACGTTCAGCCCCGTCGGCTGGGGCTATCCCGTCTATCGGCCGCCCTACTACGGCACGGCGTTCTATGGCGCGCCGGTCTATGCGCCGGTCTATGCGCCGGTCTACCGCCCGGCGCCGGTTTACGTCGGCCCCAGCGCCCATGCGATCCGCGTCGGCAACCGGGTGGCCAGGCGCAACTGGCGGCGCGGCTTCGGCTGGGGCTGGTGAGCCAAGCCGCAAACGTTTGATCCCAAGGCGCTGGTGCGCGGCCGAGAGCGGCCGCGCGCCAGCCGCCGATCACTCGCCGGCGAGGACGACGCGGAAGCCGCCGGAGAAGTCGGTGAACGAGGGATCGTTCTTGTTGCGATCGGCCGAGCGGCAGCGGGCCGGGTCGTAGCCCCAGCCACCGCCACGGAGGACCTTCGTCGTCCCCGTCGACGGCCCCTGAGGATCGTCTCCCCCGCCGAGCGCCGACTTGTACCAGTCGGAACACCACTCGTAGACGTTGCCGTGCATGTCGCAAAGCCCCCAGGGATTGGGCTTCTTGCGGCCGACCAGATGGGCGTAGGCCTCCTTGCGATCGCCGGTGTTGCCGTAGTACCAGGCATGGTCGTCGAGCTTGCGCGGATCGGCGCCGAACGACCACGCGGTCTTCGTGCCGGCGCGGCAGGCATACTCCCACTCCGCCTCCGTCGGCAGGCGGTAGTGCTCCCCCTTCTCGAGCCACCCGCCGGCCCGCTCCTGAACGGTGAGCTTGCGGCAGAAGGCGACCGCGTCGTGCCAATCGACATAGACCGCCGGCGCATCGTCCCCATCGACGACACAGCGCTGCCCCTTCCACGGCTCGGTCTTCATCACCGCCTTCCACTGCCCCTTCGTGACGACCGTGCGGCCGATGAGGAACGGACGAGTGATCGAAACACGCTGCTGTGCTTCGTCGGTGCCGCGTCCCTTCTCCGTGGCCGGGCTCCCCATCGTGAAGCCGCCGGCGGGGATCGATACGAGCTTCATCCCCACCGAGTTGGCAGCGGGTCGACCGGGGGCCGCGCGGGACGCCGGCTTCTTCGCGGCGGCGGGCTTCTTCGTGGGGGCCTTCGTCCGCGGCGCGGCCTTCTTTGCTGCGAGCGCTCCGGGTGCCTTGGCCTTGGCGGCGGGCGTCTTGGGCTTCGATGCGGTGAGCGTCGATGCCTTGGCTGTCGAGGGTCTGGCAGCGGTCTTTTTCTTCAGGGCCATCGAGGGTGCTCCGGAAGGGTGAGGATCCGCATCATTTCACCCGTTCCCCCGGCGGCGCACAACCGGCGCCGCCGGGTGAACAGGCGAAGTGACACCCCCCCGGGCGGCGCCGGGGCGGATCAGGCCGCCGACCGGCTCTGGGCCTTGTAGAGATACGGGTTCATCGTCGGATCGTTGTACATCTTCATCATTCGGAACACTCGCAGCGGTCGCTGCCCCAGGAAGATCTCCGTCAGGAGCCGGTCGATCGCGTCGATGAGGTGACCGCGCTGGGCGTCGAGCACCGCCATCCGGGCCGCCGCCTTCTCGCGGTGTTCCTGGCTGGCATCGGCACGGTCGAGCTGCTCACGCATGTGAAAGCGGCGGAGCTCGAGGATCGAGAGCCTGTCGATCGCCGAGCCGGGCGTCTCGGTGGCCGCGGGGGTGCCGGCGGCCGCCTGGATCCCGCGGGCGGCGAGCTCCGTGACGAGCCAGTCGTCGACCTTCTCGATGGCATCGTTGCGGGCCTGGTTGAAGCGATCGATGTTCCGCTTCACCTCGGCGATCCGCGCGTCGGTCACCTCGGGCGAGCGGGCGATGTCCTCCTCGTGCCAGAGCTGGAAGTTGAACTTGTGGAGATCGCAGATCCGCCCTTCGAGCTCGGCGGCGGTGTGCCCCGGATCGACGACGTGCCACTCGGCCACGAGCCGCTCGAGGAGCGAATCGATCTCGGCGGCCGGGATCGGCGGGGATGCGGGATCGGCGGGGCGACGGCAGGCGCACTGCGAGGAGCAGGTGGTCATCGTGGGAGTCTCCGAAGGGAACGGCAGGGGAATCGTGGGGGATCAGGCGGCGCGGCGGATGACGAGGCAGAGGTTCGCTCCGCCGAAGCCGAAGGAATTGCTGGCGGTCACGGTGACGGGGTGCGGCCGGGCGACATGGGGCACATGGTCGAGTCGGCAGCGGTCGTCGGGGGAATCGAGGTTGAGCGTCGGGGGGATGGCTTGACGATCGATCGCGGCCAGGCAGGCGAGCGCCTCGAAGGCGGCCGCACCGCTGACGAGATGCCCCGACATGCTCTTGGTGGAGCTTGCCGCGACATGGTCGGTGGCGGCGCCGAGCGCCAGGCGGATCGCCGTCGCCTCGGCGACGTCGCCGACGGGGGTGCCGGCGGCATGGGCGTTGACGTAGTCGAGGTCGGCAGGCTCCACGCCGGCGCTGTGGAGCGCGAGCTGAATCGCCCGCGCGGCCTGGGTCGGATCGTCGCTGGGCATCACCATGTGCGCCGCGTCGCCACTCATCCCCACCCCGGCAAGCTCACCCCTCGCCCGCGCGCCGCGGGCATCGGCGTGGCGGCGCGATTCGAGGACGAGTACCGCGCCCCCCTCCCCCATCACGAAGCCGTCGCGATCGCGGTCGAAGGGACGCGAAGCGCGGACGGGATCGTCGCTGCGCCGCGAGAGGGCACGAAGGTTGTAGAAGGCGGCGAAGCCGGTCGGGCTGAGGATGTCGCAGCCGCCGGCCAGACAGACATCGACGAGACCTGTGGCGATCCAGCGGCGGGCCAGCGCCAGCGCGTAGCCGCTGGAGGCGCAGGCCGCGGCGACGGTCACCGCCGGCCCCTCGATCCCGAGCCTGGCGGCGATCCTGTGGACGAGGCTCGGCCGGGAAACGGGGGAGAAGACCTGCCGGCCACCGGCGAGGAAGTCGGCCTCCCAGCGCTTGAGGTGCTCAGCCCCGATTCCGAGGACGAGGCCGACCCGCGCCCCGGCCACCGGGCCGCTGCCGCGCAGGTCGCCCAGCCCGGCGTCGACCTTGGCGGCGCTTGAGGCTGCCAGGCAGATTCTGCCGAGACGGTCGAGGGAGTCTTCGGCGTCGGTCGCCACCGTCGGGATCGCAGCAACCGGCGCCGCGAACTGCCGGGCTTCCCGGCTGAAACCGGCGCCGTCGATCTCCACGACGCCCGATCGCCCGGCGAGGAGTGCGTCGGCGATCGTTTCGAAATCATTGCCGAGAGGGGTGACAGCACCGATGCCGGTGATCACGACGGACCGGTCGGCGGGAGGGAGGGATCGGCTCATGCAGCGTCCCTCCTCCGCGCCTGCGCGCCGAGCCGCGCCGGATCGAGGTCGAGATGGACCATCGCTCCCCATCCCAGGCGGAGCGACCAACCACGCCCATCGTGGCTCGGCTCTCGATCCGCGCCGTCAGCGGCGGCGGCCCGGTCGAGGAACGCCGAGAGCGTGCCGAGGGAGGGATGGCCGTGCTGCGAGGGCGTCGGGGCGTCGTCGAGCGCCGCGATGGCAGGCGCCGTGCGGAGCGCGAGGCGGAGGCTTCCGGCGGCGGCCCGATCGAGGGCCAGTGCCACCCCCCGGCAGACCGCCTCGGCGGGAACGTCACCACGGTCGTCGAGCGTCGGCTCGTCGTCCCAGGCGGTAAGCACGAGCCAGCATCCCTCGACGCCCGGTTCGTCGAGGAGCGACAGCGCCGTGATGAACGCTTCAAAGAGTGCTTCGGGGCCACCACCGACGCCGATGTTGGGCCCGTGGATCCCCAGGCCGACGCTCACGGCGCTGGCGAGGGCGTGGAGCGAGCACTGCGGGACGACGTGCGGCGAGACCGTCACCGGCCCGCCGTCGCGGAGATTGACGAGCGTCCGGGCGCTGGCCGGACGGCCGGCATTGCACGGCCCGGCGACGACGGCAAAGCGATCGGTCGCGCCGCCCGACCCGTTCGAGGAACGAGAGCCGAGCGTGGCCAGCGCCTCCTGCACCGCGCGAATACCGACGACCGTGTGCTCGTCGGCATGGCGGAGGAATCGTGACGGCAGCGGCGGCGCCCCCGGCACGGATGCCTCGCGCAAGCCCGCCATCCCCGACGCTCGGCAGGTGACGCTCGCATGAACCGCGACGGGGCAGGCGCTGTGAGGCATCGAGAGTGCTCGGTGACCGTGCTGGCCGAGGGGGCTCAGGCCGCCTTGCGGACCGATTTGGAGGCGATCTTCGTCTCGAGGACGTCGAGCAGGTCGCCGACCGACGTGATGCCGTCGAGGAGTTCGCTCTCGATCTGGATGCCGAAGTGGCTCTCGATGTGGAGGACGAGGCCGGCCATGTCGAGCGAGTCGAGGTTGAGGCCCTCGCGGAGCGTCGTCGATTCCTCGACGGCGGGGTAGGACTCTCCGGTCTCCTTTTCGAGCAGTTCGAGGACGACCGCCGACAACTGCGTGCGCTCCATGGGAATGGGCTCCTGGGTTTCCGGGCCGGCGCTCTCGGGCGTCGACTCACCGAATCGTGGGGGTGTGGGGGCCTCTCGGCTCCGGTAAGCTCCGCTGGCTCCGAGTCCCGGGGCCTCGACCGGATGCGAAGGGGGGGGAAGGTACCGAATGACCGACGCTCGACGAAGCCCAATTCCGCCGCCACCCGACGCCCTTCCCGGGCTGTGGCAGCGGGTTTTCGACCTCTTGGCGGCGGCCTACGCCTGCGTCCTCCTCTACGCGACCCACCATCCGCGGCCGGGCGAACTCGTCGGCCCCAACGCCCCGGGCGACAAGACGCTCCATGTTGTCGCCTACACCCTCCTCGGGGGGGCGGTGGCGGCAGCGGTCGCCTCCCGCGGCCGATGGAGTTGGCGATCGGCTGCGGCGGTCTTCGTGCCGCTGGCGCTCTTTGCGGCGGTCGACGAAATCACCCAGCCGCTGTTCGGGAGATTCGCCGATGTCCTCGACTGGGCCTTCGATGAACTGGGGCTCGTCGCCGGGATCGGGGCGGTGACCGTGGCGGTGAGCCTCCTTCGCCCGATCCTCATCCCGAGGACAGGGCGGCGCGGGGCGTCGACCGCTCAGTAGTTCGGCGTCGGCGGCCGGTAGTCGGCGATGTTCACCGTCCGGAACCACGCCACCGTCTTCGCGAGCCCTTCGCGGAGGGGGATCGTCGGCGCCCAGCCGAGCCGATCGTGCGCCAGCGTGATGTCGGGCCGACGGCGCTCGGGATCGTCGACAGGCAGTGGCCGGTGGACGATCTCCGACGACGACCCACACAGCTCGACGGTCAGCTCGGCCAATTCCCGGATCGTGAACTCGCCCGGATTGCCGATGTTCACCGGGCCGACGAAGTCGTCCGGGGCGGCCATCATCCGCATCATCCCGTCGATGAGATCGTCGCGGTAGCAGAAGCTCCGTGTCTGTTCCCCCGAGCCGAAGATCGTGATCGGTTCGCCGGCGATCGCCTGACGGATGAAGTTGCTCACCACCCGGCCGTCGTAGGGATTCATCCGCGGGCCGTAGGTGTTGAAGATCCGCACGATCCGGACGTTGAGCCGATGGGCGCGGTGGTAATCCATGAACAGCGTCTCGGCGGCCCGCTTCCCCTCGTCGTAGCAGGCCCGCGGGCCGATCGGATTGACCGCGCCGCGGTAGCTCTCGGGCTGCGGGTGGACTTCCGGATCGCCGTAGACCTCGCTCGTCGAGGCCTGGAGGACCTTCGCCCGGCAGCGCTTCGCCATCCCGAGGACATTGATCGCCCCGATCACGCTCGTCTTCATCGTCTTGATCGGATTGAACTGATAGTGCCCCGGCGCCGCCGGGCAGGCGAGGTTGTAGATCTCGTCGACCTCGAGCCACAGCGGATGGACGATATCGTGGCGGAGGAGCTCGAAGTTCGGCTGCGCGAGGAGATGAGCGACGTTGGCCTTCTGGCTCGTGAAGAAGTTGTCGACGCAGATCACGTCGTGCCCCTCGGCGACGAGCCGCTCGCAGAGGTGACTCCCGAGGAAGCCGGCGCCGCCGGTGACGAGGATCCGCTTGAGGGAAGGCATGGGAGGATGTCCTGGGAGGGGGCGGATCGAGACGGGTCAGCGACCGAGAGAGGAGAGGTAACGAACGAGATCGGCGATCTCCGCGGCCGACAGGCCGTCGACGAGGCCTGCGGGCATCAGCGAGGTGCCGGGGGCTTCTTCCTCGATGTCGGCGAGTTGGAGACGGACCTCGCGGTCGAGCGCGGTGCGGAGGACGAGTTCGGTGTCGGAGCGTGACACCGGGATACCGCTGGTGACCTGGCCATCGGCGGTGACGACGACGAGCGACCCATACCCTTCCTTGACGCTCTTGGCCGGCTCGAGGAGCGCGTCGAGGAGATAGTCGGGCTGCGCCGCCGATCCGATCGCCGTCAGATTCGGGCCCACGCGGCCCCCCTCGCGGTCGATGCGGTGGCAGGCGACGCAGCGGAGCGCCTCGCGCCGGTAGAGCTCGCGGCCGCGGCCGGCATTGGCCCCGTCGGCGACGAGCGCGAGGATCCCGGCGCGCTCTTTGAGCGTGATCGAGGGATGGGCATCCGAGCCGCCGGCCCGTTCGAGGGCCGCGGTGAGGTCCGGCTCGGGGCGCCCGGCGGCGGTCACGTCCTGGAGCACCGCGCGGAGGGTCGGCGCGGGAAGCGTGACGTCGGCAAGTGCGATCGCGAGCCGGTCGGCGCCGCCGCGGGCGCCGAGGAAGGCGCGGAGCACTTCGTGGATCGCGGCCTCGCCCGGGCCGCGGGCGAGCCAGACGGACGTGAGCGCGGCGGCTTCGTCGAGCGATCGGGTCGCAAGCGCGGCGAGGCTCGCGGCCACGAGCGGCTCGGGCGTCGACGGCGCGGCGGCGAGCGTGGCGAGGGCATCGTGGGCGGCCTTGCCGGGGAGGTTGCCGAGGGCCCGACAGGCGGCCTCGCGCCGTGGCAAGGGCCGATCGGCGTCGGCGGCGATGCGTTCGAGGGGCGCGGCGGCAGCCTCGACCTGCCAGACGCCGGCCGCAGCGACCGCGGCGCTTTCAAGCGCCGCGTCGGGGCTCGTGAGGAGCCGCGTCAGCCCGGCGAGATCCCCCGCCGGAGCGACCTTCCGCTTCCGCTGCGACTCGGCGAGATGGCCGAGGAGCGATGCCGATCGGGCCACGGGGGTGTCGGCGGCGAGCGCGAGTTCGAAAACGCGACGCAGCTCCTCGGCGGTGCCGAGGAGGGCGACGGCATGGAGGAGGGCGTCGATGTCGGCGCCGGTGAGCTTGGCCCCATCGAGCTTGGCCTGCTGCCACTGCTCCATCATCCAGCCGCTGGCAG
>CAJBCV010000085.1 GCA_903951635.1 uncultured Planctomycetaceae bacterium
AGGCGACAAGACTGCCGTCGTCGCGGGCGATCACGGCATGAATGGCGTGGGTCGATTCGGCGTTCTTAGACCGCACGACGCCGACGGTGATGGGTGGACGCGGCGAAGATTGATCGGTTGGCATGGGAGGACTCTCGACCGGGGCTCGAGCAAACACCAGGGGCCCCGGACCGTGGCGGCACGCGTTGGGGGGACGGGCAAAGGAGCATAGAATGAAGTTTGGTCTTTCAGGTACATCCAAACCGGCGGGGGCAGGATGGCGGATCTTCGGCCAGACATCACGAGGCGGCTCCTCTCCCGGCGGGAACTGATCCGCGTCGGGGGCCTGGCTTCGCTCGGCCTCGGTCTGCCGACCCTCAAGCGCGCTCGGGCCGCCACGCTCGCCGGACGCCCGCGGGCCAACTCGTGCCTGATTATCTTCCTCTCCGGCGGGCCGCCGCAGCACGAGACGTTCGACCCCAAGCCGGCGGCGCCGATCGAGATCCGCGGGCCGTTCCTGCCGATCTCCACGAGCGTCCCGGGCCTCCAGTTCAGCGAGCTTCTTCCGCTCTCGGCCGCCCGCGCCGATCGGATGTGCGTCATCCGCTCGATGACGACCGGCATCCATTCCCATTCCACCAGCGGCGCCTTCATGCTCACCGGCCACGAGCCGACGAGCGTGGCCGAGAGCGTGCCCCCCAGCGCCCAGGATTGGCCGAGCCTTGCCGGCGCCGTCGGCGCGCTCCGCGCGGCCGAGCGCTCGCCGCTCGATGCGGTCATCCTCCCCGAGCCGATCTTCAACAATCCGGCGATCCCCTGGCCGGGGCAGAACGGTGGCTTCATGGGAGCGGCCTGGCATCCGCACATCCTCCGCTGCGATCCGTCGCAGGAGCGGATCGAGATCGAGGGGCTGACGGCCGCGGCCGGGATGACGGAGCTGCGTCTCGACGATCGCCACGCGCTCCTCGGCCAAGTCGATCGGATGCTCCACCGTGGCCTCCGCAGCCCGGCGATCGCCGACATGAACCGCTTCCAGCAGGAAGCCTTCGACCTCCTCCATGCCGGCGCCACCCGCGAGGCCCTCGAGATCGAGCGCGAGCCGGCGGCCTCGCGCGATCGCTACGGCCGGGGAAAGTTCGGCCAGAGCGTGCTGCTCGGACGGCGGCTGATCGAGGCCGGGGTGCGGCTCGTCCAGGTCAACTGGCCGCGCGAGCCGGGGGACACGGCGGCCGGCAATCCCCTCTGGGACACCCATCAGGACAACGCCGGCCGGCTCAAGAATGTCCTCTGCCCGCAGTTCGACACCGCCTACAGCGCGCTGCTCGACGATCTTGCCGAGCGTGGCCTCCTCGACGAGACGCTCGTCGTCGTGATGGGGGAGTTCGGTCGCACGCCGACGATCAATCCCGCCGGTGGCCGTGACCATTGGGGGAGCGTGTTCTCGGTGGCGCTCGCCGGTGCCGGCGTGCCCGGCGGAGGGGTGATCGGCTCGAGCGACCAGCGCGGTGGGGTGCCGACCGATCGCCCCGTCCGCCCCCCCGATCTCGCCGCCACGATCTTCCAACTCCTCGGCATCCCCCCCGATCACGAGTTCCGCGACCCGTTCGACCGCCCGCTGCAAGTCGTCTCCGGGGGGCAGGCGCTCCGGGAGATCGTCGGCGCATGAGGGATCGGAGCACCGACCGCGGAGGGATCCTCGACTCAGTGGCGGCCCGCGCGGCGGGGCTTGTGGTCCTCGTGGTGGCGGCCTACCTCCCCGCGTTCGGCGGAGGATGGCTCTGGGATGACGACATCCTGATCACGGCCAATCCCCTCGTCACCGAAGCGAGCGGACTGTGGCGGATCTGG
>CAJBCV010000086.1 GCA_903951635.1 uncultured Planctomycetaceae bacterium
CGCTCGACGCGGTCGTGGAGAGCTGCGTGAACTACGTTGGCGTTGACGCCAACACCGCCAGCCCCGCGCTCCTCCGCTACGTCTCGGGGCTCAATCAGACGATGGCCAAGGGCTTTCAGGAATGGCGTGCGAAGAACGGCGCCTTCACGAGCCGGGCGCAGTTCCTCGAGGTGCCGGGATTCGGTGAGGCGGCCCACGTCCAGGCGGCCGGCTTCCTCAAGATCACCGGCGGCAGTAATCCCTTCGATTCAACCTGGATTCATCCGGAGAGCTACGAGGTCGCGGCAAAGGTTCTCGAACGCCTCGGTGGCACCCCGGAGGATCTCACCAACCGGCAGCGGGCCGGAGCGCTGGCCGAAAAGGCCGCGGCCCTCGATCTTCCCAGCCTCGCCGAGGAGCTCGGCGTCGGCCGGTTGCTCCTGGCCGACATCGTCGATCAGCTCGCCCGGCCGGGGCGCGATCCGCGCGAGGATCTCCCCCAGCCGTTCTTCAAGAAGGGGGTTCTCAAGCTCGAGGATCTCCAACTCGGCATGGAGCTCCACGGTGCCGTGCTCAACGTCGTCGACTTCGGCGCGTTCGTCGATATCGGGCTCCACGACAGCGGGATGGTGCACATCAGCCAGCTGTCGCGGAAGTTCGTCGGCGATCCGCACGACATCGTCAGCGTCGGGCAGATCGTGAAAGTGTGGGTGCTCGAGATCGACAAGAACCGTCGACGTGTCGCCCTGACGATGATCGAGCCTGGATCGCCCGACCCACGGGGCGGGGGCCGGGGGCCGCGCGGTCGCCGCGGCGGCCAGCAGGCCCAAGCCGAAGGGGGAACTCCCGCCGAGGGATCGACCGGCTCGCGGCCTCCCCGTCCTCCACGGCGTCGGCCTGAAGGAGCGCAAGCGCAGCCGACCGGCGGCGGACAGCCCGCCGGCGGGCGCCCCGAGCAGGGGAGAGGGCGTGGCGGCGACCAAGGGCGACCCCCGCGTGCGCCAGCCCAGGCTGGTGGAGCACCGGCGGGGGGCCGCGGAGAGCAGCGGGACGGGGGCGGACCTCCCCGTGGCCGCGGCGGACGCCGCGACCAGCAGCGTTCCTCCCAGCCGGCGATGGGGCGCGTCTACGAATCCAAGAAGACGGGCCGCGATGCGGCGCCGATCACGAAGGCCCAGATCGAGGGGAAGGAGCCGCTGCGAACCTTCGGCGCCCTCAAGCAACTCTTCACGACCCTCCACGACCCCCCCGTCGCGGAGCCAGTTGCGGAAGCCAAGCCCGAGAAGGCGAAGCGGAAGCCCGCTCCGGCAGCCCCCGAGACGCCTGTCACCGGGGCACTCGACCTCACCGGTGGCGAGTTGCCACCGGCTCAGGTGCCAACTCCGGCCCCTGAGGTGCCGAGTGAGCCAGGCGCCGACCAGAGCGACCCCCCGGCCGTCTGATCCGTGACGGAGCGTTCAGGCGGGCTGATGGCGTGGCGACGAGTGATCGCCGCGGCGCTGTTGCAGTACCCTGGCCCAAATCTGGCCCAAGGCCCGGCCCAAGAAGGGCGGGCGAATCAACGTTCGCGGAACGTGATCCGTCCCTTGGTGAGGTCGTAGGGGGAGAGTTCGACCTTCACTTTGTCGCCAGGAACGATGCGGATGAAGTTTTTCCGCATCTTGCCGGCGACGTGGGCGTTGACGATGTGCCCACCGGTGATCTGCACCCGGAAGCGGGTGTTGGCGAGAGCCTGCGTGACGACCCCCTCCACTTCGAGAGCTTGTTCTTTTTCGGCCATGGATTCCCGGATCTGAACGGAGCGGCAGGGAAGGCTTCCCTGCGGGTTGCCTCGTGATGAGAAAGGATCGTACCCCGCCCCGGCAGGACGGTCCAGCACGGACGCCGGCCGGGGGTGGGCCTCTGGCCGGGCCAGGACGCTCAAAAGACTGAAAAACGGCGGCGATCGGTGCCCCCGGAGCGTGACGGGGGCGGGTTGGGCGTGGCCGAATCGATCGGTCCGCGGGGAGGCGATCAGTCGTCACCGACGGCCGCGGGAGCCGAGCCCGAGGCGTTCCACCGCAGGTAGGCATCGAGGAAGCCGTCGATGTTGCCGTCGAGAACGCTCTGAAAGTTGCCGACGTAATGCCCCGTCCGCTGATCCTTCACCCGCTGATCGGGGTGGAGGAAGTAGTTGCGGATCTGCGAGCCGAAGCCCGTCTTCGGCTTCGACTGGTGCTGGGCGTGCTTCTCCTGCTCCCGCTTCTCTTCCTGGATCCGGGCGATCCGGGCCCGGAGCATCTTGAGGGCGGTGGCCCGGTTCTTGTGCTGGCTCCGTTCACTCTGGCACTGGACGACGATGCCGGTGGGGAAGTGGGTGATGCGGATGGCGCTCGACGTCTTGTTGACGTGCTGGCCACCGGCGCCGCTGGCCCGGAAGACGTCCTCGCGGATGTCGGCGTCGTTGATTTCCACTTCCGTGTCGTCATCGGGGATTTCCGGGGCGACGTCGACGGCGGCGAAGCTCGTCTGCCGCTTCCCTTCGGAATTGAAGGGGCTGATCCGGACGAGCCGGTGAATCCCCGATTCCCCCTTGAGATAGCCGTAGGCCCACGGGCCGCGGATGGCGACGGTGGCGCTCTGAATCCCGGCCACTTCGTCGTCTTGGCGGTCGAGAAGCTCGACGGTGAGCTCGTGCTTCGCAGCCCAGGCGGAATACATCCGCAGGAGCATCTCGGCCCAGTCATTGGCGTCGGTGCCGCCGTCGCGGGCATTGAAGCTCACGAGGGCGTCGGAGGCGTCGTGGGGGCCGGAGAGGAGCGAGGCAAGCTCGAGCGCATCGACCTTCTTCTCGAGGCTTTCGGCCTCGCGGAGGAGCTCCCCTTCGAGCGATTCATCCTCGCGGGCGAGTTCTTCGAGGGCCTCGAGATCGGCGCTGGCGCCGAGGGCCTCATCGAGCGGCTTGAGGATCGTGTTGACAGCCTTCAGCTCGGCGACGGTGGCCTGGGCCTTGTCCGGATTGTCCCAGAACCCGGCCTGGGACATCGCGTCTTCGATGCGAGCGGCGTGCTTCTTGCGTCCAGCCCAGTCAAAGAGAGTCTCGAAGCTGGAGGAGCCGGGCGCGGATCGTGCTGGAGCGGGTGTGCAGTGCTGTATCCATGGGCCGGATTGTACGCACAAGCGCTCCCGCGGAGAAGCGGAAGGCAGGGAGCCCCGCGGCCGCAGGGGGCGATCCGGGGGACTGCCCGTAGGGATGGAGGGCCGAGAGTGGGGACGGCCTGCAGCGCGTGATGGCGCTGGATCACGCTCAGCTGCGTTGCACGCGACTCCCCGGCAGCCGGCGGACGAGCCTGCGCATTTCGAGAACGGCGATCGTGGCGAGAACCTGCGAAGCGGCCAGCTCCGAGCCGTCGACGACCGCGTCGATGGCGACGCCGGCGGCCCCGCCGGCGCTCACCAAATCGAAGACCGTTCGCTCGTGCCCTTCGAGCCCGAGCTCCGCGGGGCTTGCCACTTCTCGCCCACTCTCGAGCTTCACCGGCTCGAACAGCGGGCCGAGTTCCTCGAGGATGTCGTCGACGGAGCTCACGAGCTTCGCGCCGTCGCGGATCAGCCCATGGCTCCCCTTCGACAGCCGGCAGTCGACCGGCCCCGGCACCGCGAACACCTCGCGCCCCTGCTCCCCGGCGAGCCGGGCCGTGATCAGCGCCCCGGAGCGGTCGGCCGCCTGGACGACCACCGTCCCGAGTGACAGCCCGGCGACGATCCGGTTGCGCTGCGGGAAGGCGCCGGCATGGGGGGAGGCGAGCGGCGGGGATTCGCTGATCAGGGCCCCGTGGGCGATGACCTCGAGGGCGAGCTGGTCGTGCTCCGGGGGATAGATGTTGAGGACGCCGCTGCCGAGGACGGCGAGCGTCCGGCCGCCGGCGGCGATGGCGCCGCAGTGCGCGGCCGCGTCGATTCCGCGGGCCAGGCCGCTGGTGACGGTGTATCCGGCGCGGGCGAGGCCGGCGGAAAGTTGCTCGGTGATTCGCCTTCCGTAAGCATTGGCATGGCGCGAGCCGACGATCGCCACGGAGAGCGCGTCGGCCGGGGCGAAGGCCCCGCGGACGAAGAGGATCGGCGGCGGATCGGGGATCGTGGCGAGGAGCCGAGGATAGTCGGGATCCCCTTCGAGAATGATCTGCACGTTCTCGCGCTCGCAGACGCGGAGCGTCTCGTCGACAAACTTCCCATCGGCGTTTTCGCGGATCGCCGCGGCTGTCTTGATGCCGACGCCGTCGACCCGTTGGAGCGCGGCGGACGAGGCGGCAAACACGGCCGCCGGCGAGCCGAACGCGGCAAGGAGCATCCGATGGATTCGTCCACCGATCCCCTGCACGCAGGCAAGGTGAACGCGGTCGCGGAATGATGCCTCCCCATCGGCAGCGCGATTCGCCGGAGGCGCCGCGCTGGGCGGGGGGGCGGAGTCGTCGGGCTCGTGGACGAGCGTGTCGGCCGGCATGCGAAGGCCCCTGCGAAGGTGCTCACGGACGCGCCGCACACGACGGCTCGGTGGTGAAC
>CAJBCV010000087.1 GCA_903951635.1 uncultured Planctomycetaceae bacterium
ACGCAAACCGGCAATCAGGGCTGCTCGACGGAGGGATTTCGGCGGAGCTTCGAGGTGGTGCGATCAGGGCTCCTCGGACCGATCCGCGAGGTCCATGTCTGGCATCCGGCCCATGGCTGGCCGAACGGGGTCGATCGCCCTCCCGACGGCGATCCGATTCCCGCCGGCCTCGACTGGGACTTCTGGCTCGGCACGGCGCCAGCGCGTCCGTACAAGTCGGGCCTCTACCATCCCGGGAGCTGGCGCGGCTGGTATGACTTCGGGGGCGGGTCGATCGCCGACTTCTGCTGCCACGGATTCCAACTCGCCTACCGCGCCCTCGACTTGGGGGCTCCGAGCCGGATCGAGGCCAGCGGTGACGATCTCGGCCACGAGTCCTTCCCCACCCGGTGCACCATCCGCTACGACTTCGCGGCCCGGGGGAATCGTGGGCCGGTGACGATGTTCTTCCACACCGGCAAGGACAACCTTCCCCCCGAGGAGGTCACGCGCGGCCAGGTCGGCACCACCGGATGCCTTCTGGTGGGGAGCGAGGGCACGCTCTCGGCGGGGCTTTGGAACACCGACTGCCAGGTGCGGCTGAAGGGGGCGGAGGCTTTCAGCGCGGCCGATCAACCGGAGGTGGCCGCGATCGCGAAGACCGAGCCGCGGATCGACACCGAAGCCCTCAAATGGGATCCGGGCCGGGTGGCGAAGGGGGAGCGGCCGCGCTGGAGCAAGGTGAACAATTCCCACATGTTCGAATGGGTGCTCGCCTGCGCGGGCGACACGAAGACCTATTCGCCCTTCGAGGTCGGAGCGAGGATCACCGAGCTGGGCATGCTCGGCGTCCTCGCCCTGCGGATGGAGAAGCCGATCACCTGGGACGCCGACGCCTGTTCGGCCGTCGGGCTCCCGGCTGCCGCGGCCCTCATCGATCCCACTCCGTCGTCGACGAAATACCTGCCTGGGTGATCGCGAGCGCTTCGATGCCAGCCCATCAGTCCCCATCACGAGCGAGTCGATGAACCGAACCCGATTTCCACACCAGACGTTTTGCCTGCTCACCCTGATCGCCGCGGCGGCCCTGTCGGCGCGATGCCCCGCGGCCGACGAGGTGACACTCGCCTTCGCCGGCGACGTCATGCTTGCCGACCTCCCCGGGGAATCGATCGCGGCGGGCAGGGATCCGCTCTCCGAGTTTGCCGACATTTTCAGCCAAGTCGACGTGGCGGTGGCCAATCTCGAGTGCGTCGTTTCGACCGTCGGTGAAGCGGTCGAAAAGCCGTACACGTTCCGGGCCCACCCCCGCGTCCTCGACGTCGTCGGGCGGCACTTCGGGGTCGTGTCGCTGGCCAACAACCACACCGGGGATTTCGGCCACGACGCCTTCCTGGAGCAGCTGGCGCTTCTCGACAACGCCGGCATCGGCCGCTTCGGCGGCGGCCGCGACTGCCGCGAGGCCCGACGTCCACTCCTCCTCGATCGCCACGGCCTCCGCATCGCGCTGCTCGGCTACAACGACTTCCATCCGCGCGAGTTCGAGGCGGGGCCGAGCTGGCCGGGGGTCGCCTGGGCCGTTGACGAGCAGGTGGTGGCCGACATCAAGGCCGCCCGGTCGGCGCACAAGGCCGACCTCGTGATTCCCTTCCTCCACTGGGGAGAGGAGTACGACCCGGCCAACGACCGCCAGCGAGCTCTCGCCCGACTGTTGATCGACTCTGGCGCCGATGTCGTCGTCGGCGGGCATCCCCATGTCACCCAGGAGGTCGAGTACTATCAGGGAAAACTGATCGTCTACAGCGTGGGGAACTGCGTCTTCGACGGATTTGACCCCGGGCCCTCGCGCCAGGGCTGGATCCTCCGCCTCCGGGTCGACAAGCTCGGCCTGGTTGCCTGGGACACCGTTCCCCTGCAGATCGACGACGAAGGCACCCCGCACCTCGACCGGGAGAGAGCGTCGCCTGGGGGCCGCCGCGGCGACGAGCGCTTCACGATGCGACCGGCGCGGCTCGAGACGCCGTAGCCCGCATCGGGCCAACGACCAGCCTGGCAGCGGGGGACGCCGATGGCGCCCTTCAGGAAGTCGCCGCCTCGCGGCCCGGAATCCGGCCATCCCCGGCCGGAAGCAGGTTCATCGGAAAAAACGGCTGGATGTAGAGGTGATCCGGGATCCGGTCGGCGATCGTGGCGTGGAACTCCGGCAGCTTCGACCAATGGAGCTTCGGCTTCACGTGGTGCGCCGTGTGGTAGCCGAGGTTCCCGGTGAGGATGTTGTAGGTGCGGTGCATGATGTTATGGGAGGCTTCGTAGGGATTTTGTGTATCGAGGCCGGCGTGGTGGCAGTAAGTGTGCCAGCAGGTGATCACGTAGCCTGCCACCATCGGAATCGCGAACACGAACAGCGCGTTGAGCGGATTGAAGACGAAGGCCGCCGCGAGCAGCGCAAGGACAATCAGCCCCATCCCGAAGAAGCCCGGCTGGTAGCGCGGATACCGCCACGACACGCGCAGCGCGCGGAGATAGCCGGTCAGCGCGATGACGACGGTGTATTCCAGCTCCCCCATCGTCGACCCGTCGCGCCGCTTCCAGGCCGACTCGTCCTTCGTCTGGTCGAGGTAATGGACGTGGTGGCCGACGACATGGTGGAGCACCCAGGCGTTGGTCGTGATGCCGGTGTGGAAGGCGTAGGAGATCTCGAGGAGTCGGTTGAGGATCGCCTGGCGGAAGGTGAAGAGATGCTGGTGGTGGTGGTTCCAGGAACAGATGCACGCCTTCGGCCCGATGCCGATCACGAGCCAGGCGGCGAGCATCCACACGCTCCGGGCCTCGAAAAACACGAGGAGGTCGAGGAGCGAGAGCGTCACGATGCAGGTCACCGGGAGGATGTCCTCCCTATGGCGGAAGAGGTTCATGGCGGCGCGATGGGGGTGAGGGGATTCTCCGCAGAGATCCTACTCCGTTCCGGCGCGGACGCGAACCGGCCGGGGGCGTGCCGCCCTCAATCTGCTCTTGCCGCTGCCGATGGGCCAGCGGGATGATCGGGGCTGCCGCCCCAGCGGCATCGAGCCTCCACGCCCTCAGGCTTGGCCCCACCAACGCGAGATGCCCATGCCTTCCCTCACTTCCGCGCCGCGGGCCGCCATGGTCCTGGGCCGCGGCCTGCTCCTCGTCCTCGTCGCGGCAGGGCACGATCCCGGCAGCCGATGCCTCGCTCAGGGCTTCTCCATCGGGCCCACGACTTCCGCGCCCGTCGCGGCGGCGATCCCCTGGCCGGCGCGGCCGCCGGCGCGGATCTATGTCGTCCCCTTTCCGATGGAGCCGGGCTTGGAGCAGCAGCTCCAGCAGTCGGCCGCCGCCGGCCTCCCCCAGGGCCCGCTGCGGCGGATGATGGCGGAGCGCCCCCGCGTCTCCGACATGGTGGCCGGCTTCGACCGTCAGGCACCGGCCGGGTGGTCGATCGCGCAGCAAGTGGCCAACGCGCTCGCCGCCGCCGGGCTCCCGGTCGTGTTTTGGAATCGCCCCGACCAGCCGCCTGCCGACGGCTGGCAACTCCGCGGCGAGGTCGTGACCCTCGACGACGGCAGCGCTGCGGCGCGCGGCCTCGTCGGCTTCGGCGCTGGCAACAAGAAGGTGGGGGTCGACGTCGTCCTGTGTGATCCGCAGACCGCCGGGGGGCAGGCGTTCTTCGTCCTCGACACCTCCGACAAGGGACGGATGACCCCGGGGGCGGTGCCGATCGGAGCCGTGGCGGGCTTCAATCCGACCGTGATGATCGGCCGCGCCGCCGCGACTGCGACCGGCATCAGCGACATCACCCAGCAGGGGCGAATCTCGAAGGAGATTTCCGACGGGATCATCGGTGCGATGCGCCAACACGGACAGTGACGGCAGACAGGTAACGCCAACGCCGGCATCGCTGCATTTCCCCAGCGTGGCCTGCGTTTATTTTCAAGACGCGTCGTGGCGATGCGATTGCGCAACGGCCTCCTTGCGGGATCGCAAGCGTAAGGGCAGCGATGTCGAGATTGTCAGCGAATTGCCCCACGGCATTCCTGTCTCAAAGCGTATGCTCCCGCTCATGGATTGGACGCCATGCAAAGATTCCGGAGCGGAATCGGACGTCAATCACCGGTCCCCATGACGGCCTGTCGAGTCGTGGGTGTTTCTCAGTGGAGTTTTCCGATGAAGCGTCGCGTCTCGAGCCGGTGTCGCCCGTGGAGAAGCAGCCCGCGATTCCTCGAGGCGCGATCGCGGAAGCCGGCGTCGCTTCGTCGTCGCAGGCCGTTCAACGTCGAGCCACTCGAGTCGCGGAGGATGCTCGTCGGTGACGTCTCGGGCACCGTCTACAACGACGTCAATCGCAACGGCATCAACGACCCCGCCGAGAACGGCCTCGCCGGCTGGACGGTGTTCGTCGACACCAACGCCAACGGTGTCTTGAATGCCGGCGAACGGAGTGCCGTCACCGACATCAACGGCCGCTACGCGATCCTCGGCCTGACCGCCGGCAACGCCACTGTCGTCGAGGTCGTGCCGGCGGGCTTCGCGCCGACGCCCGGATTTACCAACAGCCAAGTGGCCCGGATCCGCAATGGTCGCGACCAGCGGGCGAGCTTCCCCAACGTCGTCCTCCCGGCCACGACCGGCTCGATCACCGGCACCGTTTTTCAGGATGCCAACGAGAACGGCACCCGGGAGCCGGGCGAACCGGGGATCGGCGGATGGGCGATGTTCCTCGACACCAACGGTGACGCGATCCTCAATCCGGGCGAGCCATCGGCCGTGACGACGGCCGATGGAACCTACCGATTCCCGACCGTCGCCGTCGGCTCGGCGACCGTCTTCGAGATCCCTGCCGACGGCATGCGCCCGACGACGGGCGGGGGGCTGTTCCCAATCGTCGGCGGCTTCGATCGCCGGACCGTCAGTGTTGCCGCAGGGGTGGCATCCCGGGCCGACTTCGGCAATCTCGTTCCGCAGGTGGGCACGATTCAGGGAACCGTCCGCAACGACCTCGATGGTGACGGAGCGGCAGGCCTCGGTGAACCGGCGCTCGCGGGCCGGACCGTGTATGTCGATCTCAACGGCAACGGAGTCGCCGACGGAGGAGAGCCGTCGAGGATCACCGACGCCTCCGGTGGCTACTCGTTCGCCGACATCCACACCGGCACCTACACGGTCGCCGAGGACGTCCCGGCCGGATGGTCGAGTTCCCTCGGCGCCCCGTCGGCCCGCACCGTCCCGGTGACGCTCGGGAGTATCAGCACGGTCGATTTCTTCGACCTTGTTCCGGCGCTCGGGTCGATCAGTGGCACCGTGTTCAACGATGCCGACGGCAATGGCGCCCGTTCAGCCGACGAGGCAGGCGTCTCCGGTTGGCAGGTGTTCCTCGACACCAACGGCAACCGTGCCCTCGACGTCGGGGAGCAGAGCACGCTCACCGATCCTTCGGGGGCATACGCTTTCGCCGCAGTCCCCTACGGACCGATCAGCGTCGGCGAGGTTGTCCCGGCCGACTGGGTGACAACCAACCCCCTGTCGGCTTCGCGCTCGTTCCTCCAACTCAACGGTGGGATCACCACCGGCATCGATTTCGGCAATCGGGAGCGGATCGGAACGATCACGGGGACGGTCTGGAACGACGCCAACGGCAGCGGTTTCCGCGATCCGACCGAGGCTGGGCTGGCTGGCGCGATGGTGTACCTCGACACCGACCGTGACGGCGTGCAGAGCCCCTCCGAGCCGACGGCCGTGACGTCCGCGGACGGCACGTACTCGTTTGGCCGCGTTCCTGCCGGTCCCCAGGTCGTGAGGGAAGTCCTCGACGCCGGCTGGATCACCACGATCGGAAGGAGCACGGTTGCCAGCGTCAACGTCGCCGTCGGCGGCTCCCACGTGGTCGATTTTTACAGGCTTCAGCCGGTCGACGGCTCCGTCTCGGGGAATGTGTACGGCGACCTCAATTCCAACGGCCTCGTCGATCCGACCGACGTCCCGCTGTCGGGTTGGGTGGTGTATGCCGACACCAACGCCAACGCGCTCCTCGACGTCGGTGAGCCGGTCGCCACGACCGACGACGCCGGTGCCTACACGATCAGCGGGGTTCCCTACGGCCGGACAACGATTCGCGAGGTCATCCAGACCGGATTTGCTTCCACGAACCATCCCGGCGGCGTCGTGACCATCTCGATGCTCAACGGGGAAGCCCGGACGGGCGTGGTGTTCACCAATTTCGAGACCGCGTCCTACACCATCGGTGGCACGATCTTCTCCGATGCCGACAACGACGGCCTCCGGGGACCGGCCGAGCGTGGTCTGAGCGGGATCACCGTCTACGTCGACATCAACGACAATGGCGTCGCCGATCCGACCGAGCCCTCGACGGTCACGAGCACCGATCTCTACTTCACGCCAACCGTCAACGAGGTCGGCACCTACTCCTTCGCACATCTTCCCCGGGGCACGTACGTGGTCCGGGAGGTGCTACCGGCGGAGATGAGCGGCACCGCTGCCACGGCGACGTCCCGGGTGGTGACGGTCGGACCGACGAGCCAGACGGCGGTCGACTTCGCGAACCGCTACCGCGCCAACGAGATCCATGGCGTCGTGTTTGACGATACCGATGCCGACCATGTCCGCGACGCCGGCGAGCACCTCCGGCCGGGCGTCGGCGTGTTCATCGACTCCAACCGCAACAACATTTGCGATCTGGACGAGCCGCGCTCGATCACCGGCGACGATGGTACCTACCACTTCTACGGGCTGACCCCCGGCGCCTACGTTGTCCGCGAGGATGCCACCCATGGCATTCAGACGTTCCCGCAGACGACCGGAGGCATCCTCTGGCCAGCGGGGACGAGCAACAACACCGTCGGCATGGTGACGCCGGGGGTGATCACGGCCTCACTGGCCGCCGGCGAGGTGTTCAGCCAAGCGGTGAGCATCACGCTCCCCGGTGGCGGTGGTGTGACGACGATGGTCGACGTCTTCCTGCTGTTTGACGACACGGGGAGCTTCGCCGGCAACAGTCCGCTGGTGCGAGCGGCCTTCCCGACGATCATCAGCACGCTCCAGACGGCCCTTCCCGGAGTCGACTTCGGATTCGGCGTCGGCCGATTCGAGGAATACGCCAACTTCGCTTCCGAGTACTCCTCCGGTCGGCCGTTCACCCTCAACCAGCCGATCGTGGCCTCGGCCACGCCCGGATTCAGCCTCTCGATTCAATCCGCGCTCGACCGGATGGCCCCCGGCTACGGCGGCGACGGCCCCGAGACCGACATCGAGGCGCTCTACCAACTCGTCACCGGCATCGGCTTCGACGGCAACAACAATGCCACGATCAGCGACAGCGGCCCGGCGGGTCTGGCCTCGACCCAGCTCACGCCCGGAGCGAGCGGCGACGTTCCGAGCTTCGCATCGTTCGTCCCCGATCCGACCAACAACGTCCTGGCGCCGGACGGCAACATCGGCGGTGGCGGCTTCCGCGCCGGGGCCCTTCCGGTCATCCTCACGGCCACCGACACCGGCTTCGCCTATCAGCCGAAGGGGGAAACGGTCCTCACCGGCACCGGCGGCGTCGCGCTGCCGGTCACCGATTTGACCGCAGCCTCGCGAGGCACGACCCCGTACAGCGCCGGGGCCGGATTCCAGGAGACGGTCACCGGCCTCAACGCGCTCGGGGCCCTCGTCATCGGGCTGGGCACGAATGCCGAACCGGCGTTCGCTCCCCGTCAAGGGCTCGAGGCCCTGGCAAAGCTGACCGGTGCGGTCAATCGATCCACCACGACGATCGCCAACGGCACGATCGATCCGATCGACCCGGGCGATCCGTTCTATTTCCAGATCACGACCGGCTTCGGGGCGACGGTGGCCAGCGGGATCACCAGCGCCATCGAGAACGCGGTCACGAATATCGCCATGGATCTCACCGTCCGTGCCTCCGATCCGCGCGTCAAGATCGTCAACCACACCGGCACGATCGCCGGCGTCGGTGCCGGCCAGACGGCGAACTTCAACATCGAGTTCGTCGGCGACGGCCGTCCCTACCGCTTCGATCTCCAGTTCGTCCGCGCTGGAACAAACGTCGTCGTCGGCTCGATCCCCGTCGTCCTGGGAACACCGGTCATCGGCGATGGCTACCAGTTCGACGATCTCTACGACGGCGAGATCCACACCTCGTCCGACTTCGGCCATTACGTCCCCAACGTCGCCCCGTCGTTCACCGGCGGCGTCGATCAGACCGTCTCTGAGGATGCCCTTCCCCAGTCGATCGCCGGCTGGGCGACGAACATCAGCCCCGGACCGGTGAATGAATCGGCCCAGGTCGTCAGCTTCCTTGCCACGACCGACAACCCCGGGCTTTTCTCGGTAGCCCCGTCGATTTCGACCGACGGGACGCTCACCTTCACTCCGGCGGCAAACGCCTTCGGCACGGCGCTGGTCACCGTCCAGGCGCAGGACAACGGCGGCACCGGGCTGCTCGGGGTCGACACAAGTGCCCCGCAGACCTTCGTGATCACGATCCTCCCGGTGAGCGACGCCCCGACCGCGGTCGACGACACCTATGCGGGGATCGATGAGGCGTTGCTGGCAGTCGTATCGCCGGGCGTCGTTGCCAATGACGTCGACGCTGACGGTGATCCTCTGACAGCCAGGCTCGTCACGGCTCCGACGCGCGGTGTCGTCACGTTCCTCGGGGACGGATCCTTCACCTACACGCCGATCCTTGGCTTCCGGGGCACCGACCGGTTCACGTACGTCGTCAACGACGGGGTGCTCGATTCCAACGTCGCGACGGTCACCGTCGTCCTCCCGCACGCCAACACGGTGCCGATCGTCGCCGACGACGTCTACGACGCTTTCGAGGATACCGCCCTCGTCGTCGCGGCCCCCGGCATCACCGCCAACGACGTCGACGCTGACGCCGATTTCCTCACGGCGCGGCTCGTGACGGGCGTGGCGCACGGAACGCTTCTCCTCGATGCGACGGGAGCGTTCGTCTACACGCCCGCGCTCAATTACTCCGGCCCCGACTCGTTCACGTACGTCGTCAACGACGGCTTCGTCGATTCGCTCGCGGCCACGGTGTCGATCCTCGTCGCCCCGGTCAACGACGCGCCCCTCACGGTGGGCGACCGCTACATCGTCGACGAGGATTCGCAGTTCGATTCCGGCCTCGACACCGTCCTCATCAACGACACCGACGCCGAGGGGGATCTCCTCACGGCGGTGCTTGTCACCAATCCGGCTCACGGGGTCGTGGCCTTCGCGGCCAACGGCACCTTCATCTACACGCCCGACCCCAACTACAACGGCCTCGACTCCTTCACCTACGCCGCGACCGACGGGGCGACTGCCTCCCTGCCGACGACCGTCACGATTCAGGTCGTGCCGGTCAACGACGTCCCGGTTGCTACCGGGGAGGCTTATGCCACCAACGAAGACACGACGTTCGGCGTCGCCGCTCCCGGGCTCCTCGCCAACGACTTCGACATCGACGGCGATCCCCTCCGGGCGATCCTCGTCTCGGCGCCACTGCGGGGAACGATCGCCCTCAGTCCCACCGGGGCGTTCACCTACACGCCGTTCCTCAACTTTACCGGCACCGACAGCTTCAGCTACAAGGTCAACGACGGCTCGAGGGACGATTCCAACACCGTGACGGTGACCCTCACCGTCAATCCGATCAACGACGCCCCGGTGTCGGTGGCCGATGCCTACACGGCGAACCAGGACAAGACGCTCAACGTCTTCGCGCCGGGCCTCCTCGCGAACGACACCGACGTCGACCGGGACATCCTCACGCCGGTCATCGCCACGGGACCGGCCAACGGCAGCGTCGTCCTCAACGCCGACGGTTCGTTCAGCTACACGCCCAATGCCGGATTCTCCGGAAGCGACAGCTTCACCTATCGGGCCTCCGACGGACTTCTGCTTTCGGCCCCGGCCACGGTCTCGATCACGGTGGTGATCCCGGCGGTCAAGTTCTTCGTCGCCGACGGCACGAGCGGGGCGAACTTCAAGTACGCCGTCAACGGGACGACCGTGGGGAGCAACATCCTCAGTGCGCGGCGGGCCCTGGGCGTGGCCTCCAATCCGACGGGGACGACGCAGTGGGTCGTCGACGGCGGGGGCAACATCTTCGTCTACTCGAGCACCGGTGGGCTCCTCGGCCAGTGGACGCCGCGTGGCGCGGGGAGGCCCGAGGGGGTGACGGTGTGGGGGAACGATCTGTGGGTCGTCGACCCTTCGGGCGACCGGGTCTACAAGTTCACCGGTGGAGCGCTCCTTCGGAGCGGCCGGGTGTCGCCGACGTCGAGCTTCGCCCTCAACGCGGCCAACCTCGATTCCAAGGATCTCGTCACCGATGGCACGAGCCTGTGGGTGGTGAACGATACGGTCGCCACCGACCGGGTCTTCAAGTACACCGTCGCCGGGGCGCTTCAGGGCAGCTGGATGCTCTCGACCACCAACCCGAGTCCCACCGGGATCACGATCGACCCCGACAACGTCAGCAACATTTGGACCGTCGACGCCAGTACCGACCGGGTTTACCAGTACGACGCGGCCGCCACGAGGATCACCGGCACCCAGGAGCCAAGCACCAGCTTCGCGTTGGCCTCGGGGAACACCAATCCGCAGGGGATCGCCGATCCGCGTCCCCTCATCGCCACATCGGTACCGGCGGCAGCAACGGCTGTCGACGTCGCCGGCACGGTGTCTCGACTGACCGCGGATCTGTTCACGGCGGCAGGCTCGGCGGGATCGCCCTCCGGACTCCCGGCCTCCTTGCCCATCCGCCCGGCGGGTGATGGGCCGAAGGCACCTTCCGACGCAACGCCCCGGCCAACGTTGGTGCGGACCGGCACGGAGGCCTCCCTCGAGCCGATCTTCATCGAAGTCAGTGCCCTCGAGAAATCCAACCGGATCCGGCACGAGGTCGTCGATCGGCAAGCGTCGCGGGGCGACCGTCGCCGCCCGGACGGGGCCACGATCGGCTCCGATGACGATCGGCCGCCGGTCTGATCGGTAGCTTCGCCAACGCCTGAGGAGCCGTGAGCGATTCGCCCACGGCCCCTCAGGCGTCTCAGTTCCAAGGGACGTTGAGCGTCGTCCCCCGCAGCCATTCGAGGACTCCGGCGAAGGCCGGCACCCCGAGGCGGATCCTCGTCTCGAGGTCCTTCGGAGCCCGCGGATCGGGGACGACCGCAGCCACCTGAATGCCCGCATTCAGCCCCGCCTCCCAGTCGACTGCAGAGTCGCCGAGCATCCACGCCGCATCGCCATCGATGCGATGGAGGGCGAGCGTCTCCTCGATGAATCGCGGCGATGGTTTCCTGTAGACGGAGGGCCCGTCGGGATGCTCCGGCGCGACGCAGATCGCCGTGAACAAGTCGGGACCAAGCCCGAGGAGGTCGAGCATCCGTCGGTTCACCGCGTCGACGTCGGCCATGGTGAACATCCCCCGACCCACCCCCGATTGGTTGGTAAAGAGGAAGAGCCGAATCGACGCCTGCTTCGCCCGCAGCAGCGCTTCGCGCACACCGGGAAGAAGAACGACTCCGGCGGGATCGTAGAGGTAGGGCTTGTGCTCGATGAGCGTCCCGTCCCGATCGAGGAACAAGGCCTCCGGCGAGCGCTCAGAGATCGAGCGCGGGAGAGGTGGCGGCTGGTCTTCCATCGTGGCAGTTTGGGGTATGATCTTGGCACGATTCAAGGGCCATCCCGCCCCACCGAGCCACCAACGGTGGCCCCGAGACGCCCGTCTTCCCCGAGCGGACTGTGGCGAAGGCCCTGGGCGGGAGATCGTGAATCGGTCCCCAAGAGGCCACCGTGATACCCGAGCGATCCCTCCGCCCCGCGACCTCCCAAAGCCTTCCGGTCCTGATCGTCGGCGACCTGATGCTCGACCGCTATCTGGACGGTCCGGTGGAACGGATCTCCCCCGAGGCACCGGTGCCGGTGCTCCACGTGCGCCGCACCTTCGAGCGTGCCGGTGGTGCGGGGAACGTGGCGGCCAACGTCGGCGCGATGGGTGGCACCCCGGTGCTCATCGGCGCGGTGGGGCATGATCCCGCCGCCGACCTCCTCCGGAGGGTTTTGGGGGAAGCCGACGTGAACACGGCCACGATCGTCGATACCCCCACGATTCCGACGACGACCAAGACGAGACTCCTCGCCGGACACTCCCAGATCGCCCGCTTCGACGAGGAGTCGCCGCTCACCGACGGCGTGGCCCGAGCCGAGATCCTCGCCCGCGTCGCCACGCACCTTCCGGCTGCCCGGGTCGCGATCCTCTCCGACTACGCCAAAGGGGTCTGCGACGCGGCCGTCTGCCGGGCGGTGATCGAGGGGGCTGCGCGGGCCGGCATCCCCACGATCGTCGATCCGAAGGGCTCCGACTTCAGCCGCTATTGCAACGCCGCGGTGATCACACCGAACCGGAGCGAAGCGACGGCCGTCTGCGGATTCCCGATCCGCGACAGCGACGACGCCATCCGCGCGGCCGAATCGATCCGCGCCCGATTCTCCATCGCGGCGGTCGTCGTCACGCTCGGCGAGCAGGGCATGGTCGTCGTCTCCGAGGGCCGGGTCGCGGTGATCCCGACCCAGGCGAAGGGGGTCTTCGACGTCACCGGAGCCGGCGATACGGCGGTGGCGATGTTGGCGGTGGCCCTCGCCGAAGGACTGCCGCTCGAGGACGCCTGCGTGCTCGCCAACGTCGCCGCCGGTCTCCAGGTGTCGCGAATCGGCGCCGCACGGATCTCCCGCAGCGAGGTCCTCGCCGCCATCGACACCCAGTCGACGATCGCCCAGGGGAAGGTGCTCGGGCTCGAAGCGCTCAAAAGCGCCGTCCGCCAAGCGCGGGGGGAGGGAAAGAAGATCGGATTCACCAACGGCTGCTTCGACATCCTCCACCACGGCCACGTTGCCCTCCTTGAAGCCGCGGCGCGGGAATGCGACCTCCTCGTCGTCGGGGTGAATTCCGACGCGTCGGTGACGCGGCTGAAGGGCGCGCCTCGGCCGTACGTCACCTCCGCCGCCCGGCAGGCAGTGCTCGCAGCCCTGTCGAGCGTGGCCTGGGTGAGCGAGTTCGACGGAGACACCCCGCTGGAACTGATCCGGGCTCTCGAGCCGGACGTCCTCATCAAGGGAGCCGACTACAAGGCCGCCGACGTCGTGGGGGGCGATCTCGTCTTGGCCCGCGGCGGCCGAGTGGTGACCCCGCTGTTCGTGGCGAACGTCTCCACGACGAACATCGTCGATCACATCCTCGCGTCGCGGAAGCCCTCTCCATGATCCTCCTCACCGGCGCCGCCGGCTTCATCGGCTCGAACATCCTCGCGGCCCTCAACGCCCGGGGCCGCAACGACGTGATCGTGGTCGAAGACCTCACCGAGGGATCGAAGTGTGCCAACCTCGCGGGGAAGTCGTTCGCCGACTATCTCGACGGTGACGAGCTCCTCCAGTCGATCGATTCCCTTCCCCCCCTTACCGCCATCCTCCACCAGGGGGCCTGCGTCGACACGACCGCGCGGGACGGCCGGGCCGTGATGCGGCTCAACTACGCGTTCTCGAAGTCTCTCCTCGCCCTTGCCGAGGCCCACCGCTGCCCGTTCATTTACGCCAGCTCAGCCGCCGTCTACGGCGACGGCCGCAACGGCTTCCGCGAGGAGCCCGCCTGCGAGGACGCCCGCACGCCCTATGCGTTCTCGAAGTGGGCCTTCGACCAGCATGTCCATCGCACCGACCGCGTCGCCACCGTTCCCGTCGTGGGCCTCCGCTATTTCAACGTCTACGGCCCAGGCGAAGGGCACAAGGGGCGGATGGCGAGCGTGGCCTGGCACTGCTTCGGGGCGGTCAAACGCGGTGAGGCGCCGCGCCTCTTCGAAGGGAGCGATGGCTTCCTCCGCGACTTCATCGCCGTCGCCGACGTGGCCGCCGTGAATCTCTTCTTCCTCGACGCGGCGCTCGCCGGTCGGGGCCACACCGGAGTGTTCAACGTCGGTACCGGCATCCCCCGGTCGTTCGGGGACATGGGGCGAATCGTATCGGCCGTCACCGGCAGCCCGCCGCCGGTGACGATTCCCTTTCCGGATGACCTTCGCGGTCAGTATCAGGCCTACACCGCGGCTGACATCACCCGGCTCCGCGATGCCGGTTGGACCAAGCCCCTGATGACACTCGAGGAGGGGATCGCGGCCTATTGGAAAGCGCTCTGGTAGATCACGCACCAGGGGGCCGCTGGGGCCACTCCGGAGGCCGCGACCTCAGGTCGCCTTGCCGAGGCGTTCGCGGCGTTCGGCGAGCACCCGCTGGGCCGTCGCCTCGACCCGGTCGACGGTGATCGCCTGCATGCAGAGGTTGTTGCGGCAGGCCGAAAGCCGGTTGTTGGCGGCGTTGACGCACGGCGAGCAGGGAAGCCCGGCGTGAAGGATGTGGCTCAAGGGGCCGCGGACCCCGAACACCGCCGGCGTTTCGGGGCCGAACAGCGTGATCACGTCGATCCCGGTGAGCGACGCGAAATGGGCCGGGCCGCTGTCGTTGGTGACGAGGAGATCGGCGAGGGTGTAGAGGACGATCAACTGCCGCATCGTCGTCTTCCCGGCGAGCGAGAAGCAGCGTGGATCGCCGACCTTCCGCACGAGCGCCTTGGCCGCAGCGGCCTCCGACGGCGCCCCGGTGAAGGCGATCCGCAACTCGGGATGTGTCGGCAGGAGCCGACGGGCAAGATCGACGTAGCGGTCGCTGTCCCATTTCCGCAGCGGCAACAGGTCGCTCGCATTGGCGTTGAGGAGGATCAGCGGCCCCGCATCGGAAGCCCCCGAGGCAGCGAGGATGATGCCACGGACCTCGTCGGCCTCCGCCGCCGACGGCACGAAGCGTTTCAGATCGGCGTCGAGCGAGCGGATGTCGAGATCGAGGGCAGGAAGGTCATGCGGGTCGCGCCCCACGGCCTCCACCATCAGCGACATCACCGTCTGCATGTGGAGATGCGGATTGCAGACGAGGCGATGCGTCATGAGATCGCCGCGCCACGGGCCGTCGCCGTGGTAGCTGTGATAGCCGATCCGCCGGGGAGCGCCGCTGACATAGGCGAGCACGGCGGAGGCGCGGGAGAAAAGTTCATAGTCGATGACGGCATCGATCCGGGCTGCTCGGATCCTCAGAAGAGCCCCGAGCATCCCACGGAGGGTCTTCACAAGCCCTCCGGTGGGCACCACGACAACGTTCTCCGGTGGAACGACGTCGAGGAGATCGAGGATCGGCCGATTCTCGGCCAACACCATGAAGTAGACGTTCTCCCGGCCGACCTTCTCGACGGCCGCCCGGAGGGCCGGGTAGGCGAGGACCGTGGCCCCCTGTTCGACGAGTTTGAGGAACAGGATCCGTTTCACCGGGCCGGTCGGACGTCGGCGGTCGAAGAGCCTGCGGAAGAGCGTGAGTACCGCGCAGGCGGGGAGACCGAGCCACCGGTCGGCAAAGCGGATGGAGTTGGCGTTCATGCGGCGGCGGGACGAAGGGCTCGATGCGGGGCAGGGGAGCGGGCCGGAGAAGTATCGGCCGAGCCGACCGGGGAATCCATCGCAGGCCGTTCTCAGGGCGGTTCCAGCGCCCTCGGGACGGGACCTCAGCGGGAGGGAAGGTCGCCACCGACGCCCCCTTGGAAGTGGCAATCGGCACACGACTTCCGCAGGCTCTGCGAGGCGATTTGGAAGGCGGGCAGGTCGCGGTCGGTGATCGCCGTCCGCAGCGTCCCGACCGCTTCGACGTAGCCGGCCGAGGAGTCGCGGATCGTGGGATCGTTGGCGGCCAAGAGCGCCCTGGCCATCTCGTCGAGGGGAGCGAGAACGACGTCGAGTTTCTCCCACTCGGGGACGGCAGCCGTCGCTTGGGCATTGATCCGGGCGTACGGCGAGGATGGCCCCTCGTGGATCTCCGCCATCAATTCCTCGACCGCCCAATCGTGGCGGGCGACAAACATCCCGACGGCAACCACGGCGGCCGTGAGGAGCACCGCGGCGATGATGAGGACGATGCGCTTCATTCCCACTCCCGTACCAAGCTCTGGGTCACGTGCCAAGACGGCCATCGACCATACCATCCCGGGATCGCTTGAGTCGCCGGAAACGCTCCTCCGCCGAGGCTGGCGCCGGCCGTGGCGCGCCGGTAGGATGGTGGGGAGTGCGTGGATGCCAAGCCTCCGGGGACCCGATCGATCATGCTGCTGCGTTGTGCCCTGACGTTTTCCTTGCTCATCCTCGCCATCACGGCGAACGCCGCCGAGCGGTCGGAGGAGCAGGGGGAGCACGATTTTCAAGACAGCGTCGTCGTCTTTACCCTCGAGTACGAAGACGATCTCCTTCCCGCTCCCCCCTGGGCCCTCGCCAAGGCGCGGATCCAACGGCTCGGAAACCTCTTTTTCCTCACCGGGATCCAGCCCGATGGCCTGGAGATCCCAGGGGCCAGAGGGGCAGCGCCGCCGCCGGCGCGGCGCCACTGGATCCCCCTTGCCGATGTCGTCCGGATGGCGGAATATGACGACGTCGAATCGGCCCTCCGGGCCCTCGAGATCGACGAGGCCGGCGACGACGAGACGCGGCCGGTGATGCGGAGCGTTTCCAGGGAGGGTCGGCGCCGCGAGCCGAAGAGGACCGGGAAGTGAGCGAGCAGGGCTTCGCACGAGCTTTCGAACAGGTGTCGAGGGTCGTCGAGGGGCGATACGGAGTCCGGGTCGCGACCCGCGACGTTCTGCCCCCCGCGAAGGGAGATCTCGACGGCGCGGAGATCGTCATCGGCCTCACCAACGACGCCGAGACGAGATTGTTCCTCGTCGCCCATCTCTTCGGGCACACCGTCCAGTGGAATACGAGCGCCGAGGATCGGCGGCTGGGGATGACGCGGCCGTTAAACCCGGATTCCGCGATGCTCGATCGCCTCGAGGCCTACGAGCGCGAGGCGTGTGCGTACAGCCAGCAGGTGTTCCACGAGGCCGGCATCCGCGACCATGATGGCTGGCTCGCCGACATGTCAGCCTGCGATTTCGCTTTCCTGCGCCACCTCTACCAGACCGGCGAGCGTCGGCCGTTTGCCCACTTTTGGCGCGAGGGGACGGCGAGGCTCGAGCCGCTCCCGATCCCGCCGTTCACTCCCCGGGATTGGCGAAACTCGGCGACGCCAATCGTCCTCTGAAGGAGCCGGGCTCAGCGAACGAGGTGGCGGGGGAGGTCGGTGACACGTTCGCAGCCGATCTGCTCCATCACCTGGAGAAGCTGACGGGAGAGGATCTCCGCGGCGTGGTCGCCGCCCCGGTCACCGAGGGCCGCGGCGGCATACATGAACGCCCGGCCGAGAAACGTGAACTTCGCCCCGCTGGCCAGCGCTCGGGCGATGTCGGGGCCGGAGCGGATGCCACTGTCGAGCATCACGGTCGTCTTTCGTCCCACCGCGTCGACGATCGGCCCGAGGGCCCGGATCGACGACTGCCCGGCATCGAGCTGTCGGCCGCCATGATTGGAGACGATGATCCCGTCGACCCCGCGGGCCACTGCGATCTCGGCATCTTCGACCGTCGCCACCCCCTTGAGCACCATCTTCCCCTTCCAGCGGTCGCGGAGCCGGGCGAGATCGTCGCCGGTGAGCCGGCCGGTGAACGTCCGATCCATGAAGTCGGCGAGTTGGCGGAGATCCATGTTCGCCGGCATGTAGGGGGTGAGCGAGGCAAGCGTCGGCTTGCCGCCCCTGAGCATCGTCATTCCCCAGGATGGCCTGAGGATCATCTGGAGGATCGTCCGCGCCGTCAACCGAGGCGGCACGGCGAATTGGTTGCGGATGTCGTGGGGACGGTAGCCGAAGGTGGGGACATCGGCGAGGACGACGAGCACCTCGCACCCCGCCCGCTCGGCGCGGGCGAGGAGATCCTCCCGGACGGCGGGATCGACCGGGTTGTAGAGTTGGAACCAAAACGCCCCCTCCGTGATCCGCCCGATCGTCTCCAGGCTCGCGGTCGTGCAGGTGCTGAGGATGAAGGGGAGCCTTCGGGTCGTGGCGGCCCGGGCGAGGGCCTCGCAGGCCCCGGGCCAGATCAGCCCCTGGAGCCCCACCGGGCAAACGCCCAGGGGCGCTCCCCACGACCGCCCGAAGAGCTCCGTCTCGAGCGACACCGGACCATGATCGGCGAGATAGAACGGATGGAGCTTGACGTCGCGGAGATCGGCGGCGTTGCCCGCCAGATTGACGTTGTCGTGGCAGCCGCCATCGAGGAAGTCGAACACGAATCCGGGGATCCGGCGTCGGGCCGCCGTCCGTAGATCGTCGACAGAGGGATAGCGGTGGTCGAAGGGGGCGGGCATGCAGCTTGGAGGAGGATTCCTCGCCGAGTCAGGGACGGTTGACGGAGACACGCACGGGGGCACTTGCGAAAGTGTGCTTCATGACGAAGTTGATCGTCGCATGGACGGTCACCGGGACGAGTTGCCGCTCCACCGCCGGGGCATCGGCGGCCGCCGCAAGCGTGATGTGGCCGACCGATTCGCCGGCGGTGAGGAGCGTCTTGCTCCGGGCACCGTCGATCTTCACCCCCTTGGGGAGTGGATTGCCGTACGGCGTCTCGAGGTGCTGGAGCATCATGTCGAGGGTGATGTTTCCCTTGTAATCGGGGGCCCGCTCGACGGTGATCTCGAGGCGCTGCGAGCCCCCCGGCTCGAGCACCACCTCCGTGCTGCTGACCGTGATCCCGCGGACATCCATCGGCTTGGCGACCGAGACGGTGTGGAGATCGACCGGATAATGCCCGCGCCCGCCCCCCGGCATGTAGATCTCCTGAAGGGGATCGGCGCGGCTCTGAATCGTGGCCTTCGATCCGTCGGCCGCGGAGACTTCCGCGCTCCCGGTGATCGTGACATTCCCCCATCCGGGAGGCGCGTCGGCGGCAGCCTGAAGCCAGATGCAGCCGTCGTTGCCGGTGGCCAGGATCCGACCGGCGACGGCCGTCACCCCGGCGGGGAGGCCGTCCACGTGCAAGTCGATGTCGCCGCTGAAGCCAGCCCGCCTCAGGGCACGGACGTAGATCGGCGCGGCGAGCCCCGGGGCGAGGAGGGTCTTGTCGGTGTCGGCCTCGAGGACGAAACCTGGGGAAGCGGGCCCGACGCGCAGCGCGTAGGGATAGCCCGCTCCGCCGCGGCCGTGGAGGTCGCGGATCTCGATCGTGAAGTCGCCATCCGCCGGAGCGGCAAAGCGCTCGAGATATGGATCGGCGGAGAGGACGCGCTGATACGTGGCATCGTCGGCTTCGGTGAGGAGCGTCCCGTCGGGCTTGAGGATCCGTAGCTTGGCGTCGAGATTCGATCCGAGCCGGCGGGCGAACACCTCGAAGGCAAACGCCTCCCCCGCCTTGGCGGTGAGCGTGAAGCGGTCGACCTGCCCCGGGCTGTCGAGATCGCCACAGACGACCGACGGACTGCCGATCGCCAGCGTCGGCGTCGTCTCCTGAGCCGCGGACCCATCCGCCGCCTGGGCGAGCGCCGGCGGCGTCGCGGGCTCGAGGAGGATCGGCTCGGCGGCGACAAGGACGTCCACCCCGCCGAGTGAGCGCCCCTCGAACTGCGGCGTTACCCGGAACACCCCCGGCGGCGTTCCCGCCGGGATCGACACTGGCGTGGGGCCGAGCGGAAGGGGCCCGCCTGTGAACAGACTCAAGCGCCCGGTAGCGCCGGGCTCCACGGCCAGCGGGTGGACCGACCTCGCGAACGGCCGCGGTGAGGCCTCGACCGCGTACGTCCAGTCGACATTCCCCTGATAGCGGACATCGCGGACTTCAAGGAGATAGTCCCCCGCCTCGAGCGCGTCGATGGTGAGCAGCGGGTCGCCGGCAAGGACGTTGTCACTGGCGGATATCGTCTGGCCGGCGACCGTCCGCAGCGTAAGCAGGGGATCGACCCGGCTTTGCATGTCGTGGAGCCGGTTCTGGAGCCGCTGCGCCACGAGGTGGAAGGCCCACGGCCCGGCAGTCTCGATGCGGATCCGCCACAAGTCGACATCCTCTCCCTTCTCGAGCGCCCCGCAGAGGGTGGCCGGGAGGGTCACTGACTGCGCCTTCTCGAGGGTGTCGTTGTCGGGCTGCTCCGCCACGATCGCCTCGCGGGCCACGACGAGCTGGCCGACCGTGCTCGCGCCGTGGGGGGTGATGACGCGGAAGTCCCGGATCCCGGGAACCGCATCGGCATCACAGCGGATCCGCAGCCGCGTCTTCGAGGCCGCGACGTCGTTCTTCTCCCGATCCTCCGGCTTCTCGCTCTCGAGGGGAACGATCTCGGCGTGGACGCCTCCCCCGGAAACGATCACAGCCTCGGCCCCGGCGAGGTTGTAGCGGGCGGAGAGCTCGTGCTCGCTCACCGCGCCGACGACCGCCGCGGTGGGGCGGAGGCTCATGAGCATCGGATAGCTGTTGTTCGTCTGCGCCGCCGCCGTGCCGGCAAGAGAGACGACCCCGAAGAGCCCGGCCAGACGAAGGAAACGCATGGTCACCGCACGAAAAGAAAGTGCTTGGAATTGATCAGCGCCCAGAGGAGATCCTGGAGCCCCTCGGTCGGCGAGGGCGAAGCGGCGACGATCTCCGCCGCATCGGCCGCCTCGAGCGCCGTCGGCGGACGGGAGAGCGTGGCGAGATAGAGCTCCTCGACGCACGCCGCCACCGGCGTGCCGGCCGCGACGAGCTTCGCCACCCGCCCCGATCCATCGGCCACCTTCGTGGCGACGATGTCGCCGTTGAGCGTGTGGAGCGCCTGGGCGAGATTCTCGTCCGGGGTCCGTTCGCACTCACAGACGCTCGCCCGCTTCGGTTTTCCAAACGTCACGAGGAAGGGATTGGTGTTCGCCGCAGCGGCATCGGGAAGCTCGATCGCCCGCGTCCCGAGGGGGAGGCTCGGATACTTCGTCCGCACCCCGGTGGCCTCGTCGATCCCATCGAGGAGCGACTCGGCCCCGAGCCGCTTGACGCGGTAGTGGCTGTAGAACCGCTCGTCGGCAGCGTTGCCGGCGGTGGGCTGGGAATCGAGCTGATAGAGCCGGGAGGTCATGATGAACCGCATCAGCCGGCGGACGTCGAGGCCGCTGCCGCGGAACTCGGCGACGAGGAGATCCATCATCGCCGGGTTCGACGGGGGATTCGTCGAACGGATGTCGTCGATCGGCTCGACGAGACCGCGGCCGAGGAGATAGGCGACGTAGCGATTGACGACGTTCCTGGCGAACCAGGCGTTGTCCGGGGTGGTGAGCCAGCCGGCCAGGGCGATCCGCCGATCCTCGCCGTTCTCGATCGGCTCCCCGTCGAGCGGCGTCGGCTTCATCACCGCGCCGGAGCGGGGATGCGAAACCTCGCCGGCGGGATTGACGACGACAATCGTCTCGCCGCCGAAGATCCCGAACTCAGCGCTGTTCTTCGAGGCGACGCGGGCGAAGAAGGCCGCGAAGCCGTAGTAATCGGCCTGCGAGAGCCGTTCGTAGGGATGGTGGTGGCACTTCGCGCACTGGAGCCGTGTTCCCAGGAACAGCTGCGCCGTCGACTCGGCGAGGTCGGAGGGGTTGTTGGCGATGCGGAAATAGTTGGCCGGGCCGCTTGCAAAGATCGATCCCTTGGCCGTGATCAGCTCGGTCACGAACCGGTCGAACGGCTTGTTCGTCCGAAAGCTCTCCCGCAGCCAGTTGTGGAGAGCCCACATCCCGCTCTCGCCGAGAACGGCCGAGTTGTTGCGGATCAGGTCGGCCCACTTCAAGCTCCACCAAGCGGCGTAGCGATCGACGTGGCGGTCGCGGGCCGGGTCGCCAGTCAGGCCGAGCAATTCGTCGACGAGCCGCGCGCGTTTGTCTGGCGCCGTCGAAGCGTGGAAGGCGCGGGCTTCATCGGCCGTCGGCAGCCCACCGATAGCGTCGAGGAAGGCGCGGCGGAGAAAGGTGGCGTCGTCACAGAGCCCCGACGGCGTCAGGCCGATTTCGGCGAACTTCTCCCCCGCCACACCGTCGAGCGGATGGGGGCTTGTCCAGCCAGAGAGGTCGGCGTCGGGAGCGAAGGGCACGACGAACGTGGCAATCGTCGCCTCCCCGCCAAACCGGGCCATCACCGCTCCTTGCCCCTTCGCGACGGTCGTCGCCATCCCGGACGGCGACACCTTCACGACTCCCTCGTCCATCGCGTCAAACCGGGTCCAGCTCGTGACATCCCGCCGCCGGCCGTCGGCATAGGTCGCCACGACCCTGATCTGCTGCGGCGCGCCTGCTGCGGCCACGCGCTTGGCGGGCTCGACCTCGAGGCCGGTCACCGCCACCGCCGAGCCGGAGGGCCCCGGGGCGCCGGCGGCGATCCACGAGGCGAGCAGCGCGTAGTCGGCGGAGCCCGCGGCGAGCCGCGGCCCGCCGCCGTGCGGAATCCTGTTGCTCGCCTTGCCGAGGAGGAGGCTGCCGTCGGGATTGGTTGGGCAGATCCGCCGGCCCCGCGACGCCACGGCGATGGCGCTGAAGTCGAGTTGGGGATCGAACGCCATCACCGAGAGGACGAATCCCCCCTTGCCGTATTGGCTGGCATGGCAGGCCCCGGCATTGCAGCCGGCCCGGGTGATGACCGGGAGGATGTCGCGTTCGAAGTCGGCCCGCGCTGACTCAACGACACCGCTCACCACGACCTCCACCGTCGTCGTGGCAGCGCCGACCGACACGTCGATCCGCGCCACGCCGTCGCCCACCGCCGAGACGACTCCCGTGTCCGACACCGTCGCCACCTCGGGGCTCGTGCTCGCGAAGCGGGCAGCGCCAGTGAGGTCGTCGAGGCGCTCCGCCGCGGTGCCGAGTGGCACCGTCGGCCGGACGAGCAATTGGCAGCGTTCGAATCGCCCGTCGAGCATGACCTGGAGCGGGTGGACGGCGATCCCCGCGGGCACCACCTCAGCCGCCGGGCCCCACGCGGCCATCGACAACCAGCCCACGATCGCGACGGCGAGCAAGCCGGCGATCGTGCCGAAAGCCCCCAGCGACGACACGCTGCGATTCCCGGAGCTCAGATCCATTCGCGCACCGGTTCCCCCTCGATGAGCCGGATCGGCCGGCCGTCGGCTGCGGTGACGGTCAGATCGAGCGGCAGCCCGAGCTTGTGGTAGATCGTGGCGACGACGTTCTCCGTGAACGTCTCGTGCGTCTTCGGCACGCCCCCGTCGGCGTCGGTCTCGCCGAGGACGAGGCCAGCGGGCACACCGGCCCCGGCCATGACGACGAATCCGGCGCTCGCCCAATGGTCGCGACCGATGGCCGGGTTGATCTTCGGCGTTCGGCCGAAGTCGGTCATCCAGACGACGAGCGTCTTGTCGAGCAGCCCCTGCTGCTCGAGATCGATAAGGAGCGCGGGGATCGCTTGGTCGATCGCCGGCATCCGGCTTTTCAGGCCGTTGAAGCAGTCGGTGTGGTGATCCCAACCGGGATCGCTCACGGTCACGAAGCGGACCCCCGATTGCACGAGCCGGCGGGCGAGAAGGAGCCGCTGACCGAAGGACGTCCGCCCGTAGTCGTCACGGAGGGCCGCCGGTTCGGTACCGATGTCGAAGGCCCGCTTCGTCTCCGGCGCCGTGATCATCGTGAAGGCGGTCTTGTAATGCTCGTCAAGGGCGTCGAAGGCGGTCGGCTGCCGGTCGGCGAGGCGCTGAAGCCGATCGATGCGGGCAAGGACCGCGCGGCGGCGGTCGATCCGCGCCATCTCCATCTCGAGTGGCGGGGTGATGTCCCGAACCGAGAACTTCTCGGCGTTGGCGTCGGCGTGAATCTCGAACGGCCCGTGCGCCAAGCCGAGCACCCCCGGCATGCCTCCGTTGCTCGTGCGATCGACGTGGGCGCCGAGTTGGATGAACGGGGGAAGGGCCGACTTGAAGCCATGCTGGTGCGAGACGACCGACCCGACGCAGGGGTAGACGAGTGTCGGATTGACGTTCCGCCCCGACATGCACCAGTGGTCGGCCACCCCGTGGCCAGCGTTTTGCGGATTCCAGCTGCGGAGGAGGGAATAGCGCCCCAGCTCCCGGGCCATCCGCCCGCACAGCTCGGTGAAGAACACCCCCGGCACCGCCGTGGAGATTGCGGCGAGCGGGCCGCGGATGCCGTCGGACGCCTGCGGCTTGGGGTCGAAGGTGTCGTGGTGGCTCGTGCCCCCCTGCGTCCAGATGAAGATGCAGGAGACGTCGCTCGTGGCATGGCCGGTGTTGGCGAGGAGCCGGGTCGGCCCGAGGGCCCCGGCCACCGACAGCCCGGAGAGGCCGGAGAGGCCGCCGGCAAGGCCACGAGCGAGAAAGGCCCGCCGAGCGATGGATCCGCCGGCCGTCGATCCACCCGATGCCACTCGTTCCATCGCTCCCTCCCCGGGGACGCCCCCGCGGCCTGGAAAGCCGCCAAGACGCCCGAAAAAACGCCATTCTCCCAGCAAGACTGTAGCTCAGTGGGGAGAGGGGGGGCAAGTTCACCGGCCGGCCCTCAGCCGCCGGGGCCGAGCTGCCGGATGTCGTCGAGCTCGTCGCGGGGCTCGCGTCGGAAGGCGATCATCCACCGGCCATGGAAGCCGGGCAGGCTCCACACGCCCCACATCCGCCCCTCGCCGTCGTGCTGCCCCTCGTAGCGGACGGAGTGGCGGCCGAGGTAGTCCTTGAGAATCGACACCCGGCCGTCGTCGGCGATCAGCCCCTGGAGCGTGAACGGGCCGATGATGTCGGAACCGACGCCGTCCACCGCCCGACCATCGACGACCAGCCGGAGCTCCTCCATCGGCTGGCGACCGTGGAACACCTGCTCCCACCATCCCTCGCAGGGCACCATCCGCCGGTTCGGGCTCATAGGCTCACCCAGTTCCCAAGGATCCGTCAGCGATCGCACGCCAAGGCGCGGATGAAATCGATACGCACCGGTCCCCGATCCGGTTCAAAAGCCTCAGAGGGCATCCGATGACGTTCCCGCCATCCTCCGCCCGCCTTCACTCCGCGACGATCAGGGGTGGGCATCCGCCGCCACTCCCGTCGGCGATTCCCCGTCGGCGACGCTCCCCCCCCGGGCACGGCCGAGGACGAACACCGTCAGATCGTCCCACAGGGAATAGGCCACCGGCGTCAGCAGGAGCGTGAGGAGCAGGGAAAGCACCTGCCCGCCGAGGATCACCTTCGCCATCCCCGCCCGCGAGGCGGCCCCCGGTCCCTCCCCCATCGCCATCGGGATCATCGCCGCGACGAGCATCACCGTCGTCATCAGGATCGGCCGGAGGCGGACGGCGTTGGCCTCGAGGATCGCCCGGTCTCGCGGCACCCCACGGCTGCGAAGGACGTTCGTGTAGTCGACCTGGAGGATGCCGTTCTTCTTGACGATCCCGAACAGCATGAACAGGCCGAACATCGCGTAGATGTCGAGATTCGTGCGGAGGAGGATCAGCGACAAGATCGCAAACGGGATCGTGAGGGGGAGGGCGAGGAGAATCGTGATCGGATGGACGAGGCTCTCAAACTGGGCCGCGAGGATCATGTACATGAAGAGGAACGCCAGCGCGAAGGCGATGACGAAGTTGGCCATCGTGTCGTTGAGGTTCTTCGCCTGTCCGATGAACTCCCAGCGGTAGTCGGCCGGGAGGTCAAGCGTCTTCACGAACGCCGCTAGATCGTCGACCCCCTCGCCGAGCGCCTTCCCCTCGAGGTTCGCCGACACCACCACCTGCCGCTGCCGCGAGAAGCGTTCGATCGTGCTCGGCCCTTGCGCCTCCTCGAAGTCGGCGACGTTCCCCAACTCCACCACGCCAATGCCCGGCTTCGACGAAGGGACGGTGAGCCGGGCGATGTCGGCGGGATCGTCTCGGAAGCCGCGGTCGGCGCGGAGCCAGACGTCGTACTGCTGGTCGGCTTCCTTGTAGGTGCTCACCGGGAAGCCGCCGACGAGGACGTTGGTCGTGGCCGAGATCGCCTGGACGGAGACGCCAAGCTCGCTTGCCCGCTCCCGGTTGGGAACGATCCGCATCTCCGGCTTGCGGAACGAGAGGCTCGTGTCGACGTCGACGTAGGGGCCCCGGGCCCGCATCCAGTCGGTGATCGTTTGAGAATACTGCTGGAGTTTGTCCATGTCGGGGCCGCGGAGATTCAAATCGATCATCACCTGCCGGAAGCCGGAGGCCGAGATCGCCGCCACGTCCTGAACCGCGGCGCGGAGGTCGGGGTAATCGACGAGGATCTTCCGGGCTTCCTGCATGACGTCGAACTGGCTGTACTCGCGCTCTCCCAGGTCGACCAGCCGGCAGTAGATGCCGGCGCGCGTCACCTCCCCCTGGCCGCGGGCGGTGCGGCCGCTGGTGTCGCCGATCGTCGTGAACGTCTTCGTCACGCCGCGGACGCCCCGCAGCCGCTGCTCGACCTCGGCGAGGACCTCGTCGGCCCGCTCGAGCGACGTCCCCTCGGGAAGCGTGACGACGACCTCGAACTCGCTGGTGTCGTCGCGGGGGACGAAATCCTTGCCGACGATCTTCATGAGCGTCGGGGTCGAGGCGAACACGCCGATCGAGAGGAGGACGATGAGCCAGCGGTGCCGCAGCGAAAACCGCAGCGCTGCCATGTAGCCCCCCTCCACGAGCCGCCACACCGGGCCACCCTTCGTGGCGGCGTGGCCATCTTCGGCCTTGAGGAAGCGCGAGCAGAGTGCCGGGGTCATCGTGAACGAGATCATCATGCTCATGAGGATCGAGAACGCGACGACATAGCCGAAGGAGACGAAGAACCGTCCCACTCTCCCCCCCATGAAGATCACCGGGATGAAGATCACAAGGAGCGAGAACGTCGTGGCCACGACCGCCAGAGCGATCTCGGCGGTGGCCGAGGCGGCCGCCTCCCGGGCCGACAGCCCGTATTCCTCCATGTGGCGGAAGATGTTTTCGTGGACGACGACGGCGTCATCGACGACGATCCCGATCGCGAGGATCAATCCCAGCATCGTGATGTTGTTGATCGTGAAGCCCATGAAGTCCATGAAGGCGAAGGTCGCGATCATCGACGTCGGGATCGAGAGCGTGGCGATGAGCGTCGTCCGCCAGTCGCGCATGAAAAGGAGGATCGTCAGACTGACCAGGACCGCCGCGAGGAGGAGATGGACTTGCACCTCGTGGATCGAGTTTTCGATGAAACGCGACTGATCACGGATGATCTGGACGACGACGTCGGCCGGGAGCACCTCTCGGATCTCCGCGAGGCGGTGCTTGACCGCCTCGACGACCGCCACGGTGTTCGTCCCCGACTGCTTCTGGACGATGAGGCTCACCGCCAGATCCCCGGGCCCCGGGGACGCCGAGGCGGTCGTCCACAGCCGGCTCAGGCCGCGTGGCTCCTCGACCGAATCGGTGACCGTGCCGATGTCCTGGATGCGGATCGGCTGGCCGCGCCGGTTGGCGACGATCAGCTGGGCGAAATCGGCCGGCTCGCGGATCCGCCCCATCGTGCGGAGAACGACCTCCCGCGGCCCCTGATCGATCCGCCCGCCGGGCTGCTCCTGATTCTCCCGCGTGATCGCCAAGCGGACGTCCTCGATCGTGAGGTTGTCGTACTTTTGGAGCCGATCGGTGTCGATCGAGATCTGGATCGCCCGCTGCCGTCCCCCCACGAGGATCACCGCCCCGACGCCCGGAAGCGACTCGAGATCCTCCTTGATCCGCTTCCGGGCGATCTCCGTGATCTCGCGGGCGTCGCGGCGGCCGGAGATCGCGAGGGTGAGGACGGGCGCCGCATCAAGGGCGAACTTGTCGATGATCGGCGCGTCGGTCCCCTCGGGGAGTTGGCCGAGGATCGTCCGCACCTTGGCGTCGATCTCCTGGGCGGCGACGGCGCCGTTCTTCTCCAGGACGAACTCGATCGCCACCTGCGACATCCCCTCCTTCGTCGTCGAGCGGAGCTGCTCGATCCCGGAGACGGTGTTGACGATTTCCTCGATCGGCTTGGTGACCCCCGTCTCCATCTCCTCGACGCTCGCACCGCGGAGCGTCGTCGTGACGGTCACCAGGGGAAGATCGACGTTCGGGAAGAGATCGACGCCGAGGCGCGGGTAGGCGGCGAGGCCGAGCACGATCGGAGCGATGACGAGCATCGCCGTGAACACCGGCCGGCGGATGCAGACGTCCCAGATCGTCATGGTGTCGTCGTCGCCCGGACGCGCACCGGCACGCCGTCGGAGAGAAGGGCGAGCCCCGAGGTGATGACCTCGCTGCCGGCGGTCACCCCGGTCGGAATCTCGATCCAGCGGCGGACGACGCTCGTTTCGTCGGTGACGTCGAGCCGCACCCCCGGCTCCACCGGGACAGCCACCGCCCGCCCCTCGACGACGACAAACAGCTTCGTGACGCCGGCGAAGCGGACGAGCGCCTCCTCCGGCACGGTCACTGCGTCGGCCCGCCGATCGAGGAGGATCGACGCCTTGGCGAAGGCGCCCGGCTTGAGACGGTGATCGCCGTTGGGCACCTGGACTTCGACGTCAAACGTCCGGCTCGCCGTGTCGATCGTCGGATGAACACGGACGACATGACCGGCGACCGGCACGCCGGGGAGGCTCTCGACGGCGAGATCGACCTCCTGCCCCGGGGCGATGCTCGCCGCATGCCGCTCCGGCACGGCGGCCTTGAGCTTGAGGACATCCTCGACGACGAGCCGGAAGAGGACCGCCGCGGGCATCGAGCGGACGACCTCTCCCTCGGTGACGGAGCGCGCGGCGACGGTGTAGGTGCGGGCAGCGCTGCCGATTTCGTCGGCACTCCCTTCGCCCCGCTGCCGGAAGGTGCGAACTTCGATCGCCGGAGCGACCACGCGCGTGTCGCCGAGCCGCTTCCGCGCTGTCTCGAGCAGCGCCTCGCGGTGCCGGACCGCCGCGAGCGCCTGTTCGGCCTCGAGGAGGCGCTGCTTGCGGTCGAGCCGGGCGGTGTCGAGCGAGATCG
>CAJBCV010000088.1 GCA_903951635.1 uncultured Planctomycetaceae bacterium
CCGAAAGCCTTTTGCAGCTGTCCAAGCGTTACGGCATGTCGCCTGCCTACATGGGTGTTGTTAAACGCGCAGGGAGGCTGGCGGCATGAGCAAGTACGACGCCAAGACCTCCAAGCCGGATGACATCATCAAGGACGCCCTCGAGGCCTTCGACAAGAGCGCCGAACACGACGCGCACAACCGCACGGCCTTCGAAGACGACATTGACTTCTCGCTGCTGGAAAACCAGTGGCCGGAGCGGGTGCGCCGGGATCGGGAACTTGAGGGCCGACCCTGCCTCACGGTCAACAAGCTGGTGAGCATGGGCCGCCAGGTCGTCAACGACGCCCGCAAGAACAAGCCGGGGATCAAGGTCCTGCCGGTCGACGACCAGGCCGACCCGGATACAGCCGAAATCCTCAACGGCGTGATCCGCAACATCGAACAGTCCTCAAACGCTGAGGTGGCCTACGACACGGCCTTGGAACACGCGGTGTTCGGCGGCTTCGGGTATTTTCGCATTAACACCCGCTATTCGTCGGACGACACCTTTCAGCAGGACATCGTGATTGAGCGGGTTTCGAACCCTCTCAGCGTGTATCCCGACTGCTACGCCAGCGCAGCGGACAGCTCGGACTGGAACTACTGCTTCGTCACCGACTCCATGACCAAGGCGGCCTTCGAAAAGGCCTATCCCGGCGCGGAACAATCGGACTGGGCCGGTGAGGCCTGGCAGAACATGTCAAGCCCCTGGCTGGACGGCGACTTTGTGCAGATCGCCGAGTACTGGACCCGCGAGAAGTCGAAGAAGTCCATCCTGCTCTTGTCGGACGGCATGGTCATCGAGGCTGACGACTACGAGAAGAACCGCGAGGTGTTCGACGCCCTTGGCCTGGAGGTCAAAGGCGAGCGCGAGGTGGACAGTCACAAGGTCCGTCAGCGCATCATGAGCGGCGCGGAAGTGCTGGAGACCGTGGACTGGGCGGGGAAGTACATCCCGATCGTTCCGGTCTACGGGGCAGAGGTGAACCTGAAGGGCAAGCGGCACTTCCGCAGCCTGATCCGCGGGGCGAAGGACGCTCAACGGATGTTCAACTACTGGCGCACCACCTCGACCGAACTGGTGGCGCTGGCTCCGAAGGCCCCGTTCATCGGGCGCAAGGGTGCGTTCGAGACCGACGCGGCCAAGTGGGCGACGGCCAACACGCAAAGCCATGCCTTCATGGAATACGACGGCGGCGAGGCCCCGCAGCGTCAACCCTTCTCAGGCGTGCCTGCAGGAGCCCTGCAAGAGGCGCTGAACGCCTCCGACGACATCAAGTCCGTTATGGGCATCTATGACGCCAGCCTCGGTGCGCGGTCGAATGAGACCTCGGGCAAGGCCATCATCGCCCGGCAGATGGAGAGCGACAACGCCACCTTCCACTTTGTGGACAACCTGAGCCGCGCCATCCGTCACGCGGGCCGGATCATGATTGACCTCATTCCACAGGTCTATTCGGTTCCGCAGGTGGTCCGCATCGTCGGGGAAGACGGCCAGCCCGACATGAAGCGGGTGAACCAAGAGGTGACGGAGCAACAGGAAGACCCCCGGACCGGCGAAATGCGCGAGATCACCAAGATCTACGACCTGACTGCGGGCCGCTATGACCTCACCGTCTCGGCTGGGCCTTCGTTCGCCAGCCTGCGCCAGGAAGCGGCGAACCAGATGATCGAACTGATCCGCGCCTACCCGGATGCGGCTCCGATCATTGGCGACCTGCTCGTCAAGAACCTCGATTGGCCGGGCGCGGACGAGATTGCCGACCGGATGCGTAAGGCGATGGGTGGGGCCGAGGAAGGCGCACCTGACCCGCAGCAGGGCCAAGCCCGCGAGGCGGTCCAGCAATACGCCTCTGCCCTTCAGCAGATGCAACAGCGTTACCAGGCGCTCGAGGCCGACAAGAGCCTTGAGGCCCGGAAACTCGACATCGCGGCCTTCGAAGCTGAGACCAAGAGGATCAGCGCGACGACCCGCGAAACCAGACTGCCCGCCGGCCTCTACGACGTCGGCTGACAGACCCCCGGCCCGCTGTGAAGCGCGCCTTCCCTTAGATGGAACCTACCCAAAATGGAAAACGACGCGACCAATCCGGTCGACGTTGAGGATGATGCTGTCCTCGACGCTCCGGAAGTCGACGCTGACTCCTACAGCGACGGCACCGACCAGGCGCAAACCGATGGAGCCGAAGACGGCCAACCGGAGGACGACACCGAGGAAGTGGACTGGGACGGTACCAAGTACCGCATTCCCAAGGCGCTGAAGCCCGGTCTGCTCATGCAGGCCGACTACACCCGGAAGACGCAGGAACTCGCCGAGCAGAGGCGGCACGTTGAACAGCACGTCCAGTCGCTGTCCCAACAGGCCGAACTCCAGCAGGCGACCCTCGAACACCGGGTGAACCTGAGGACTGTGGAGCAGCAGCTCCACCAGTTCAGCAACACCGACTGGTCGAACTACTCGGCCCAGTACGGTGCGGATGCCACAGCCGCGGCCATGGCCTCCTGGCAGCAATACAGGGACGCGAAAGCGGAACTGGAAGGCGCCATAGCGAAGACCGAGACCGAAACCCGGCAGATGAGCGAGCGCAGCAGCGCCAACGCTATCGCCCAGGCCGATCAGGTTCTGTCGCGTGAGATCGAGGGCTGGTCCCCTCAACTGGTCCAAGACCTCGCGGGATACGCTGCCACTGAGTTTGGCATCACCCCGCAGGAACTTCGGGACAGCGTCGTCAACCCGGACGGCACGGCGGACACCCGGACCTTCAAGGTCCTGGCACGTCTGCACAAAGCCGAGACGGAACTGGCGAAACTGAAGGGCCAAGCCACCAAGGCGCAGCAAGCGGCCAAGCAGGCAGCAGTCACCCCCGCCAAGGCCGTGGGCCAGCGGGCAGGCGGGTACAAGCCCGGCCTCGATGACAGCCTGCCGGCGGACGAATGGCTGCGCCGTCGTAACGCGCAACTGGCCAAGGCCGGAGCGCGCTGACCCCCAACATCACGGCCCGTCGAGATGACGCGCCTTCCCAAGAAGGAAACTGATCGTGCCCAATACGATCCTTACCGCCACGGCGGTGACCCGCGAGGCTCTCCGCGTTCTCCACCAGAAGCTGAACTTCGTCGGCTCCATCGTCCGGGAATATGACGACTCGTTCGCCAAGTCCGGCGCAAAGATCGGTGACAGCCTGAAGGTCCGCCTGCCGAACCAGTACGTGGTCCGCACCGGCGCCACCCTGTCCACCCAGGACACCGCGGAGTCGTCCGTCACCCTTCAGGTCGCCACCCAGAAGGGCGTTGACCTGAACTTCACCTCGACGGACCTGACCCTGTCGCTGGACGACTTCTCCAAGCGGATCATCACCCCCGCCATGTCCACGCTGGCGGCCTCCATCGAGGCCGACGCCATGAGCATGTACAAGGACGTCTACAACAGCGTCTGGAACGGCGGCTCGGCCATCACGCTGGAAAAGGTGCTGGATGGGCGCGTGCTTCTTCAGAACGCCCTGGCTCCGCTCAATGACCGGACGGCGAACCTGAACACCACGGACAACGCCAAGTTCGTGGACGCCCTCAAGGCCCTGTTCAACGACACCACGGGCATCGCGAAGCAATATCGCGAAGGCTACATGGGCCGCACTGCCGGCTTCGACTTCGTCGAAAACACCATGTGGGGCAAGCACACTCGCGGTGCGGCAACGTCTGCCTACACGACCTCGACCCAAGTCGGCACCCTGCCGATCTCGGAAACCCCGGTCTCGACCATGACCGTGGCCACCGGCACCGGCGCAATGGTTGCGGGCGACGTGTTCACGATCGCCAACGTGAACTCGGTTCACCCCGAGACCAAGGTCAGCACCGGGACCCCGCAGCAGTTCGTGGTGACGGCGGCTTACGCCGGCGGCGCGGGTACTGTGTCGTTCGCTCCGGCCATCGTGCTGTCTGGCGGCCGTCAGAACGTGGTCATCCCGACCACCTCTGCGACCGCTGCCATCACCTTCGCCGGCACGGCCTCCACGGCTGTGGGCCTGTCCCTGCTCTACCAGAAGGAAGCCTTCGCCTTTGCGACGGCGGACCTGGTGATGCCGGGCGGCGTGGACTTCGCGGCTCGGGAAGTGATGGACGGCATTTCGATGCGGGTTGTCCGCCAGTACGACATCAACAACGACAAGTTCCCCACTCGTCTGGATGTCCTCTACGGCTACAAGACGCTCAGGCCCCAACTGGCCGCGCGCCTCCACAACAGCTGATCCAGTTGATCGACAGGGGGGGAGGGGCTTCGGCCTCTCCCCTTTCTTCTGGGGGACCGCATGGCCATCACGACCTACTCTGAACTCCAGGCGGCAATCGCTGACTGGCTGAACCGTTCGGACCTGACCGCCCGCATACCCGACTTCATCGCCCTGGCCGAGACCCGCATCAACCGTGACCTTCGCGCTCGCGAGCAGCAGGTCATTGCGACGGCCAACGTCGATACGCCCTTCTTCGCCCTGCCCGGCGACTTCCTTGAGTTCAAGTCCTTCCGCCTCACCGACACCGGCGGCAGCGCCTTCGAACTGATGCTGTCCACGCCGGAGCAGATCAGCGCCGCGCTTGCCGAAAGCAGCGTGAGCAACACGCCGCGGTTCGTCACCATCATCGGCGACCAGTTCCAACTCTGGCCCTCGCCGGACCAGATGTACGTGGGCTCCCTGGCCTATGTGCGGAAGGTCCCGGCCCTGTCGGACGCGGCTCCGACCAACTGGCTCCTGTCGGATGCCCCTGACGTTTACCTCTATGGCGCCCTGATGGCTGCCGGCCCCTTCCTGCGGGACAACGAAGCCCTGATGACCTTCAAGGCCCTGTTTGACGAGGCCCTGAACGGCATCCGCGTGGCCAACAAGCCGGTTGTCGGCGTCCTTCGCACCGAGTTCCCCCAGCGCGGCCTTCAGCGCCGTTACAGCATCTACTCCGACTTCTGAGGCACCCACATGGCTATCAAGTACGCGACGGCGGTTCGCAACGCCAAGATGGACACGGTCACCTCGCAGACCGGCACCTCGGCCCTGCTGCGGATCTACAACGGCACCCGCCCGGCCAATCCCAACACGGCGATCACGTCCCAGACCCTGCTGGTGGCGCTGACCTGCAACGCCTCGGCCTTTGCGGCGGCGGCGTCCGGCGGCGTCCTGACGGCCAATGCGATCAGCAACGGCACGGCGGCGGCGGCCGGCACGGCCTCATGGTTCCGCCTGGTGAAGTCGGACGGCACCACGCCGATCATGGACGGCGACGTGTCCACCTCGGGCGCTGACCTGAACCTCAACAACACCTCGATCGCCACCAGCCAGACGGTGAGCGTGACCTCCTTCACCGTGACCGAAGGCAACGCCTGATGGCTGACAACGTCGGCTACACACCAGGGGCGGGCGCCACGGTCGCTGCCGACGACATTGGCGGTGTCCTGCACCAGCGCATCAAGATCGGCGTCGGTGCGGACGGGGCAGCAACGGATGTCTCCGAAGCCAACCCCATGCCGGTCGCGGACAACAACTCCGGCAATCTGCTGCTACGCATCCTCCAGATGCTCATGGCCCCGCTGGGCTTCGACAAGTCTCTGGGCCGGCAGCGCGGCACGGTGGTGGTCGAAAGCGGCACGATTGGCGCGGTCACAACGGTGGGCACTGTGACGACCGCCACCACAGTCGGCACGCTGAACAACATCTCGGCCATCGGCGGCTAC
>CAJBCV010000089.1 GCA_903951635.1 uncultured Planctomycetaceae bacterium
GCGACTGCTTCGTGTCGCCGACAGTGACCGTGCCGTGGGCGTAGAGATTGCCCGCCGTCTGGAGACGCTCGACGACGTCCTCCGGGTCGAGCGTCAGAAGCGCTTCGCGGGCCTTGGCCGCCTTCTGCATGTCGCGGCCGACGAGCGCCCCGCCGACCTGGCTGACCTCCGCCACCGGCTCACCGGTGAGGAAGTGGACGAGTTTCGTCCGCTCGATCGACTCATAGGGCTTGCCGAAACGGAAGGCGGGGAGATGCATCAACAGGACTCCTGCAACGTTTTCGAGAGATCCAGATTCAAAAGGAACGCCGTCCGCCACCCCGGGAGGCGTCCAAGGTCGCCCGGAGGTGCGACCGCCAGCCTCCGCTGAGGGCAGCAAGGCTGCCCTCAGCCCCAAGCCCGCGGGGGCCACGATGGCCCGGCGGGCGTAAAATCAATACACGCCGACGGTGGTCGAGGCGGCGAGTTCGCGGAACGGCCGCACGCCACTGATGCCATCCCACGGGTATTTCGCGTAGGGAAGCTCGCGTTCCCCCTCGTCGCGCTCGAGGAAGCCGGGGACGAACGTCTCCTTCGTGAGGGTCGTCAGCTTGACGCGTCCGGTGCCGCCGTAGGGGACGACGGTGTTGGTGTCGTCGAAGTCGACGACCTCGATCACCGCGCGGGGCTGAGGGGCGTAGTAGGCGATCGTGTAGCCGTCGGCCGGCACCACTGGCCGCGAAGCCGCCAGCCCCATGAGCGTGTTGCCGTAGGTGGGCGTCATGAAGGCGCCGTCGAGGAGTTCCTCCACGGCGAAGCGGGTCCATTGCGGGGTGAACTCGGTGCCCCCGGAGAAGATCCCGGTGATCCCGGCCTTGCGGATCGTCGTTCCCCGCTTCTCGAGCCCGAGGGCCAGCGATTCGAGGAGCTTCGGCGTCGTGAACATGCACTTCACATCGTGGCCCGCCTCGAGGATCGTGATCGCCTGGTCGATGCAGTGCTGCTTGTAAGCCTCGAGATGCTCCATCCATCCCTTCTGGATGAGCTTCACCACCCAGCGCGGATCGAGATCGACGCAGAAGCAGATGCCGCCGCGGTGCTGGGCGAGGTGCTCGATCGACAGCCGCAGCCGGCGAGGACCTGACGGGCCGAGCATCAGCCAGTTGGCGCCGCGCGGGAAGTATTCCTCGGGGAGCGTGTCGCTGAACTGCTCGTAATCGGTGCGGAAGTCACGCATGTTGACGCGCGACTTCGGCACGCCGGTCGTGCCGCCGGTCTCGAAGACATAAGCGGGCTGCCCGGCGAAGCCCTTGGGGATCCAGCGCGTCACCGGACCACCCCGGAGCCATTCGTCCTCGAACGGCGGGAACTTCTTCAGATCGTCGTAGTTTTTCACCTCGGTGATCGGGTTGAACTTCAACGACTTCGCGTATTCCAGCCAGAACGGACAGCCGGTCGAGGGATGGAAGTGCCAGGCCATCATTTCCACGGTGTGGGCATCGAGGGTCGCGCGGGCCTGCTTCACGGCGGCGTCGTCGGCAACCTGGAACACCGGCTTCTTGGCGGAAACGTCGGTCGACATCGCGGGATCTCTCGAAGGGGTGGGTTTCAATCCGCAGCCAACACACGTGGGCACGGAAACGGGTGGGAAACAAAAAGGGGGGGTTGGAACAAGGAACAGAGTCTGAAAAACGGATCAGCCGTCCGCCGGGGGCGCCGGGGGGGCTCCGAGTTGCGCGAAGAGTTGCAGCACACCGTTGAAGTGGGCGAGGCGGGGGCCGTAGCGATCGATGAACTCGCCGAGGGCATATTCGCTGTCGGTGAAGTTCTCGGCGTTGTCGAAGGCCTCCGAGGCAACCCCGGCCAGAAACTCAGTGTGCACCTTGGCGAGCGACTCGGCGGCCTGTCGGCAGGAGCGGGCCAATTCGGGATTGGCATCCTTCCAGGCCTTGAGTTCCGCGGCCCGCTGCCGCTGCTGGAGCGACACCTGCGAGACGAGTTCCGTGAGCAGTTCGCATTGGCGGGAGAGGAGTTCGATCTGCCGCTGCTGGAGGGCGATCGACTCCCCGAGCAGGTGACGCGTCTGCGGATCGGGCGCGGCTCCCCCAGGCGTGATCGACGTGGCGGAAATGTCGAGTTGCGTGAACACGGGAGGGAGATCGCTCATGGCACGGCCCGCCGATGGAAAAAGAGAGAACCGAGCAAGATTCTACCCAGGCCCACGGGAATGGTAGCCCTCCGGCCCCCGTTCGGCCGGGCGGGGGCGATTCCCGTCAGGGTTTCCCCAGCCTACGGGGGCGGGCTCGCCGATCCCCCCGGGCGACCGAGGGCAGTTCCTGGTCCTCAAGTGGCGCGTCCCGTCACCCGATGCAAGGGCTGGCGGGGAGACGGTTCCCTGCGGATCCGCAGCCGACGGCCTGCGGAACGGCCGCCTCCTGGCGGGCGACGGCATGGGGGCGCGGTGGACACCAACGATAGATCGCTGACTTTCGGGTTTCTCACGACGGTCGATTCGCCCACCCACGGGGTGTTCGGCGGATATCTCGTCGTCGACACCACGGGACGACCGCTGGAGTTTCACTGCACCACGCCGGTGAAGGTGTCGCGGGCCCAGCAGATCCTCTATGGGGCGACGCTCCCCGGCCATCTCCATGGCCGGCAGATCGGCGCCAATCTCCTCGCCGAAGCGACGTCCCGCCCCGTGGCCGTCCTCATCGACGCCGAGACCCTGCTCCACGTCCGCCCGCACACGCCCCTGCCGGTCGGCCTCGTCCACCGTTCCGAACCGGCACCGTCGACGCCGCGCGACGACGAAGCCCTCGTCCGTTTCGGCACGACGGTGATCAGCCTGCCGGCCGACCGGCATGCCGACGTGATCGACGGCTTGACGGCGCTGGCCGGCGCTGTCGACCTCAGCGAGCCCTTCGAGCGGATCCGGGCTGCAATCGACGAGGCCCAGCGGCATTGAGCCGCGGCACCGGCCATCGCCGGGGCTCCGCACGCCTCCTCCGCCCGGAGGCTGCTGGAACGAGAGGCGACGCGGGGGAAGCAGCCATGGCGCGAGAGATCCAACGGGCCACGCCGACCGGCGGCGGCAGCCACGCGCTGCGGAGCGCTGAGCTGAGCCTGCCGCCGGTGAGCTTCCGTCCCGCTTGGCAGCCCGAGGGGTTGCCGTCACCGCGGGTCCTCCGCCTCCCGCTGGCGGGATCGACTCCTGCCGTGGCGTCCGTCAGTCTTCTCGACGCCCTGCCGAAAGTGTCGAGCTTCCGCTTTCCCCGCGCCAGCGCCGCGCCCGCCGCACTCGCAGCGCCCCCGCGGCCCGCCGCCGCCCCAGCTCAGCCGCAGGCCGCCGCGGAGCCGGCGGTGCGCCGGCCTGACCGGCCGGCACGGACGAGGATCGCCCCACCGGGGGACGTGGTGCGGATGGAGGAGCGGCTCTGGTTTCTCCTCCAGCCCGATTTGGAGTCCCTGCTTCGCTCCTGCCATCTCGACTTTCCCCGTCGGCCCTTCCCGTTCCAACTCGAAGGGATGGCATTCCTCATGCCGCGGCACGCCGCGGTCCTCGCCGACGAAATGGGCCTCGGCAAGTCGATGCAGGCGATCTCCTCGATCCGCCTCCTCATCCATGCCGGCGAAGCCCGGCGCGTCCTCGTCGTCTGTCCGAAGGGGCTGGTGTCGAACTGGGTGCGGGAACTCGGCGACTGGGCCCCGGAGATCCCGGTGGCGGTGATCGAAGGGGATCCACAGCGGCGTCGCTGGCAGTGGGCCCTGTCGGACGTCGCGGTGAAAGTCGCCAACTACGAGAGCGTTGTCCGCGACCGGGAACTCGTCGCCGAGCTCAAGGCTTCGTTCGATCTCGTCGTCCTCGACGAGGCGCAGCGCATCAAGAACTCCGCCAGCCAGACCAGCCACGCCATCCGGGCCCTCTCGCGCCGCCGCAGTTGGGCCCTCACCGGCACGCCGGTGGAGAACTCCGCCGACGACATCGTCGGACTGTTCGAGTTCGTCGCGCCGGGGCACCTCGACGAACGGATGTCGCCGCGGGCCCTCGGCGCCGCCGCCGCCGACCATGTCCTCCGGCGGACGAAAGACAAGGTCCTCAAGGACCTCCCTCCGCGGCTCAATCGCGACGAACGGATCGAACTCACCCCCGAGCAGCGCGAGACCTACCGGCGGGCCGAGGAGGACGGCGTCCTCCGGCTGGCGGAAATGGGGCGGTCGGCGACGATCCGCCACGTCTTCGAACTCGTCCTCCGGCTCAAGCAGGTGTGCAATTTCGACACCCACTCAGGTGAGAGCGCCAAGCTCGACTGCCTCAAAGCCGACCTCGGGGAGGTGCAGGCCAGCGGCCGGAAAGCGCTCGTCTTCAGCCAGTGGGTCGAGACGCTCGGAAAGCTCGAGAAGGAGCTCGCTCCGTTCGGGGCCTTGCAGTACCACGGCGGGATGTCGACGGCGGCCCGCGACGAGGCGATCCGACAGTTCAAGAATGACCGCCGCCACTCCGTCCTGCTCCTCTCCTACGGCGCCGGCGCCGTCGGGCTCAACCTCCAGTTCTCGCAGTACGTCTTCCTCTTCGACCGCTGGTGGAATCCGGCGGTCGAGGATCAGGCCGTGAACAGGGCCCACCGGATCGGCGCCGCCGGTGCCGTGACGGTCACCCGCTATCTCGCCGCCGACACCATCGAGGAGCGCATCGACGAGGTGCTGCGGAAGAAGCGCGACCTCTCCGAGCTGATTCTCTCGCAGTCGGAGCCTTCCGAAGCAGGGAGCACGGGGCTGACGGTCGACGAGCTTTTCGCGCTGTTCAGGCTCCCGTCACCGTCCCGATCCGCGGCGGCCGCCTGACGACGGCACGCCGCGAATCGGATCGGGCGATGAACGGTCAGCTCCCGTAGGCCGCAAACCCCTTCGACTGCGACGGCCGGAGCGTCGTCGATGATGTCGTCACCGTCACCGGTGCCTGCCCCTGCCGTACGACCACGAACTGTCGAGTTCCCGTGGCGGGACGGGACGGCGTCGTCACGACCGGCTGCTGCTTCGTGGGGGTCACGGTGATCGTGATCGCCGACTGGTCGCCGCTGGCAGTGCCCCCCTGGCTGGGCTTGCTCGAGGAGTCCTGTGACGGTTGGCGGATCGTGACCACGATCCCCCAGCCACCGGTGAGGATGCCGGCTGATTTATCGGTCGAGCCGTTGCCGGCCGTCGAGGCGAGCGGGCCGTTGAGGATGTACGAGTCGGCGCGGCCGTAGTTGACGGTGTACCCGAGGTCGGCAAGCGCCCCGAGCGTCACCCGACTGATCGGATTACGCCCCTCGTCCGCAAACGGCGTCATCAACTCGTTGCCGAGATAGTTTTCATCCCAGTGGCCGAGCACATAGGGCTGCACCGGCACGGCCTTGTCCGTCCTGCCGTAGCTTTGATACTGCGCCACGGCGTTGGCGCCGACGTACGTCGGCGTCTCGGTGTCGTCCCCATCGATGAGTTTGAGGTCGGGAAATTCCTTGAAGAAGTTCTGGTATTTCCAGAAGCTCCCGATCCCGAGCGCATGTCCCATCTCGTGGGTGAGGACGGCGGTCAGATTCGCGAAGCCGGTGTCGGCCGGATCGATCCCGGTCGTGCCGAGATAGGCGGTGTGGTTGCCGTTGGGATCGGTGCTGCGGATGGCAGGCTTCGTTCCCTCCGGGTCCATCGGCCAAGCATTGGCGAGGACGCCGTTCTCGCCGTCCGACTTCCGGCCGCCGATCAATCCCATTTGGACGTTCATGAGGAAGTCGTCGATGAACCGGCCACCGACCACCACGTTCGGAAGGTCGGCGATGATCGCCGACTGCCACTTGTTGACCGCGGCCTTCGCCGCTCCCTGGACGATCAACGGTACGTTGCCGATGAAGTTGATATCGATCTGAAAGCCTTCGCGGTCATTGACGATCGAGGTCGTCGACGACGCCCCGACGATCTTGCCGTTGGTCGCCGACGAGAGCACCACGGAGAAGTTCGACGGCTTCGGCGTCCGGATCGGAGCGTCGGCCCTGATCGGCACCAAGATCTCCTTGAACGTTTCGTTGCCACTGAAAGTCAGCGTTCCGCTGCGGGCATCGAAGTCCTTGCCAGCCGCCGCACCACCGTTCTTCGTGGCGAACTTGATCGTCACCGGCTTGTCGCCGGGGGCCCGGTCGAGGCTGACGGTGAACACCGCATCGCTGCCGCGGATCCCGTAGGCCGGCGCGGTCACCCAGACCTGGGGCACCGCAGACTTCGATCCGGGGGAGGAATTGAGCGTCAGGCCGTTCCCGCTGCCGCCGACATTCGCCTCGAGCGCGAGGTCGTCGGCCGATGTGGTGCCCGACACGGTGCAGAACGGGCAGCAGCACTTCGTTCCGGTCTCCGCTGCGGGCGCGTCGGGATCGGAGATGGAGTCGGCCACATCGATCGGGGCCACTGCAGGAGCCGACATGCCGTCGGCGGCGGCGGCACCTTCGGCCTGGGCCGATCCTGCCATCTCGGCGAGGTAGGCATCGAGCGCCACGCACGTGGCACACATCACCTTCCGGGCTTCCAGGGACTCGACTCCGAGTTCCCGACTCGACTTGGACGAGTTCGACTTGGACGAACCCTGGTTGGAGAACGAGCGGTGGTTCCTCGACATGGCATGCACCTCGGAGTCTCTGAATGGGGCGCCCATCACCGGTATCATCGACCTGGCGACGGAAGTCCGGAAGGGGATGGGGGTGAGCGTGATTGGGACGCGATCGGGAGAGTGTCTGGGAAGGAAGCTGGGAAGACAGGCTGATTGGACCCGCTGGGGCGATCTACGCCCTCCGATGACCGTTGGTTCGCTCCGCCGTCGGTAGCCCTTCGAAGGAGCCAACGCCGCGGGGCTTCGCCACGCCCCCCGGAGGAAGAGGGGGCATCGGTGCATCGGCCCGCTGACGCCCCGATCTCCACCAGAGGCGAAGGAAGGGAAGGGGATGACGAATCTGCCGATTCCGCCGCCCCCGGCCCCATCTCGCCCCGGGGCGAGCATACCTTCACGCCGAGGACGTCACCAGTTTTCGGTCGATGTGGAGCCCATCGGGCGTGGCGGATAGGCTCGCGGAATGGCGACCGACCACACGTCGGCCGACTGCGCGACGCCCGGGCCGAGAGACCATCGCTTCCATGACCTGTCGCTATGACTACGACGTGATCGTCATCGGGGCTGGCCATGCCGGGGTCGAGGCGGCTTCCGCCGCGGCCCGGCTGGGCGCCAGGACGGCCCTCCTCACGGGCAATCTCGACACCGTCGGCCAGATGAGCTGCAACCCGGCCATCGGCGGCGTCGGCAAGGGGCAACTCGTCCGCGAGGTCGACGCCCTCGGGGGGCTGATGGGGCGGGCGATCGACGCCACCGGAATCCATTTTCGGGTCCTTAACCGCTCGAAGGGGCCGGCGATGCACGGCCCCCGAGCCCAGGCCGACAAGCGGCACTACCAGTTCGAGGTCAAGCGGCTGGTGGAGGAGATGGAGGGCCTCGACCTCCGGCAGGAACTCGTCGACGGCCTCCTCCTCGAGCCACTCCCTGGCACTGGGGCCGGATCCCCTCCGCTGCGGGCCGTCGGCGTCCGCGTCGTCGGGGGAGCCGAGTACCTTGCGACGTCAGTCGTCCTCACCACCGGGACCTTTCTCCAGGCAGTGATGCACACCGGCGAGGCGAAGACCCCGGGGGGAAGGGCAGGGGAGGGGACGACCTCGGGGGTCAGCCGGAGCCTCGCCGAAGCCGGCATCCGCCTCGAGCGCTTCAAGACCGGAACGCCCTGCCGGCTCTCCGCCCGCTCGATCGATACCTCCCGCCTCGAATGCCAGCCGGGCGACCCCGATCCGCAGGCGTTCTCGTTCCTCACGACATCGCTCCCCGGCGACCAGATCGACTGCTGGATCACCCGCACGAACCCCGCCATCCACGCCCTGATCCGCGAGAACCTCCACCGGGCGCCGATGTACAGCGGCCAGATCGAGTCGCGCGGGCCCCGCTACTGCCCGAGCATCGAGGACAAGGTGGTGCGATTCGCCGACCGCGATTCCCATCAACTGTTTCTCGAGCCGGAGGGGCGTCGAACGCAGGAGGTGTATGTCAACGGGATCTCGACGAGCCTCCCGCGGGATGTCCAGGATGCGATGATCCGCCTCGTCCCCGGGCTCGAAAACGCCCGCATCATGCGCTACGGCTACGCGGTCGAATACGACTACGCCCCTCCCGATCAACTCACTGCGTCGCTCTCGAGCAAGCGTGTCGCCGGCCTGTTCCTCGCCGGACAGATCAACGGCACGACCGGCTACGAGGAAGCCGCGGCGCAGGGGGTCGTGGCCGGCGCCAACGCCGCCCTCGCCGCAGCCGGCCGCGCGCCGTTGATCCCTGATCGGGAGGAGAGCTACCTCGGCGTCCTCGTCGATGACCTCGTCACCCGCGGCGTCGACGAGCCTTATCGGATGTTCACGAGCCGGGCGGAGCACCGCCTCGCCCTCCGCCACGACAACGCCGATCGGCGCCTCACCCCGGTGGCGGCCCGCCTCGGGCTCGCCGAAACGACTCGCGTCGAGCGGCTCAACGCCAAACTCGCCGCGATCGAAGCGACGCTGGCCATCCTCGGCACGACGCGCTGCGGGGGCATGTCGCTCCTCGACTTGCTCCGCCGCCCCGAGTTTTCCTGGACCGACGCCGTGGCGGCCGCTCCCTCCCTGGCAACGGTGCCGGCGGAGGTAGCGGGCCAAGTGGCCTGCGACATCCGCTACGAGGGCTACCTCGGACGGGAGCGCCAGCGGATTGCCAAGCGAAAGGCCGAGGGGGAGAGGCCGATCCCCGAGGGGCTCGATTGGAGCGCCATCCGCCACCTCCGCGCCGAAGCCCGCGAGCAACTCGCCCGGATCCAGCCCCGCACACTCGCTCAGGCCGGCCGGGTGAGCGGGATCACCCCCGCCGACCTCGCTCTGGTCCTCGTCCATCTCCAGGGGCGCCTCCGGCCACGGGACGCGAGCGATCAGGCCTGACCCCCTCTTGGAAACGCCGTCGATGCGCATCGTCCACATCACCGCCGGGGCAGGGGGGAGGATCTGTGGCTCATGCCTTCATGACAACGCGCTAGTCCGCGCGCTCCGCCAGCGTGGCCGCGACGCGATCCTCCTGCCGGCCTACGTCCCCACCACCACCGACGAGGAAAACGTCGCCGAGCAGCGGGTCGTGATGGGAGGGGTGAACATCTGGCTCCAGGAGTTCGTCCCCTTCTTCCGCCACACTCCCTGGTTTTTCGACCGGCTCCTCGACGGCCGCCGCCTCCTCACCTGGCTCTCGGGGCGAACGTCGCAGACCAAGCCCGAGGATCTCGGCACGATCACCGTCTCGGCGCTCGAGGGGGAGGCCGGCCACCAGCGCAAGGAGGTGGAGAAGCTCGCGCGCCTCCTCCGAGACGAACTCGCCCCCGACATCGTTCACCTCTCGAACGTCCTCCTCCTCGGCCTGGCCCGACCGATCCACGCGGCGACCGGCGCGGCGATCGTCACGAGCCTTTCCGGCGAGGACATCTTCATCGGCCAGCTCCCCGCTCACCATCGCGATCGGGTGCTCCGCCTCCTCCACGATCGTTCCGGCGACGTCGACCGGTTCGTCGCCCTGAACCGAGCGTTCGCCGACCAAATGGCCCCGGTGCTCGGGGTCGCCCCGGAGAAGATCGCCGTCGTCCCTCATGGGGTCGACTCCACCGGCTTCCCCGCCACGCCCCCCGACCTCGTGGCCCGGCGGCGGGCCCGCGAGGGCCGGCTCCGGATCGGGTCGCTGGCCCGGGCCTGTCCGGAAAAGGGGCTCGATGTTCTCATCCGGGCCGTGGCCACGCTCGCTGCCACGCACGACGTGACCCTCGTCGCGGCCGGAGCCGAGATCGAGGCGGAGCGTCCTTACCTCGATCGCTGCCGGCGACTCGCCGCCGAACTCGGCCTCGGCGATCGCTTTCAATGGCGGGGGCAGGTCGATCGGGCCGGGAAGCTCGCCCTCCTCGGCGAGATCGACCTGTTCGTGATGCCGACGACACACCCCGAGGCAAAGGGGATCCCCGTGCTCGAAGCCTTCACCGCCGGCCTCCCCGTCGTCGCCTCCGATCATGGCGCGTTCCCGGAGTATCTCGGGCGCGATCGAGCCACGGCCCTCGGGCTGCTCTGCACGCCGGGCGACCCGGCCGCCCTCCACACGGCGCTGCTCCTCCTCGCCGACGATCCGGGGCTGGCAGCACGGATGGGGCGCGATGCCTTCGCCGCGGCCCGCGAGCGATTCACCCCCGACGCGATGGCTGCGGGCCACGAGCAGGTCTACGCCGACGCGCTTGCCACGCAGCCGCGCTGACGATCGCCAAGCCGACGCTCCGGCCCGTCACTTCCACTGCCAGAGATCGCCTTCGGCGAGCACGCTCCGCGGAGCATCGCTTTCGAGCCAGGCCAGAGCCGCCGCGTCGCCGCGGAGGAAGGCCTCGAAGAAGGCGGTGGAGAGGGCGAGGACGACGCGGTGGTGGTTCGGGTCGCGCGGGCGCTTGCTCCCCGGCAGGACGCGATCGCCGAAGGCCTGATGTTCCCCTTGAAAGAGGACGAGCTCGTATTTCTCTCCGGCCGGCAAACTGGCGAACACCTCCCGGCGCGACTCCGGCGTGGCATTGCCGACCGGGGAATCATCCTCGGTGCCGGTCATGATCATCCAAGGGACGGTGACGCCGCCGAAGGCCGTTGTCCCATCGCCGATCCGCGGCAGCGACGGACTCATGAGGAGCGCCGCGCCGATGCGGCGATCGGTGAACGGCGTCCGTCCGTCGGCGGTCCGTTGCCCACAGACCCCCTGGGCCGTGACGGCGCCGAAGGAGTGGCCGGCGATCCCGATCCGGTCAGGATCGAGGCGCCCCTCGAGAGGACCACCCGCCTCGTCGTTCCACGCCGCGAGCCGATCGAGGACGGCGGGCACGTCGCGGTAGCGATCGAGCGTCGTCGAGAGATTGACCGCTTTCCGCAGCGCCGGGAGGCGCTCCGGGAAGGGGAGATCGCGCCACACGGCCTCGTCGCTCCCGGCGTGCTGGAGGAAGACGACACAAAACCCGCGGCCCGACCAGTGGCGGCCGAGGTAGGCATTGCCATCGCGGGCCCCGCCGAGACCGTGGCTGAAGACGATCACCGGCGCCCGACGGCCATCCGAGGGGAGCCAGACGCGGACCGGGATCTTGCGATCTCGGCTGTCGTCCATCACCTCGAGATCGAGCGGCGCCGGGAGGGAAGCGGGCGGCTCGACCGCGAGCGGATCGTAGGGGGGATCAGCCGCATGCGCCATCGCCACCCCTCCGAGGCAGACGATTGGGACGAGAAGCCGGAGCAGCACCATCGCCGATCCTCACGCGTGGTCACCGCCATCGTCCGGGCCCTGCCCCTTGCCGGCGAGTTCCTCGCCATGCCCGCCGTGCTTCCCGGGGAAGGCCAGCGAGGCCGCCACACTCGTGCCGATGAGACCGACGACGATGAGGAGCGAAAGCCACGGCGGCACGAGGTGCCCTTCGCCATGGGCATCCCAGCCCCACCGATCGGCCAGCCACGACTGATGGCGGGCCCACTCGGCGATCATCTTCGCCCCCACGAACACGAGCACCGCCGACAGGCCGTAGTTGAGGAACCGGAACAGGTCCATGACCCCGGCGAGGAGGAAGTAGAGGGCCCGCAGGCCGAGGATCGCGAACACGTTTGACGTGAAGACGATGAAGCGGAAGTACTCGGCATGCTGGTTGACGACGCCGAGGATCGCCGGCACGCTGTCGACCGCGAACAGGACGTCGGTGCTCTCGACGACGAGGAGGACGAGGAACAGCGGCGTCGCGACGAGTTTGCCCGCCTCGCGGACGAAGAACCGGTCGCCGTCCTGGTGGTTCGTGACCGGGATCACCCGGCGGACGAGCTTGAGGAGGAAGTTGTCACCGGGATCGACCTCTTCGTCGCCGAAGGAGAGCTTGATGCCGGTGTAGATGAGAAACGCCCCGAACAGCGGCATCACCCATTGGAAACGCTCGATGAGTTCCGTCCCCAAAAGCACGAAGGCGAGGCGCATGATGACGGCGCCGAGGATCCCCCAGAAGAGGACGCGGTACTGATACTTGAGCGGCACCTTGAAGTAGCCGAACACCACCGCGAACACGAAGACGTTGTCCATCGACAACGACCATTCGACGAGGTAGCCGGTGAGGAACTCGACCGCGGCGTTCTTCCCCAGCCACCACCACACCAGCCCGTTGAAGGAGAGGGCGAGGGCGGACCAAAAGCAGGTCCAGAAGGCGCTCTCGCGGAGCGACGGCTCGTGGGCCTTGCGGTGGAAGACCGTCAAGTCGAGCGTCAGCATCACCACGACGAACGCGGCGAAGGCGGCCCAGTGGCCGAAGTGGATCGGGCCGAGGGCGGCGGCAGGGGCGTCGGCCAGGGCGAGGAGGGGCAACCAGGCGTGCAAGGCAGGCATTTCCTTGTCGGATCGGGTCGTATGGATGAGCGGAAAGTGTAGCAGGGGGGGCGAAACCCGCCCCGATCAGCCTGGCAGGCCGCGGACGAGGCTCGTCGTCATCGCGGCGAACACCGGCGCGACCCGGTCCCACTCCCGGTCGTCGGCCTGACAGAAAACGACGTGGAGGGAGCCGGGCGTCTGGAGCGTTCGCACCGTGGCGGTGTTGGTGAGGTCGAGGCAGTAGAAGTTGAAATCGAAGCCGGGGAGGAGATGACCGCCGATCGTGTCGCTCGCCGCCTCGATGTCGATGTCCTGGTACTCCGACCGCATCTGGGCGACGACGGCGTCGGCGAGGAGGCGGGCATTTCCCTCGCCGTCGTGTCGGCTGACCGACCAGAACCCGCCCCCCGGCGAGAGGAGCGTGACCGCCGGGCTGCCTCCAGCCTCGGAGCCGCCATCGGCATCGAGTTCGAGCGTCCAGTCGTCGGGATAGTCGAACACCAATCCCATCCGTTCAAACCGCATCGCCCATCCCCTCCGCGGAGGCCGACGGAAGGTTCACGGCGACCACCGCCGGCCATCCGGGCCCTGACGTAAGCGGTTGAATCATAGCGGGTTGTGCCGAGTGGAGCGGTCTGGACCGAAATGCCGCTCCCCGCTATCGTCCCCGCCCCGTCCCGGAAAAGCCGTCATGCCCAGCCCCTCCCTCACCACCACCTCCCGCCGGCACGCCCTCGACTGGGTGGTGCCGATCGGGATCCTTTTGGCCGTGATGGTGGTGCTGGCGCCGGTTCCTGCGGCCCTCCTCGACATTCTCCTCGCCGCCAACCTGACCCTCTCCGTGCTCGCCCTCCTCGGGGCGATCGCCGCCCGCACGCCGCTGGAACTGAGCATCTTCCCGACGTTCCTCCTCGGCTCGACGCTCGTCCGTCTCGTCCTCAACGTGGCGACCACCCGGCTCGTGCTGTCGCGTGCCGCCCTCGACGGGGCCGATGCCGCCGGCGAGGTCGTCAAGGCGTTCGGCCAGTTCGTCGCGGCCAACGATCTCGTCGTCGGGGCGGTGATCTTCGCGATCATCGCGGTCATCCAGTTCGTCGTCATCACGGCCGGATCGACGCGGACGAGCGAAGTCGCGGCCCGCTTCACCCTCGATGGCTTGCCGGGGCGGCAAATGGCGATCGACGCCGAAGTCCAGGCCGGGGCGCTGACCCGCGAAGAGGCCCGGGCGGCGCGGCTCGAGGTCCAGCGCCATGCCGACTTCTTCGCCGCCATGGACGGGGCGAGCCGGTTCGTGCGCGGCGAGGCCGTTGCCGGCGTGATCATCACCGCGGTGAACATCGTCGGTGGGCTGGCGATCGGCGTCGTGCAGCACGGCATGCCGCTGCGCCGTGCCATCGACGTCTACTCTCGCCTGACGATCGGCGACGGCTTGGTGAGCGCGGTGCCGGCACTGTTCGTGTCGGTGGCGACAGGCCTGCTGATCTCGCGCTCGAGCCAGGCTGTCGACCTGCCGAGGGAACTCGGCCGGCAGTTCTTCTCGAGGGCCCATGTCCTCGTCATCACCGCTGCCTTCCTCGCCGCCCTCTCCCTCACCGGCCTCCCCCGCGTGCCGCTGTTGGCGATGGCCGCGACGCTCGGCGTCGGCGCGATCCTCCTGGCCCGTCAACAATCGGCCGCCGCCGCCCCACCGGCCGGCGCGGCGGGCGGCGAACCGGCCCGCTCCCCGATCCCGGTCGACGAGCCGATCGTCGTCGAACTCGGGGGCGGATTGCTCCCCCTCGTGGCCGGCCCCGAGGCGGCACTCATCGCGGCGGTTCGCCAGATGCGTTCCGAGATCGGCGCCGATCTGGGGATGGTCGTTCCCCAGGTCGCCTTCCGCGACAATCTTTCCCTTCCCCCGCGCGGCTACCGAGTGACGGTGGCCGGGGATCCGGCGGCCGACGGGGTCCTCCCCGAGGGGCGGCGGCTGGCGCTGCCACGGGCCGGCGAACCGCTCTCCCTCGACGGCCCGGAGGGCATCGAGCCGGCGGGGCAGCGCCGCGGCGTCTGGGTCAGTCAGGCCCTCGCCGAGACCGCCCGGAAACGGGGCGCTTCGGTCCTCGACGAGACGGCCTGCATCCGGCAGGCCCTCGAGTCGTCGATTCGCCGGCATGCCGACAAGCTCCTCTCCCGCGAGTCGGTGGCCCGCCTCCTGGAATCCCTCCGCGTCACGCAGCCGGCCCTCGTCGAGCAGTCGACCGGCGACGGCCTTCCCCTGGCGCGGATCCATCGGGCGCTCCAGATGCTCGTCCGTGAGGGGGTGCCGATCCGGCCTCTCTCCGAGGTCCTCGAAGTGCTCGCCGACCATGCCGGCAGCGACGCCACGCCGGCCCAACTCGCCGAGGCGGTCCGCCGCGAGCGCGCGGCGACGATCTGTCGCCGGGGCCGCGACGAGGACGGCCGCCTGGTCGTCGTCCGCATGGCCACGTCTGCCCTCGACACGCTCCTCTCCGACAGTCCCCGCGACGCCGCCCGGGTCATCGCCCAGGTCCGCCGGGCGGTGGCGCCGCGGATCGAGCGCGGGGCGCCGGCGGTCGTGGTCGTCCCGGCCCAGGGTCGCAGCCAAGCGCGCGACCGGCTCTGCCGACAACTGCCGATGCTCCAGGTGCTCTCCGACCAGGAGACGACCGGTGAAGATTCAATGGTGGTGTTCGTGACGGTGGGTGAGGAAGAGGCGCTCAGGGCGGCCTGACGCCACCACGGATGCTTCCGGCACAGGATCGCCGGGAGGAGCTGTGGCGGAATTGCGGTCCCGGACGGATTGGCTCATGGGCCGGGGCCTTGGCGGACGATAGATCGTGGTTCGGCGGCCGGAAGGCCGGGTCTCCCCGTGCGGGAGGCCCGACATCCCGGCCGCGGCGAGCCTGCCCTTTCATGGAGGATGTCGTGGCGAATCAACCTGCTGCACAGCTGACGGCCGAGGATATCCAGGAGCTCTGGCGGCAGTTCAAAGCCGATCAGTCCAACGAGCAGCTCCGCAACAAGCTCATCGAGATCTACCTGCCGCTGGTCCGCTACAACGGCGAGCGGATCTGGTCGCGGCTCCCCGAGGGGGTCGAACTCGACGACCTCACGTCGGCGGGCACCTTCGGACTCATGGACGCGATCGACGCGTTCGACATGGGCCGCGGGGTGAAGTTCGAGACCTACTGCGTACCGCGAATCCGCGGTGCCATGCTCGACGAACTGCGGACGATGGACTGGGTGCCGCGGCTCGTGCGGAGCAAGGCGAGCAAGCTCAACGAGGCGCTGAAGACACTCGAGGCGAAGCTCGGCCGGGCGCCGGCCGACGCCGAGGTGGCCGAATACATGCAGCTCTCCCGCGAGGACTTCGAGAAGCTCCTCGTCGAAGCCAACGCTGCCAGCCTCGTCAGCCTCAACAAGAAGTGGTGCGAGACCGACAGCTCGAAGGACGTCCGCGAGATCGACATCCTCGAGGACAAGAAGGGGGAGGACCCCACCCGCCGCATCCAGAAGGGCGACCTCATGCGGCTGGTGACGAAGGGCCTCAATCGCAACGAACGGCTGATCATCATCCTCTACTACTACGAGGAACTGACGATGAAGGAGATCGGCGCCACGCTCGATCTCTCCGAGAGCCGCGTCAGCCAGATGCACAGCGCCATCGTCGAGCGACTGCAAAACCAACTCGAACGTCGTCGTCCCGAATTCGCGATGTGAGCCCGGCCGCGACCGGCCGCTCAGGGGGCCCCCAGAGGGAAAAACCCCGAAAGCTAGGCAGGGCGGGCAGGTCGGGAGGGAAGGGTGGATCGGAGCGACACCAAGGATTCAGTTTTTTTCCTGCAGTTCCGACGGTTGGTTGGTCGATGAAACAAGGAAGGTCCGTGGCGCCCCAAGCCGGGATGGATCCGGGAGGGACGGCGGGCGGCGACTGGTGTCGCCGTCCCGAGGAAGCGCGGCAACAATAGGAACGTTCGGGCGGATCCGTTTTCTTCCTTCCGGACTCGTGAACTCTCCGGCTCACGTCAGCGTACGTGCCGGAGGGTCGAGGGAAGCGGAAAGCCGCCTGCAAGGAGTACCACCATGAACATCTTCGGTATCACGTTCACGCAGGGTGCCCGTGCCGCTGCCGCCGTCAAGTCAACCGGCGCGGTGGAAACGGCGAAGGCCGCTCAGGCGACGCAGGGGATGGGCGTCGGTCAGGTGCACGACCAGATCGACCTTTCGGTCGACGGCGTTCGTGCGGCCGAGACCGCGTCCGACATCCGCTTCGACCGGGTCGCGGCGATCCGCACCGCCATCGCGGAAGGATCGTACGAGACCCCCGAGAAGCTCGATCTCGCCCTCGAGCGTCTCCTCGACCGGATCAGCTGAACAGGCTCCGACAGCCGCAGGGAGAACGGGGCTTGCCCCGTGATCCAACCCCGATCGAGTCCGCCCCCAAAGGATGTTCCCTGCGGGCACGGGCCGGTCGGCCGGCATGTAGGACCGAACGACAAAGATTGGCCAGGCCGGAAACGGCCTGGCC
>CAJBCV010000090.1 GCA_903951635.1 uncultured Planctomycetaceae bacterium
ATGCCGGCAATCGCGACTCGCTCGCCAGCCTCGACCACGATCCACGCCACCTGCTCGTCGTCGGCGACATCGGCGACTCCTCGCTCGTCCGCGACCTCCTCGAACAACACCGCCCCCGGGCCGTCCTCAACTTCGCTGCCGAGAGCCATGTCGATCGTTCGATCGACGGCCCGGCTGCCTTCGTGACGACCAACGTTGTCGGCACGTTCCGGCTCCTCGACGAGGTCCGTCGCCACTGGACGACGCTCCCCGGCGACGAGAAGCGCGACTTCCGCTTCCTCCATGTCTCCACCGACGAGGTCTACGGATCCCTCGGCGCCACCGGGCAATTCAGCGAGACGACCCCCTACGCCCCCAACTCCCCCTACTCGGCATCGAAGGCGGCCAGCGACCACCTCGTCCGCGCCTATCACCACACCTACGGCCTGCCGACGCTGACGACCAACTGTTCGAACAACTACGGCCCCTGCCAGTTTCCCGAGAAGCTCGTCCCACTGATGATCCTCAACTGCCTCTCCGGGAAGCCGCTCCCCGTCTACGGCGACGGCGGGCAGATCCGCGACTGGCTCTACGTCGGCGATCACTGTCGGGCGATCCGCACCGTACTGCGGGGGGGCCGCGTCGGCGAGGTCTACAACATCGGCGGAGCCTGCGAACGGACCAACCTCGAGGTTGTCCGCGAGATCTGCCGGACGGTCGACCGCCTCCGCCCCGATCTTCCCCACAGCCCGTGCGAGTCGCTGGTCACCTACGTCAAAGACCGCCCCGGACACGATCGCCGCTACGCGATCGACTTCTCGAAGATCGAACGGGAGCTCGGCTGGCGCCCGAGCGAGACGTTCGCCACCGGCCTGGAGCGGACCGTCGCCTGGTATCTCGCCAATGGCACCTGGGTCGATCGGATCGCCAGCGGCGGCTACCGCCAGGAGCGTCTCGGCCTTGCCACCAACGCCACCGGGGCCCACGCTGCCGCCTGAAGGTCGAGTCGTCAGCCGACCGTGGCATCCGCGCCATCCGTCGGCCGCAGGCTGCGCCACACGAGCACCCCGGCAGCGGCCCCGACGATCGGGGCGACGAGATAGATCCACAGGCTCTCCAGCCGGAGCGTGACAAGCGCCGGCGCGAGCGACCGCGCTGGGTTCATCGAGGCTCCGCTCACCGGCCCGGCGAACATCGCCTCGACCGCGATCACGGCGCCGACCGCGACCCCGGCCATGATCCCCTTCTCCTTCGCCCCGGTGGCGACGCAGAGGATCACCACCATGAGGATCAGCGTCAGCAGCACCTCGAGGACGAACGATTGAAGCGGGGCGCCGGCGGGCAGCGTCGCCCCGAGCGTCGCATGCCCGGGAAACAGGACGCGGAGAACGGCGCTGGCAAGCCCCATCCCCCCGCACTGCGCGGCGACGTACGGAGCCACCCCGCGCCAGGCGAACCGACCGGCCAAAGCAAAGCCGATCGTCACGGCGGGATTGAGATGACAGCCGGAGATATCGCCGAGGGCATAAATCAGTGCCATCACGACCAGCCCGAAGACGAGCGCCACCCCGACGTGGGTGACCTCCCCGCCGAAGAGATCGTCCGACACGATCGCACCGGTGCCGATGAAGACGAGGACGAAACTCCCGAACGCTTCAGCGAGGAGTTTTCGGATGGCATCGGGCGACATACAGGCGCTTCCTCGGGCAAGATGAACGGTTTGACAGCATAGCCTGCCCCGATCAGGCCCCTGCCGAATCGCTCCGGAGAACCGAAAAGGCGATCGCCGGTTCATCCAACGGGGGGACGGTGAGGGGGCGTTCCTCTCGGCGATGCACCGCCTACAATGGAAAGCTTTCCACCCAACAGCGTCCGAGTCCTCCGGACGCGACGACCGTCAAACCTTCCCGCCCCACGCGTGACCACCTCTCGGGAGGGGTTTGCCGGACTCCGCCTGGAAAGACCCTGGTCGTGACTGCCTCCCACCGAGTTCCACGTTGACACCCATGCCCGCCGTCCCGTCGGCCCCCGATCGCCCTCATGTTGCCGTCATTGGAGCGGGCCCAGCCGGGCTCACCTCCGCCTGGTTGCTCGCCCGTGACGGCGTCCCGGTGACGGTGATCGAGGCCCATCCCGATCTCGTCGGCGGCATCTCGCGCACCGAGGTCTACCGTTCAGCGGCGGCCGGTGGCCTCGACTTCCGTTTCGACATCGGCGGCCACCGCTTCTTCTCCAAGAGCGCCGAGGTCGAGAACCTCTGGACCGAACTCCTCGACCGCGACATGCTCGAACGGCCGCGGAAGTCGCGGATTCTCTACGGGGGGAAGTTCTACGACTATCCCCTCCGGGCAGGTCAGGCCCTCGCCAACCTCGGCCCCGTCGAGTCGGCCCGCTGCGTCGCCAGCTACCTCCACGCCCGCCTCTTCCCGGTGCCAGAGCCGAAGTCGTTCGAGGACTGGGTCTGCAACCGCTTCGGTCGCCGGCTGTTCAATATCTTCTTCAAGACCTACACCGAGAAGGTGTGGGGGATGAAATGTCGTGACATCTCCGCCGACTGGGCAGCCCAGCGGATCCGCGGGCTGTCGCTCTCCCGGGCGATCTGGAACGCGCTGCTGCCGAAGCGCGGTGCGAAACAAGGGCAGGGCAATCGTTCGACGCAGATCACGTCGCTCATCGACTCCTTTCGCTATCCGCGGCTCGGGCCGGGAATGATGTGGGAGGAGGCGGCACGGAGGATCCGCGCTGCCGGGGGAACGATCCTGATGGGGAGCAGGGCAACCGCGGTGGAGCGACTCCCCGATGGTTCCTCCCAGGGCTTGCGGGTGCATGTCGCCGGGCCCGACGGGAGTCGCACCGCAATCGACGCCGATCATGTCATCTCCTCGGCACCGCTCCGGGAGCTGGTCACCGCGCTCGCCCCCGCGCCGTCGCGGGATGTCCTCGACGCGGCAGCGGCTCTCAAGTACCGGGATTTTCTCACCGTCGCCCTCATCGTCCGCCCGACCAAGCCGTTCGACGACAACTGGATCTACATCCACGAGCCGGGCGTGAAGGTGGGGCGCGTACAGAATTTCGGGAGCTGGTCGCCGGAGCTCGTCCCCGATCCGAACCTCGCCTGCTACGGCCTCGAATACTTCTGTTTCGAGGGGGACGGGCTGTGGACCTCGGGCGATGACGAGCTCGTTGCCTTGGCCTCGCGCGAGCTCCAGCAGCTCGGTCTCGTGCGCGGTGGCGATGTCATCGACGGGCATGTCGTCCGCCAGCCGAAGGCCTATCCGGTCTACGACGACGGCTACGACGCCAAGGTGGAGACGATCCGTGCGGGGATCTCCAGCGGCTTCCCAGGCCTCCACCTCGTCGGCCGCAACGGCATGCACAAATACAACAACCAAGACCACTCGATGATGACCGCGATGCTCGTGGCCAGAAACATCCTCGCCGGCCGCGAGCTCCGCGACCCCTGGAAGGTCAACGAGGATGCCGAATACCACGAAGCGGGCGACCGTGGCGGCAGTGGATCGGCAAGCGGCCTCAGGCTCGTCCCCACGGCACGGCGCTGACCAGAGCTCACAGCCAGCCCGTCGGATGACCCGTTGGTGCACGCATCGAAGGATGATTCCCCGGGGATTGCCATGCCCACGAGCCCTTCCGAGCGAGACGACTGCGGCCCTTCGATCTCGGTTGTCATTCCTTGCTACAACGCCGCGGCCTTCCTCCGCGCGACGATCGAATCGATCCTCGGACAGACGCAGCCGGTCCTCGAGGTGATCGTCGTCGACGACGGCTCGACGGACGATTCAGCCGGGATCGCGGAATCGTTCGGACCGCCGGTGCGCGTCATCCGCCAGCCGAATCAGGGGGAGTCGGCGGCCCGCAACCGGGGAATCGAGGCGGCAGCGGGTGATTGGGTCGCGTTCCTCGACGCCGACGATCTCTGGCTGCCGACGAAAGTCGAGCGCCAGGCGGCTGTCATCCGCTCGGCTCCGGCCGATGTCGTCTGCGTGACCAGCGATTTCTTCCTTTTCGGGGAAGGGGAGGAGGAACGATTCTGCTCGCCCCCCGCGCGCTACGATGCCCCCCATCCGCTGCGGGAGATGCTCGTCGGCTTCGCCGTCCACATCGATTGTGCCGTCGTCCGCCGTACCGCCGCCCTCCGCACGCCCTTTCCCGAGACGATCCTCCACGCCGAGGACGTGATCTTCTTCGTCCTTCTCAGGTCGCAGGGGAGATTCCTCCGGGTGCCTGAGCCGCTCGCCCGTTACCGTCGCCACGGCCCGCAGCAGAGCCAGGAGCCTGGCCACATGCTGCGCACGGCGACAAGCCGCCTGGCATGGTTCCTCGCCAACAAAGCCCTCTTTGCCGATGGCGACGAGGCGGTGATTCGCACGACGTTCGTCGCGCGTCATCTCGTCGACCACGAGCAAGCCGTCCGAGCGGGGGACGCCAAGCACGCCGCCGAGATTGCGGCGGCGCTCGTGGAATTGGCAGGTCCGCTGGGGCATCTCCTCCCTGCCACCCTCGCCCCACCCCGGCCGCGACGCTGGTGGTGATTGAGACGTTTTCGTGGAAAAGTCATCCACGATCGCACCGGCTACGGGGCTGGCGGTCAGCGCGATGCTTCCGGGAGCTTTGCAGCGGCCCGGAGGCCGTCGAGACGCCTCACCGCCCACGACTCGAGGTCGTTGCGGCTGGGATCACCGGCCAATCGGCCGATCAACGTTTCGAGGAAGGCCTCCGCCTGCTTGGCCTTTCCCTGCTGGAGATAGAAGTCGATGGTGTGCCCCGCCGGGGCGATGTCGGCCCCGCTCGCGGCGACCGCCGCGAGGAAATCCCGCTCGGCGTCGTCGAGCCTGCCGACGGTGACAGCTCCGCGGGCCGCGAGAAGTTTCTTTGCCCCCTCCGGCACCGCCTCGATCCCCCGGGCGATCACTCCCTCGGCCGCATCCTTATTTCCTCCGGCCACCTCCCATCGCGTTAACCACAGCCAGGTCTCCGGATTCTCAGGCGCCGTTTGAGTGGCACGGAGAAACACCTCGCCAGCCTGTTCACGCCGGCCGCAGCGGCCGCACAGCCGCCCCAGCCAGAGGAGCGTGTCGACATCGGCTCGTTCGATGTCGACGCCCCGCAACGACCGCTCGGCCGCGGCCACGAGGTCTCCAGCCCGCAATTCGGCTTCGATGCTCGTCCGCACCGCTCCCCCCAGCCCGGCCGGCGCGACGGTGGCCTGAAGGAGACTGGCCTCGGCGAACCGGCCGGCCTTGATGAGCGTGACGATGAGATCGCGCGTCAGCGGGGCATTCTCAGGGCCGAATGCCCGGGCCTGCTTCAAGTGCTCGATCGCGGTGGAGAAATCATTGCCGAGAAGCGCGATCTCACCGGCGATGGCACCGATCGCCTGCCAGGTGGATCTGTCGTTGGCGGCTTCGACGAGCCGCTGCGAGGCACTCCGCAGCAGCTCGGCTTCCTTGGCCGGCATCCGATAGGGCGCCGACGGACTGACCACGGCGCCGGGCTCCCCGGCGCAGGCCTGGGCCACGAGAGCCGCAGCACGAGCCACCCTGCTGCGGGGGGTGTCGGCCCCATCGAGCCTCGCAACCTCCGCGGCCGCAGCGGCCGCCTCTGCGACCACCGCGGCCTTCTCCGCCGCGCCCGCGGCGGCCGCCTCAGCGGACAGAGAGCTCACTCCAGCGGACGGCCAGGCCCCATCGCCTCGGGCTTTCCTCGCGGCCAGAAGAGCCAGCCCGAGGGGCGGGCGAAAGTCATCCGGCATCACCTTCGCTCCCCGTCGCCACAGCGAGCCCGCCTCCTCGAGCCAACCGGCCTCGGTGGCGATACCGGCGAGCCCTTGGAACACCTCGAGGGCATCGGTGGCATCGGGAAGGCTTTCGGTCAGGAGGGCGATCTGCTCGAGCCATGCCCGGTCGTCTCCGGCCGCGGCGGCCCGCTCGGCATCGGCAAGCGCCAGGAGCACCGGCGGCTGGGCCCGCGTGGGCTCCGGCATCCGGGCGAAGGCTTCTCGCACGCCATCGATCCCCACTTGCTTGGAGAGGAAGTTCAGCCGCTGCGCCTGGAGCTGATGGAGTTGTGGGTTCTCCGCGAGAAAGGGATCGAGGATCGCCAGGGCGCCGGCAACATCGCCATCCGCGGCAAGAATGTCGGCCCGCGGTAGGGCGAGCGGCCACCGGTCTTCCCAGGGCATGGCTTCAAGTTCCTCGAGGATTTTTTCGGCACCGCTCCAATCCCGCTTCGCCACGGGCTGCGTCCGCTCCACTGCCACGATCGTGGAGAGCGCGACGAGGAGAACTCGTTTGCGCTGTGACCTCGGAGCAGCGCCCTCAGCGTCATCTTCTTCCTCCCGCCCGTCTGATCCCCCCACCCGACGCTCGAGCATCCGGGCCGACTCGAGGGCGGCATCGGACTGGCCGAGATTGAATTGGGCCGCCGCGATCCCCGCGAGGATGAAAGTCGGGGTGGCTCCAGGCTTTGCGTAAGGCTGGAGGAGAGCCAGGCGGAGGTCGTCGTCGCCAAGCTGCTGGTGGCAGGTGGCAAGCAGGATGTCGATCCGGAGCTTCGATGCCTCCGGCACCTGCGCCCGGCTGCGGCCGAGGAGACTCTCCGCCCGATACCACTGGTGCTGACCGTAGAGCAGACGCGCCTCGAGGAGAACCAGGGCGGGATGGTCGGCGCCGAGTCGAGTCCGGGCATCGTCGAGCGCCTGCGTGAACGGCGCGGACGAATCGGCATCGAGCTTCATGGCCGCCACGAACGACAGAAATCGCGGTTCCGCGGCGTACTTCGAAAGCCCCTCGGTGACGAGGTCGAGGGTCTCGCCCTCCGTGCCATGGTTCTGAAAGTGCGGCAGGGCGGCAAGAAAGATTCCCTTGTGGTCGGGAAACTGTGCCCGCGCCGCCAGGAAAGCGGCGCTGGCGGCGGCGGCACTGCCCCCACTGGCTTTCATCTGGGCGGCGGCGAGGACGGCGCTCGCATCCGTCGGATCGACCTCCGCGGCACGGGCCGCCGCCGCTTTTGCCGCCGTCATGTCCTTGGCCGCAGCCTTCATCCGGGAGTACGCCAGCAACACCTTGACCTCGTCCGGATGGACGTCGTGGGCGCGTTCGAGAACCGAATCGGCCGCTTCAGGCGCCCGGAGGCGGTCGCGGAGGAGGTTGGCCATGAGGAGAAACGCCTCGGCGTTCGCGGGGGGGGCAGCGGTGGCCCCTTCGGCCGCCTCGGCATCGGGAAACACTCGGTGCTCGAGATCGAAGCCGATGAGTCGAGCGAGGATCGGGGCAGCACGATCGACGTCGCCGCTCTCTGCCCAGGACTTCGCGAGGAAGAAATCGATGGCAGCGGCATCGTCGGTCGAAGTCCCACGTTCGATCGCCTCACGGACGATGAGGAGATGTTCGCGGGCTTCGATCGGCTTTCCTGTGGCGAGCTTGAGTTCGCCGAGCCGGCGCCGCAATTCGATGCTCTCGGGGTGCTGCCGCACCGCCACCTCGGCCGCGTCGAAGGCCGCCGTCACCTCGTTGCCCCTCGGCTTGGATCGGGCGGCCCGGCGGAGGAGGAGGATGGCATACGCCTCGAGGGCATCGGGATCCGGACTCGGCCCGGCGGCGTCGAGGTAGGACCGGTAGCGATCGATCGCCCCGTCGTCGTCCCCATCGACGGCTGCTTGCTTGGCTGCCTCGAGCTTGACGGCGGCGGAGGCGGCGATCCCTGCCGACCAACGACGGACAGCCAACGGCACGACGAGGGCGAGGGCGCCGAGGCAGGCGACGAGGAGAATCGTGGGGAGGAAGCGCTTCATGGGCATCAAGCTTTTTTACAGGGGATTCTGCTGTCGCCCCGGACCGGGGCCGGGCGTGAACGCTGGGTGATCATGGGGCCGCTTGCCCGCTGATCTCCCCACACAACTGCTCGAGGCGGTCAGCGAACGCGGCGCACGCATCGGCAGGCACGTCCCTGCCAACGCGATCCGCCGCGCGTTTGCCGATCGCCTCCCATTCGTGCCGACGGAGCCACGCTCGTTCGAGCGCGGCGTCGAACTCATGCTCCGTGGCCGCTCCGGCAACAAAGCCTTCCACGCCGTCGTCGACCAGTTCCCGCGCCCCTCCGGCCGCCGCCACGATTGGCACCCGACCGCACTGCATAGCCTCGACCTGCGCCAGCGCCAATCCCTCGGCCCGCGACGGGAGGACGAGGGCATGGTGATCCCGCCAGACGGCGGTGATGTCGGAAACCTGCCCGTGGAAACGGACGTTCGAAAGGCGGAGGTATCGGGCGAGATCGCGAAGC
>CAJBCV010000091.1 GCA_903951635.1 uncultured Planctomycetaceae bacterium
CCGCACCGACACCTACTGGCCACAGACGAATCCCAGCACCACCGACGAGGCGATCCAGCAGTGCCAGGCACTCGATCCGTCGAATCTCTCCTACCAGCGGTTCAGCAACATCGGCGGCCCATGGCTCTACGGCTATCACTCGACGACGATCTACTTCCACTCCAATGTCCCCAACACCCGCTCCTGCATGTTTCCCCCGGGACGGATCATGACCACCGCCCAGAGCACCCACGCAGGCGGCGTGATGATGGGGATGTGCGATGCGTCGGTGCGGTTCGTCTCCGATGGGGTCGACCTGAAGATCTGGCGCGGCCTCGGCACGAAGAGTGGCGGCGAGATCGTGTCGGGCTTCGACGCCCAGTGATCGACCACCGCCGTCAGCGCACGTCTCAAACTTCGCTCCCGAAAGGCACCATGCCGATGCCCACCCCAAGGCTCGCTATCAGGCAGTTCACCTGGCTCCTTCTCGCACCGGCGGTCCTCGTCGGTTGCGGGAGGGGGCCGGAATACAAGGCCGAGCCCGACAAGGCCGCCGCGGTCATCGAGGCGGCGCTTTCGGCCTGGAAGGAGGGGAAGAGCTGCGACGATCTGCGGAAGCTCTCCCCCCCGATCCATGTCGCCGACGAACGCTGGAATGGTGGGGCGACGATCACGTCCTACACGATCGGTGAAGGGAAACCGTTCGGGCCGAGCACCCGCTTCGAGGTGACGCTCGAGGGCCCCCCGCCGATTGGCACGAAGAAAGCCACCTACACCGTCTCCACCCAGCCGGCGATCAGCATCGCGCTCGGGGACTGACTCCTTCTCTCCTCCGGAAACATTCGCCATGGCACGCCTCCTCTCGCTCGGCCTCGATGATGCGCTCGCACTTGTCTTGGTTCTTTTCGGCGCCGCGGCCGCCGTTGCTGCCGACGACGCCCCGCGTGCCACGCCGATCACCCGGCCGGCGATGAAGCGGATGCTCGAGGAGATGAAGTCGCGGCGTGAGCGGATACCGCTCCCAGATCTGACCGATGCCGAGAAGGCAGCCGCTGCGGACGATCCCACGGCGCTTTCGTACGAGAACCGGCTCCGGGCCCTCCATCTCCCCGGCACCGAACTTCGCGGCTATCTCGGCTTCGGTGGCACGGCGCCGAGGCGCCCCGGGGCCCCGGCACCGAAGGTCGTGATCGAGCCCGATCCGGCCGTGACGCTCGATTACGGCTTCAAGACCCGGCTGTTCTGGATCGCCTCGCGGGTCAACAACTGCCAGTACTGCCTCGGCCACCAGGAATCGAAGCTCCTCGCCGTGGGGATGACCGACGACGATCTCGCCCGCCTCGACTCCGACTGGAGCGGCTTCCCGGAGAACGAGCAGGCCGCCTTCACCCTGGCGCGCAAGCTGACCCTCGCCCCCGGCAGCCTTACCGACGCCGACGTCGCGGACTGTCTTACGCACTTCACGCCGAAGGACGTGCTCGAGATGAGTCTGTCGGTCGGGGGCAACAATGCCATCAACCGCTGGAAGGAAGGGATCGGCGTCGCTCAGGCGGGAAACGGCGGCAACTCAGGCTGGGCGCAGGCGAGCGCCGGCGGAGTCCACTCCTACCTGACGCCGACCTCCGACCGCTTCGACTCCATCGCCTCCGCCGTGGCGATCCTTTCAAGCGCCAAGCCCGGTGA
>CAJBCV010000092.1 GCA_903951635.1 uncultured Planctomycetaceae bacterium
CATCGGCTCCTCACCGTCGCCCAGCTCGACGCGCTCGGCGTCCTCAAGCCCGAGCTCATTGAGCATCCGGCCTTCGTGGCGGCGATGCTCCACAAGCTCCAGCCGGGAGCCGACGACGACTGGCGCAGCAACTCGGGCGTGAAGCGCGCCTACCTCGAGCGCTTGAAGGCGTTTACGGATCGGCTCGGGCCGGTTCACAACTCGCTCAAGGCCCACGTCCGCTACCACCTCCTCGTGCACGATGTGTCGGAAGGGGTGTGGAACAAGGAAGCGTTTCTCGAGTATCTGCAGCTGCCGCGGCCGCAGGGCTACGTAGCACCCAAGCTCTTGGCGACCGATCTGGCCCGTGCCTTCCCCTGCCAGCTCGGTCTGGCGTTCGAAGGCTCGCTCCTGCCGCCGATCGGCAACGACGAGCCGCTTGTCCGTACGATGCTGGCCCACTTTCTCGTCGACGCAGCCGACACGCGGGAGTTTGCCCCACTGGTGGAAGGGACCTATCTCGCCCGGCTGTTTGCCGAGGCGAAGCTCACTCGCGGCCTGGGCGAAAAGGAGGGGCATGCGGCAGTCCTCGGCCCGTCGGCCTACCGGGCCCTCCGCGACCGGGTCGACATCGAGTTTCTCCCCTCGAATCCGACCACGTTTCGGGCCGACGCGCCGGTGGCCCTCGATCTGGCGGTGAAGAACGTTCCAGAACTGGCCGTGCGGATCTTCGAGATCAACACCCGCGGTCACCTCCTCGCGCACCTCAAGGAGATCGACACCGACATCCCCCTCGACGGCCTGACGCCGACGGTGGAGTTTGTCGTGAAGTCGAACGACGACGCGCTCCTGCGGACCGTTCGCCATGTCGATCTCCCGCAGCTTTCGAAGCCGGGGGTGTATGTCGTCGACTTCGTCGGCAACGGCCGGTCGAGCCGGGCGCTGGTGCGGAAAGGGCGGCTCCGTCCCCTTGTCGTCGGCACCGCGTCGGGGCAGCGGTTCACGATCCTCGACGACGCCGGCCGCAAGGTGACCAAAAGCAGGCTCATCCTCGAGGGGCAGGAGTATGCCAGCGGCGACGACGGCACGATCCTCGTCCCCTTGAGCACCGCCCCCGGCCGCAAGCCGATCGTCGTGACGGCGGCGATTCCCTCTCAGGAAGGCATGACGGAGATCTCGAGCCTCGACTTCTTCGAGCATGCCGGCGAATCGCACGAACTCCGCGCCGCAATCCACGTCGACCGGGAGAGCCTGCGGACACGCGCCACCGCGGAGGTGCTCCTCCGTCCGGCGCTCCTCGTCAACGGCCGGCCGGTGTCGCTTGCGGGCCTCGACTCGCCGAAGCTGACGATCCAATCGGTCGATCTCGACGGCGTGCCGGCGATCAAGGAAGTGCTCGATTTCGAGCTCTTCGAAGACCGGGAGCGGGCCTACGAGTTTCTCGTCCCCCAGCGGCTCGCGACGGTCACCTTCGCGCTGTCGGGGAAGGTCAAGCGGCTGACCGCCGGCGGTGAGCCGCTGGAGCTCAGCGCGAGCCAGACGTTCGCCGTCAATTCCATCGATCGCACCGACAAGGTCGAGGACCTGTTTCTCGTCCGCTCCGGCGACCGGACGATCGTCGAAGTCCGCGGGAAGACGGGGGAGCCGCGGCCGTCGCGGCCGGTCATGATCACGCTTCATGCGCGCGACTTCCGCCACCCGGCGTCGTTCACGCTCAAGACCGACAAGCAGGGGGCGATCGATCTTGGGGTGCTCCCTGGATCTGGCGCCGCCGCCATCGACACGATCACCGCCCAGGGCCCCGAAGGCACCTCCCACACCTGGCCCCTCCTCCCCGATCGGGTCGCGTTTCGGGAGACGGTTCATGGCCGAGTCGGGGAGCCGGTGCGCGTGCCGTATCTGCCGCGGGGCATTTCCCGGACCGGTCTGGCGGCTGAAAAACCCACGCGCGACGAGATGTCGCTGTTCGAACTCCGCGGCGGCAGTTTTTCGGCCGATCGCTTCGCGCATCTCGCCGTCGAGGATGGAAATCTCGTCCTGTCGGATCTCCCGGCCGGCGACTACGAACTGTTTCTGAAGGGGAGCGGCGCGCGGATCATGGTCCGGATCACGGCCGGCGAGCGCGTCGATGACTTGTATGTGGGGCCCTTCCGGCAGCTCGAGGCGCCGCGGCTTTTGCCAACGGCGCTTGAGCGGATCGTGCCAGAGGGGGCCGATCTCGTCGTCCAACTCAAAGCCGCCAATCCGTTCACGCGCATCCATCTCATCGCCACGCGGATGGCGCCCGATTTCGATCTGTTTGGAAATCTTGCGAAGGTCCGCGGGGCGGAGCCGTGGGCCTATGCCCAGGGGGCCAACACGACAGCGTATGTCAGCGGCCGCAATCTCGGCGACGAGATCAGCTACATCCTCCGCCGCCGGGGGCAGCTGCCGTTTGCCGGGGCAATGGTCGATCGGCCGAGCCTCCTCCTTCATCCCTGGGCGATCGACGACACGCAGACGGCGAAGCAGGACGCCCAAGCGGGAGATGAGTTCGCCCGTGCCGAGCCGCCGCCGGCGAGCATGGCGGCGGCGGCCGATCCGGCGAAGGTGGCGGGGACTGCCGCGACGGAGAGCTTTTCCGATTTCGATTTCCTCGTCCACGGCGGCTTCGTGCTTGCCAACCTCGTCCCCGATGCCGACGGCACGATTCGGATTCCGCTCGAGAAGCTGGCGGCCCATCAGGAGGTGACGGTGTGCGTCGTCGATCCGACGCAAACGCTCGTCCGCAGCGTCGCCCTTCCCGCCGCGTCCCCGCTCCTTGCCGACCTCCGGCTCCGCACGCCGCTCGATCCTCAAAAACACTTCATTCAGCAGCAAAAAGTGACGATCGTCGAGCCGGGGAAGGCCGACGGCAAAGATTTTGAACTCGCGGATGTGGCGGCGAGCCGGTTCGAGGCCTACGACAGCCTCGCGAAGGTGTTTGCGCTCTACGGCGCGCTCACGAAGAGCCCCGATCTGGCGACGTTTGCTTTTCTCCTCCGCTGGCCGAAGCTCGACGAGACCGAGAAGAAGAAGCTTTACTCCGAGCATGCCTGCCACGAACTGCACGTCTTCCTGTTCAAGAAGGATCCGGCGTTCTTCCGCGCGGTCGTTCTCCCGGGGCTCCAGTCCAAAAAGGACCGGACGTTCCTCGATCACTGGCTCCTCGAGGACGATCTCGCGGGCTACCTCGAGCCATGGCGTTACGGCCAACTCAATACGATCGAACGCGTTCTCCTCGCCGACCGCGTCGCCGCCGACCGGCCGCGGACCGAGCGCCATCTCGCCGACACCCTCGCGCTGCTCCCTCCTGACGCCGAGCGCCGCCGCTCCCTCTTCGAGGCGGCTGTCGCCGCCAGTGCGCTCGACACGGCCGATCGCTTCGGCGTTGTGTTGGCGGCCATCGACGCGACGGAGCGATCGCGCGGGACATGGGACCTCAGTCTCGCAGGCGCAGCGGGCAAGCCGATGGCCGCCAATGCCCCAGGGGGATTTGGCGGAGGACTCGGGGGGGATGGGCGGGCACTGCCTGGGGATGTGCCGCGCGAGCCCTCTGCCGAAGATAAAGCCGGCATTCGGGAGACCCTGGCGCGGAAGTCGGCTGACCTCGGCTTGCTCCGGCAGGAAGCCAAGCAGGAGCTTGGGGAGCGGTTGGGTTGGAAGCTCGCGGAGAAGGAGCGACTCGACGGCGAGTCGCAGCGAGGCGCCCGCGCCAATCAAACGGTGGCACGTTTCTACAACTTCGGTGATCATCTCGGCGTTCGTTCCCTCTACCGCACCCTCGCCCCGACGAAGGAATGGGCGGAGAACAACTACCGCCACCTCCGTTTGGCGGTGCAGGATGCGAATCTCGTCGGGCCGGGGCGTTTCTGGCTCGACTATGTGAAGCGCGACCCCGCCCTCCCCTTCCGTTCGATCCACTTCCCCGAGGCGACGCGGAACTTCACCGAGATGGTGGTGGCGCTAGCGCTTCTCGATCTGCCGTTTGAGTCGCCGGAGCACGAGACGGCGTTCGAGGGCGGGACGATGACGCTGAAGGCGGATGGACCGCTGATTGCCTTCCACGAGGAGACGGTGGCGGTCGAGGCCCCCGAGACGCCCGGCAGCATCCTCGTCAGCCAGAACTTTCTTCGCCAGTCGGAGCGGCAGGAGA
>CAJBCV010000093.1 GCA_903951635.1 uncultured Planctomycetaceae bacterium
CGGCCGAGGCAGTCGGAATGGTTCCCCAGCCCCTGGGGATGCGCAGCGCTTTGAGACTGCCAGAGGATCCGCACCGTCTCGATCGTCGAGGCGCAGAGCACGACGGTCTGGCAGCGGATCAGCCGGGCAGTGCCGTCGGATGCCGTCACCTCGACCCCCACGGCCCGCCGCGTGCCCGGCTCGACGACGATCCGCCTCACCGGAGAGTCTGGGAAAACGTCGACGCCAAGGCTCATGGCCGTGCGCAGCGTCGCGGGCATCGTGCTCCGCTCCAACATGGCTGTGCGGGCGGGCGTCGCGCGCATCGCCGGGGCAGCCTCGCGGAGCCGGTCGAGGATCTCCTTGACAAGCCGGGTCGTTGGTGGCGGCGCCCTGAAGGCACCGTCGGGAATCGCCTCGATGCCGGCTGGCTCACCGGTCACGCCGAGTTCGCGCTCGACCCGGTCGTAGTAGGGGTCGAGTTCCGCGGGACCGAACGGCCAGTTTTCCCAGTCGTTCGTTCCCGGGTGGGGGAGGAACTGCCGCGCCGACATCCGCAGGCAGGCCCGCGACCAGAGGATCGATCGTCCGCCGACCTGGCGGCCACGAAACCAGAGAAACGGTCGGTCAGCGCGATAGGGGTGCCGTCGGTCGTCGACGTAAAACCGGCGATTATGGGCCGCGAGGAGGATATTGCGGGCCTGGATGTGCTGACCCTCGTGGGCGAACCGTCGGCGATCGGCCCCGGTCGTCGGCCGGCCATCGTCCGCGATGATTTCGGCCGTGGTTCGCTGTGGTCCCGCCTCCAGCACCGCCACCCGCAGGCCACCCGCGGCGAGGTCGCGGGCCATCTGGCAGCCGGCGATCCCCGCCCCGACGACGACGGCGTCGAACTCGTTCACGGGGAGTCTCCGGCTCGGCCATGATGGCGGTACGAGTCGATCAGCCGCGCCACCGTCCGGGCCAGCCGGGTGATGTGCCGCTGCGGCCCGAGGAAGAACGGATGCGGGATCCAGACAAGCGACGTCGTCGCCACCGACTCGGCGACGGGGCAGGCGGGGGCGGCCGGCGGCGCGGGCGTGCGTGGGTCGAGCCGGCCATATTCGGGGGAGCGGTAGACCGGTTGATACCAAGACGGCGTCGCGGGGAAGCCGGCGTCGCAAAGGTCCGCCACGAATCGCTCCCGCGGCACGCCCCCGCACGCCTCGGGAAGGTAGAGCATCTGAAAGGCGTAGGCGGGCCGTGAGGTCATGCGCGGGTCGCGCCGTGGCAGGCGGATGCCCTCGACGGAGCCGAGCTGGTCGCGGAGCGACTCCATCCGCCGCTGGCGCACGGCGTTCTCCCGCCCGAATCGTTCTGCGGCGCAGGAGAGGAGCGCCGCCTGAAGTTCGGTCAGCCGAAGATTGATCCCCAGACGCGACTGGTCCGGCAGACCACCGTGGACGCGCCCGCAATCGACCGTCGCGACGCAGGTCGCCGCCAGCCCGTCGTTGTGGGTGGTGATCGCGCCCCCCTCGCCCGACGACATGAGTTTGCCGGTCTGGAAGCTGAAGCAGCCGACGTCGCCGAGCCCGCCGGCAGGCCGGCCCTGCCAGGAAGCACCATGGGCATGGGCACAATCCTCGACGAGCCGCAGCCCGCGTCGGCGGGCGATCTCCAGCAGCGCGTCCATGTCGGGCATGCTGTCGCCAAGATGCACCGCGACGATCGCCCGTGTGTGCGGCCCGATCGCCGCCTCGACGAGGCGATGATCGAGGCAGAGCGTCAGCGGATCGATGTCGACGAAAGCGACCCGGAGGCCGAGCAGGTGTGCGGCGGTGGCCGTGGCGCTGAAGGTGAGCGCCGGCACGACCACCTCGTCACCGGGCATGAGCCCCAACGACTGGTAGGCGGCCAGCAAGGCCGTGGCGCCGCTCGACGCGGGGATCACGTGGGGCACCGCGTGCATCGAGGCGAAAGCCCGAGAGAACCGCCGCGTCCACGGCCCGGGAAAGGGGTATCCGCCCCAGCGTCCGCTCCGCAGGACGGCCCGCACCGTCCGGCGCTCGCGCCACCCGGAACGCGGCCAGCGCATCAACGCTCGCAGATAGTAACGACGCCAGGCAACGCCGACCGCCCCCGGCCAGCCGCCCGCCTCGGTCCAGCGGCGGCCGAAGTCGGATTCCTCGAACCGGCGTCGCAGCGTGGCGATCGGGGAAGGGAGCATGCGTGCTGCTTCAGCGCTGATCCACCGGATGATGGCGACGAATGCGGCCGAGGATCGCGTGCGGACGAGGAATGGAACGATCCGTTTGGGAGTGTAATTCGGCTCGATCGGGGTGCAATACACCGGGAATCGTCGCCTCCGCCACCGGCCGCAATGGCCCGCGTCCGCGGCTTGCGGTATCGTTGCGAGGACCAGCTCCCAGCACCGGCAACCCGTTTCACACCCTCTCCGCGGAGTCACCCCGATGGCAGTCGGTGGCCGCAGTTGCCCATCGCGACTGCCGCCTGGCCCGTTCCCGCGGTCGGTCGTGGCATCGATCCTGGAGCGGTTGCTGCTGGCCTGCGCGCGGACGCTCGACGTGGAACACCGCGGGCGTCCATGGCTCGTCGTCGCACCCCATCCCGATGACGAGACGCTCGGATGCGGCTGCACGATCGCTCGCGCGCGGCAAGCCGGTATCCCGGTGCACGTGATCATCGTTACCGACGGCGGCGGCCACCCCGCGCACGTTACCGATAAGGCGATGCTCATCGGCCTGCGCCGCGACGAGGCAGTAAAAGCTTGCGGAGTGCTCGGAGTGCCCGCGTCGCACGTCGTCTTCTTGGGCGTCCCCGACGGACAGGCACCGGCCCATGTCGCCGTCATCACCGCGAGACTCGCGGAAGTCATCGACCGGATCGATCCCGAATGTGTCTTCGCCCCAAGCCACCTCGACAACCACTCCGATCATCGGGCGGTGGCGGCGGCAGTTCGGGATCTCGTGCGGCGCGGGCCGGGCCGGGCGGCCGTCTATGAATACCCTGTCTGGTTTTGGTTTCCGCGATACCTCCTCAGGGCCTTCCTCTTCGGTGATGTCCTCCGACTGCGACGCATTTCCAGTGGCACCTACCGCGATCTGAAGCAGCAGGCCCTGGCCTGCCATGCGAGCCAGGCCGGAGCCTTTGATCCGGCCGACGCGATCCTCACGCCGGGGTTTCTCTGGCGCTTCCTCCGGCCGCATGAATACTTCTTCGAACGTCGGCTCCGGGGGAGAGCATGACCGCTGACGACACCGTCGCCGTCGTGATCGCTTGCCACGATGCGGAACGGTTCATCGGGCGGGCCGTCCGCTCGGCGCTGGCGCAGCCGGAGGCCGCGGAGGTGATCGTGGTGGACGATGCCTCGACCGACGGATCCGAAGAGGCGGCTCGCGCGGCCGATGATGGCAGCGGCCGGCTCGTGGTGCTGCGACAGTCGGTCAACCGCGGCCCGGCGGCGGCGCGGAACCGCGGCATGGCAGCGGCACGATCGGCGTGGTTGGCGATCCTCGACGCCGATGATTTTTTCCTTCCCGGTCGGCTCGCCGGCATCCTCGCGCACGCGGAAGGAGCCGACATCATCGCCGACGATCCCTGGCGGGTGCGTGAGGAGGCGATCGACGGGCCGCGAAAGGCCGTCCTCGGTATCGCGATCCCACGCCGCATCACGTTTGCCGAGTTCGTCGCGGGAAACGTCTCAACCCCAGCCCGTCCGTGGCGGGAATGGGGCTATGTGCAGCCATTGCTGCGACGACGGTTTATCGAGTCGTACGCCCTGCACCACCGGGAGGACATGTGGCTCGGTGAGGACTACGAACTCTACGCCCGGGCGCTTGGCCTCGGGGCGAGGTTTGTGCTGATTCCGCCGCAGGGCTACGTGCGCGTGTGGCGGGCGGAATCGCTCAGCGGGCGGCACTCGCTCGACGACTTGCGTAAGCTGCGCGACTGCGACACGTCGCTTGCGGCCCTTCCGGGGCTCGGTGCGGCCGATCGCGAGACGCTGCGGCGGCATGCGACAAGCATCGAGTGTCGGCTGAGGTGGCGGATGTTCATCGATGCGATCGAGCACGGTCGGCTGGTGCAGGCGGCAGCCTGCTTCTGCGGGCCCTGGCCGCTCCCGGCGCACCTGCTGCAAATGCTCGGTTGGCGTCTGGTTTCCCGCATCGCAGCGATCGGCCGCAGGCCGTAGCGTGACGATAGTGGTCAATCCATGAGCCAGTTACCCGGCACAGTCACCGCTCCCCAACGCTCTTCCTGAGCCGTCAGGCCTCCACCATTCCCGCGAAAAACGCCTTCACTCCCCGAAAAACGCCAAACAGAAGGTACCCCCGGCAGGGTCGAACCGGAATCGACGGTCGGCTCCCGATTGTTTTCCAGATTTGGAGTCGTGACCCAGACCAACCGTGACATGCACCAACCGGTTAGGGCCAAGCAGCGCCACTGATGGCCCCCAACCTCGCCACGGAGCTGGCCTAGCTAGCCGCTGTCTGACACCGCCTGCCCGATGCCGTCCTGGCTGGGATCGTGGCGATGGTGCGGGCCTCGGGACGGTGAGACGGCTGTACTCGGACCTGCCGACGATCTGGGCCCGATCGACTCCCGAATGAGCCCAGACGCTGAATGGTTGGGCAGTTTCTCTGTCCGCCACATCGCAATCGCTTCCTCGCCCGCCACCAGGGATTCGCCCCTCCGGTGCCTCCCGCCCCCTCCCGCTCCGGACTGTTGAGTCGTCACTCAGGCTGTCGCCGCGTCTCAAGCGACGCTGATCGGCGGGGCCTTCGGTCTCCACGACGGCGAGACCCTCACGGCCTTCGAAGAGTCGAAGACTCATTACAAGAGCCGCCCCCCAAGGAATCGGTGCCACTGAGGTAGGCCACACCCTCGGCTAAGTGTCTAAAGAGGTTCCCGCTAACCTCATTAATCATTGACGCGACATACCGAGCAGGGCCGGAAAGGCTCGAAAATCGAGCATAAAGAGCTGTAATCATCCAGTCGCTCCTGCTATTCCCGAATGAAAAACTGCCCCCCGGTGCAAGGAATCTTCAACTACGGATTGCCGTGATCTCGTAGAGTCAGGAGGCAAGGGCGTCGGGCAGGGGACGAAAGTCCTGTGACAGACGCACTGCACACCCGACCTCGGAAGACGAGTTGCCACTCTCTCCGCCTCTCTGCGGAACCATGGCACAGCGTAGGCCGATCCACACTGACCGATTCACTCGTTCAGTTGTGTCGATTCGCCAGTGGCGCCGAAATGTTTTCGGCGGCTCGTCCTAAACGGACTGTTGTCCGTCGTTCTTTTTCCGGGGGGACCATTTCATGCGTGTTCAATCAGCATCGTATCGGGGTATCGCAATGAAGAAGTTCATCGGCTTGTGTCCGGGGACCCACCTCGCTCTGTTGGCCCACATCGGCACTGTGCTGACATTGGCTGTCGGCCCTTTGAGCGGTTCGGCATCCGCCGAACTACTTGTACCGATCTCAAGCTCGGACACGATTGTGACTACGTCTATTGACGATAGCGTCTTCGGGTCGTTCAACATCGGCTTCGCATTCCCGTTCTACGGCTCCGCTGGTGAAACCACAGTCAATATAAGTTCAAATGGTAATCTCCAGTTCGGCACTTTTTACAGCCAGTATAGTAACCAGGCTTTTCCGGATAGTGGTTTTGCTCAGATCGCCCCGTTCTGGGACGACCTGGAACTTCCGCCCGGTGATCTGCGTTACAACAACTCCACGCCGGGCCAGTTCGTGGCGATTTGGAACGGCGTTAAGCATTTTTCGAGCTCGATCGCCTCGTTGGTCACATGTCAGGTGATCCTGTTAGACACCTCCAACAGCTTTGGGCGACCCGCTGGCACGATCATTTTTAGTTACGACACGATCGGATCCGGAAACAGCCCGACCATCGGCCTCAACAAGGGAGATGGTTCAACTGCCGCGACACTTTATCCACTCGTCGGCAGCGCGGACGGAAGTCTGACCAACGATCAAGCCATGTCCCTCGGCGGCCACAGCTTTGCGTTCACGCCGGACGGCAATGGAAATTACACGGTCTCCGACTACACGCCCGCCACCGTCCCCGAGATCGACCCCGCCACTGGCTCAAGCGCCCTTTCGCTCGTCGCCGGTGTGCTTGCGATGATCGAGCAGCGGCGGCGGCGTGCCACGCTCGTGGCTTGATCGAGCGGATCGGCTGATTGCTGATTCACATCCGGGCTTGAGCATCGCAAGGTGCTCAGGCCCGGTGTCTTTTGGTGCCCGCACCACGAGCAACGCAACGTACCCCTGGCTGCCTGACGATCTTCAGAGGCTGGTGCCAGCCCGCCCGATCCTGCGAGTAGATCTGAGCCCCAGCAGCCGAGGGGCATCGGCCCAGGCCCAATGACGAAGCTCCTCGATCTCGTCGCCCGCAGTGCCAGCTACGGGTACGACATTCTGGGGCTGAGCCTCCCCCACCACTCCGGCAAGCCTCAGTCGCAGCGACACACCAGCCACCATTTCCCCGCCGCTCGCTGCCGAGCACCTCGGTCCACTGCTCGAAGGGGAGATTCGTGGTCACGATCAGGCTCTGCCGCTCGTAGGCTGTCGAAAGGACATCGAAGAGCAGTTCGGCTCCCGTCTTGCCGGTCGGCACATACCCCAGCTCGTCGAGGATCGCGAGGTCGAGCTGCTTGATCTGCTTGCGGAGCCGGATGAGCGTCTTCTCTTCCCGAGCCTCCAGCAGCAGCCCGATCAGCTCGGTGACCCTGAAGAATCGCACCTTCCGCCCCTGCCCGCAGGCCGCCAGGACGAGGGCGTAGTCGACCGCCGACGCGAGTTCATCAAGCGTTGCGTTCTCCAAGAGATAAGAGCACCCGGATGAACTCGCGTGTCCCGAGTCCGTCGGGGGTGCGCTCCATCCGGCGGCGGAGCACATCGAAGCAGTCTGGGAGCTGCCAGTAGGCGAGCGGACGGGCGTAGCCGATGGCCCGATTATGCCCACGAGAAAGGCCTCGGTGCACTCCCGTGGAAATGCCTGAAAGGAGAGGGCATCCGAATACGGCAGCGTCATCACGAACAGCGCCACCTACTGCCGCTCACAGCCGAGTTCGACACAGACAAAACCGAAGTCGACTTGGGCCTCGCCCGGTGGATGCGAGAGGGGCACGAAGACCTCCCTCCTGAAGTCCTTCCACTCCCGGACCGCCGCTTTCACCATTGTGACGCCGCCGGTGTAGCCACGCTCGGCCTTCACACGGTCGAAGTCGCTCGGCCGTGTGATGCTGCTTCTTGGGCGCCTCCCGGCCCTGCTCCAGCACCTCGTGGATCCAAGCCAGGTGCGGCCCCAGGATCGGCTTCTCACGGTTCACCCGACGGCGGTATCCGGGCGGCTCGGCGTGCGCGAGCATCTTCCCGAGCGTCCGCCAGTTGATGCCGTACTCCTGGCAGGCCGCCCGCTTCGACAATTCGCCGGTCAGCACCCGGCGCCGGACCTCGGTCCACATCTCCATCGCTGCATACACTCCTCGTGCCTCGCTCTCGGTAGGGGGAAATAGCGGCTTCGCCGCGATTCTCCGCTCCGGGACCGCTGCACAGTTGCGCGCTGCATTTTTCGACCGACCGGGCTTCCCCGCCGCGTGCTGCACTTTTCGACCAGGGTTCACAGGCGGCGACTCACCCGGCACATTACCCGGCACAGTCAACGCTCTCCAACACTCTTCCTGAGCCGTCAGGCCTCCACCATTCCCGCGAAAAACGCCTTCACTCCCCGGAAAGCGCGAAACAGAAGGTACCCCCGGCAGGGATAGCACAACCCTCGATTCTAGCTGGAAAACCGCCGGTCCTCGACGGGGGTGATGCAAAATCCGATGCAGTCGGGCTGCAGCAGGGGGCTGCCCTCCCGATTTCCCCGGAATTGCTCGAACTCGCCCGGCAGTTGGCGGCTGTCCCAGCGGAGGCACGCGACGCCCTGGCCATGCTGCTCGCCCTCCGCCAGGCATGAGCGGTCCTGGCTCACCGATCCCTCCTCTCCCGGCGGCTGCTATGACACAGTATCCCCCCGACTGGGGTGGCCTTTCCCGTAGGGGGTGCTAGAATCCGGAAGCATCAGGAACGCACGCCCTTTGTGGCGTGCAAGGGTCGCGACGTCAGCGACCCGGCAACCGAGCCTCCGCAAGGCTACGGTGCTTTCAGAGAGGGCGACCTCCCTGAGATGTGCGTGAAGCAATTGCTTCGCGAAAAACAACGAGCGGCGCCCCCGGCGAAAAGTCGGCCGGGGGCGGTTCTTGGTGCGTTTCCATTCTGGAGAACGCACATGCCCCGCGGTTACCTGTCTCTCAGGCTCAATCTGAACAACGAGCGGCATCACCTTTGGCTGAACAACGGCACGTGGTGGGCGCACTACACACTTCATTGGGGGTTTCGGAAGAAGCGGGTGCGCAAGTCTCTCAAGACTTCAAGTCTTGAGGTCGCCATCGAGCGGCGAGACTTGCTCCTCGAGCACATCGCGTTGCACGGCGAGGAAGTCTCCGATGAGTCTGCCAAGCGGCGGAGCCTCGAGGGCGAAGACATGGGCGAGACGTCGGGAACCACTGATCTTCACCTCGTGGCATGAAAGGAGACTGACAGATGAGCAATGAAGAGCGATTTTTCCTCCCGACCGGAGGGGCGTCGCTGAGTGCCTACAGGGCGTTCAGGACGTGGGCAGAAGGACAGGCCGCGACCCGGGGCAAAAAGCTCGACCAGGCCTGGTACCTCGACGGGCCAGAAGATCTGCCGGAGCTCTACGACGATCGTCCGACGTGCCTGGGGGACGAATCGCCGGGGGCCGGGGTTTCGCAGGAGCGGCCGGCGGTGCTCGGTCACCCAAGGGAGACTCCCGGGATGGGCGACGGCGGCGAGGGGAAGGCGGGCGGCTGACAGACGGGGTTCCCCGATGGTCGGGGAGCCGGTTGGTGGTCGGAGGCGGCACGAACGAAGGAGAAGCAGATGCGAACCCTGATCTTGCACCCCTACCTGCACTACGGCTGCTGGGTGTTCGATGACGAACGGACTGGCCTAAAGGAAGAGGCCTTTGTGCGCGGGGCGAGCGAAATGATCTCGCGCCTGGTGGAGGTGAAAGGCATCGCCAACGCCTCGAAGGGCTTCGAGATGACGTTTGCCGCCGAACCTTTCGCGGGCCACGACGCGGAGCTGTCGTGGGTCGCTCGCGGTAGCGGGGACTACGGAAACGACTACGAAGGCATTGTGGCGGGCCTCCCGATGAAGTGCTGGCTCTGCCCTGCCCTGGAGCTCTACTTCCAGACGGCTCCGAAACGCATCTTCGTGAAGGCTGAGCCGCTCCCCGCCGGCGTCGCCCCCATCTGGACTCCGCCTCCGGGAGTCATCGCTCGGCGGTTCGTCGAGGCACCGCGGTGAGCGTCACTTCTCACGCCCCCTCCAGCGTGGTTGGGGCATGTCTGGCGGTGTTGAGGCCCCGCCTCGCGTAATCGCGGGCTTTTGCTAAGGAGCCGATAACAAGGGCTGTCAGGGAACCGAGGAGTCCGAGCGTGGCAGCGTGTGGCTCGGGCACGGCGACGATTTCGGCAGTTGACGCGACCACGTTCAAACCTAGCGAGTGGGAGTTGTCGTTCCACATGGCGTCGGTCAGCCGAAGCTCGAGGTGATCGACCAGGCGGGTGCCGTCGAGGGCGAACGACGAGTAGTAGCGGTGGCCCTCGTACGTTGTGGAGAAGTCGATCGCCGTTGTGAACGAGTATCCCACTTCGGCTCTCGCATGCGGCAGGTTGGACTGCTGGCCTGGTCGGTCCCAGGCCCAATCCGAGATGTTGACGCCGGCAACGAGGTCGAGCGCCGAAAATCCGCCATCAGCGTAGTAGGCGCGAATCTCGCCCACTGTCGTGTTCTGCGGTACCCACTCCGCCCATCCCATCGAGGCCAGAATGTGCACTGTGCTGGCATGTACAGGGGGGAAGGTCGCGATCGTGTCGATCTGATTCGGTGTCGCCCACTGCCCGCGACTCACGCCCGCCTCGCGACCAAACTCGAACGGAATGTTGCGGTAGGTCGTGCCAGAAGCCCCCTGCGGCAGGGGCTGGTAGAGCGGAGCACCCGGACACGGGTGAGCAAAGGTGAGGGTGAGTACCAGGGCGCAGAGGTGGAAATGGTGTGTGTGCTGCACGGGCGTGTCCTTCGGGGGCTCGATCGTGGCTTACGCCACGACTTGGAGGAGAGGTCTTTGGTTGCAAGCGAGAGCGTCGAACC
>CAJBCV010000094.1 GCA_903951635.1 uncultured Planctomycetaceae bacterium
CACACCAACGGCTACTCCCTCATCGGCACGCCGATGATGGCAATCGGCCACAACGAGCACACCGGCTGGGCCCTCACGACCGGCGGCCCCGACACCTCCGATGTCTACCGGATCGAGTTCCGCACCGAGCCCAAGCTCGAATACCGCTACGACGACCAGTGGAAGCCGGTGCGGGCGACGGCGTTCACGTTCGCCGTCAAGGATTCCGATCCGGTGACGAAGCCCGCCTACTACACCCACCTCGGGCCGGTGATCAGCGAGCCCGACATGGAAAAGAAGATCGCCTACGTCGGCGCGAGCCCCTACACCGAGCAGGTCGGGCTCTACGACCAGTTCTATGCAATGGGAATGGCGAAGAACGTCGCCGAGGTCAACGCCGCCCTCGAACGCCATCAGTACAACGAGCAAAACGTGATGAGCGCCGATTGCGACGGCAACATCTCGTATGTCCGTAACGGCGCTACTCCCGTCCGCCCGGAGGGCTTCGACTTCAGGCGGCCCGTCGACGGGACGACGAGCAAGACGGCCTGGACGAAGCTTCACCCGCAGGCCGAGCTTGTGAAGATCGTCAATCCCGAGCAGGGCTACATGCAGAATTGCAACATCAGCCCGGCGAACATGATGATCGATTCGCCGCTGGTGCCTGAGAAGTATCCTCCCCACGTCTACAACACGACCTGGGATCAGAACAACCCGCGTGGCCGGCGCACGATCGAACTCCTCCACAACGATGCCTCGGTGAGCCCTGAGGAAGCAAAGGCCTACGCCCTCGACATCCACGATCGTCTCGCGCGCGCCTGGCAGGGAGAGCTGCGCCGGGCCTACGAAGCCGATGCCGCTTGGGCTTCCGACGCCGAAGTGAAGAAGGCCGTCGAAGTGGCCCTCGCTTGGGACGGCGACTACCTTCCCGAGGCCCGCGGGGCGGCGCTCCTCAAGTTTTGGCGGCTGAAGTGCGGCGTGGGGCTCGATCTCGCGCCGCTCCACAACAACGGCCGCCTCGATGACGCCACGCGGAAAGAAGCGATGCAGTTCTTCCGGTCGACGATCGACGAGATGAATCAAAAGTACGGCCGATGGGACATCCCCTGGGGGGAGGCCCATGTCGTCGGCCGCGGCGGGCATTACTTCCCCGCCCCCGGTGCCGATTTCGACAAGGGCAACAAGGATGCCAACTTCTCCGAGACGCTCATGGACGTCCGCTCGGCCGAGGATCCGACGCAGCCGGGCCGGTTCATCGCCAACTCCGGCTCGATGGCGGTGATCCTGATGTTCTTCGGGCCCGACGGCGTGGAGAGCTTCACGTGCACGCCGTGGGGCCAGTCGGGCCATCCCGAGTCGCCGCACTACGTCGACCAGGCCGAAAAGCTCTATTCAAGGCGCGAAATGAAGAACACCTGGTGGAAGAAAGCCGATCTCCTCGAGCATGTCGAATCGGAGAAGACGTTCCGCTGGCCGAGGGAGTGAACTCTCGCGTTCCTCGTCCCGACTCTGGGCCCACGCTCGGCTTCGGGGTCGACCGTGCCCCCAGCCGAGCTCACTTCGGCCTTCGTGGCCTCCGTTCGCTCGGAGCCTGCTTCGCTCACGGCTCATGGCTGCGCTCGCATCCTACGCCGGCTTGCGGAGCACGGGCGACCCCTCGCTGGCAGCGTTAAGCGTTTTACATGGTGCGTTTGTGCACCGCACTCGCGAGACAGCGATCAGCGCATCAATTCATGCTGCCGTCACGCGCGCTGGAGCATCTCGACTGAATTGATGTGAATCAGCGAGCAAAAAACCTCGCGGTCCTCCTCCGGGAAGGTGACGATCACCTTCGTCTTTGAGAGGGCAGCGCACTCCGGATGACGGATCTCATACGACTCGCCATTGGAGAGCCGGATCATGAACGGCTGAAACGGCTCCTGACGAAGGAGGTTGCGAATGCTTTCCATGGACATTGGATGATGGCTCCTTTGTGAACGGGTGTTCATTGTGCGGCGACGACCTGCGGGAGTCAATCGCGGCCCCCGTCGTCTCACTCCATTGCCGGCAGGGCTCCGCATGATTGAAGTGCCAGCAGCGGCAGCGTCGTGCCACTGTAGGTGATGAAGTGCCACGTATCGGTGTTGAGGCTTCGGGTCCACCACCGGCCGCTGGCCCGTTGATTCGCCTTGAGCCACGCGATGCCGCGCTCGATCCTGTCGTCGTCGGCCGGTACACCCGCTTCGCGGAGCGCGAGGATCGCCAGCCCCGTCATGTGGCCGTCGCTAGCCGGTGCCTCGAAGTCGGGCTCGGCACGGAGCTTGTCGGCCCGGTTTCCGCGGCCCCACGATTCCGGCGTTGCAAAGCTCCGGATCGACCATCCGCCGTCGTCCCGCTGATGGCGCTCGATCATTGCCGCGATCTCGGTGGTGCCGGCCGCGTCGACGAGACCTGGAAAGCGGGTCGACGCCTGGAGGAGGAGCACCCGGCCGTAGTCGTGCGGGGGAGAGGTGTCGTGGAGGTAGTTCCGCAGTCGGGCGATCCGCGCCATAAGATCGTCGTCGCTGCCGGCCTCGACGTCTGAAAGCCAGCCCGGGGCCGTCGCGGCCGCGACGGCCGCTACGGTCGCCTCGTGGTAGGCGTCTGATTCATAGGGCGGCCAGCAGTCGAGCGTTCCCCAGGTCCCGGAGTCTTCCTGGATCGCGAACATGAGGCGGAGGGCCTTGTCGGTGTCAGGCGAGAGCGTGCCGGTGACATGGCGGTCCCATTCGGCCAGCCCCGCGGCAAGGTAGATGACCTGCGCCGGCTTCGTCGATTTGCGCAACGAATCATGGGGCTCGGCCGTGAGGCTCTGCAGTTGCTCGCGGAAGAAATCGAGCGTCGATGCCGGAGGCGTCCCGACCGCGGCAGTGAGGGCCGGCCGGGCGAGCATGTAGCCAGCAGCCGGGCGATGGGGCCGATCCGGCCGGAACGATGAGGCGAGGCGACAGCGATCATCGGCGGAATCCTTCTAGGGCGTTGGTGGCAGCGTAGCGATTTCGTTGCGATGGCAGGATCGATGGCTCCGGGTCATCCCCCGGCGCGGAGCAGTGCCACGAGATCGAGGATCTCGTCGAGGGAGAGCGTGTCGAGGAGCCCCTGCGGCATCGGGGATACGGTCGCCGGATGGGAGCTTTCGATCTCGCTGCGGAGGAGTTTCATCGACTCCCCGGTCAGCGAGTTCACCTCGACGCCGATCTCCCGGTCGTTGACCATGTTCGCCCGGCCGGTCACGACGCGGCCGTCGGCGAGCACCCAGGTCGTGGCGTGATACTTCGGATCGACCACCTTCGACGGCTCGAGAATCGACTCGACGATTCCCCGGGCGTCGAACCGCTTCCCGATCGCCGACAGGTCGGGGCCGACGGCCGATCCCGACGATCCGAGCCGATGGCAGGTGAGACACTGCGCCGCAGCGAGAGCCCGCCGTCCGGCGTCGGCATCGCGCGGGGCGAGGGCCTTGTCGAGATGGGGGGCGAGATCGGCCTGCGTCCACTGTTTGACGACGGGCCGCGGGGGGGCGGCAGCGATCGCTTCTCCTTCCGCAATCGGCTTGTCCAGAAGCGCGAGCGACTCGGCGAGCATCGGCTTCTCGTCGTCGCGGATCGTGGCGACGAGATCGGCCTGCATCCGGCTGACAATCTGGCCGATGAGATGCCCGCCGCGAAACTGCCGCGCCCCGGCGAACCAGTCGAGGAGCCGGCGATGGTGCTCGAGCGTCCACGAGCCCTTCGAGCGGACGAGGGCGTGGACGCAGTGGATCTGATCCTCCTGGCTCGCCGCCCGGTCGAGGCGGTCGATCACCCGTTGCGTCGCTCCCGGCGCCTCGGTGGCGACCAGAAGCTCGATAAGCTCCCGCTGGACAAGCGTTGACGGATGGCGATCGAGCATCGCCAGGAGCGTGTGGAGCTTTGTGAGATCGGCCTCCGGCAACTCGACACCACGCGCCAGCGCGATCGAGAGGACGCGGAGCGCGAGGAGGACTTCCGGCTCATCGGCGCCGACTGGCCCGGCGAGCGTCGCCCGGACAACCTCCAAACGCTCCGCCGGCGGTGCCATTCGCACCCAGGCGAGCAATCCTTCGCCACGAGCGAGCGGCCGCTGTTCGACTTGGACCTTCTCCCGCCACGCCGCCACCGGCTGCCGCTCCAGCGCGATCCGCGCCGCCGTCCGCAGCCAGCGATCTTCCGACCCGAGCTCGGGCCAGAGGTTTTGGAGCGTGGCCTGATTCGCTGTCGAGAGTGGTCCTCCATGAAAGGACTCAAGCTCACGGCGGCGGGCCCGGGCAGCCTTCGCCGCGGCGGCGACCGCGGGATCGAGGGACGGAGAGGGGGGCACGGCGGCCGCATCGCCGGTGAACGACACTCTGTAAAGCCCCGACTGCGAGCCACGGCCGCCGGTGATGAACCACAACGCGCCGTCCGGGCCGAATTGCATGTCGCAGACGTTCGTCGGGCTCCCCTCGGCAAACAGCTCGTCGGTGGCGGAGTAGCTCGCGCCGTCGGGCGTGAACCAAGCGGCGAGGATCCGGCCATGCTGCCAGTCGGCCATGTAGAGGGCGTCGCGCCACTTCCCGGGGAACATGCCACGGCGGCCGAAGACGACGCCGGTCGGCGAGCCGAGGCCGGTCTCGAGCGTCGCCGGGAGGCTGTCGGGATAGGAGGGGGGCCAGTTGAGCGTGCTCCAGCGCCAGCCATATTCGGCCCCCGAGACGACATGGCTGACGCGTGTCGGCCGGTACCACGGCTGGCCGACGTCCCACTCCATGTCGCTGTCCCACGTGAACCATTCGCCGTCTTCGTTCCAATCAGCGTCGACCTGATTACGGAACCCGCCGGCAAACACCGTCCATTCCTCGCCAGTCGGGTCGAAGCGGAGGAGGTAGCCCACCCGATCGTCTTGGCCGCCGTCGGCCGGATCGGGGAGGAGCCGATCGGTGTGCGGATCGCGGTAGGGGGATTCGGGCGATGTCCCTTCGGGGAAGGTGACGTCGTTGCCGACGATCGACCACAGGGCGCCGTCGGGGCCGACGGTGAGCTGGTTCTGGCCGTGACCGTAGCGGCTGCGGTAATCGAACGATTTGAGTTTCGTGCGGTCGCGATAGGTGCCGTCGCCGTCGGCGTCGCGGAAGCGCCACAGTTCTTTCGTGTCGCAAGCGTTGACATAGAGCGAGCCCTCGTGGACGAGAACGCCGCGGCAATGGCGGAGGGTGTCGTCAAGGCGCGTAAACGACCATGCCCCTCCGGGGGCCTCCGGTGGCGCGAGACGGGCGACGCCGATGTCGTCGAGGCCGACGATGATCCGGCCATCGTCATCAAAGGCCATCGAGATCCAGGAACTTTCAGACTCCTGAGCCGAGCGGACGAGCGTTACCTCGAAGCCTGCCGGGACGGTGATCGACGCCGGCGGCGTGGCGGACCGCGGTGCGGCGATCGCCGGAGAGCCCAGGCACGCGAGGCACGCGACGAGGAGGAATGGAGGACGGATCATCAGCAAGCTCCTCAAGCGATCCAGAGGTGGGGAAAAAGGTGCCAGCCACCATTTGCCG
>CAJBCV010000095.1 GCA_903951635.1 uncultured Planctomycetaceae bacterium
CCGGCGGCGGGGCCGGTCGTGGCGAGGAGGATGTTTGCCGGCTTGATGTCGCGGTGGACGATCCCCGCCGCGTGGGCGGTGGCGAGGCCGCCGAGGACCTGCAGCGCGCAATCGATCACGGCCGCCGCCGGGAGCGCTCCCCTCCCCTTCACCATCTGCTGGAGGCTCGCGCCCGGCACGAGCTCCATCGCCAGGAACGGGGGCCTGGCGGCCGGGTCGAACTCATAGATCTGGACGATGTGGGGGGAGGCGAGCGACGCGGCGGCGCGGGCCTCCTCTCCGAAGCGGTGAAGGGCTCCCGCATCCTCCCCCGGCAGCGGTCGAATCACCTTCACGGCGGCGTCGCGGTGCAGCGCCTCGTCGCGGCCGCGGTAGACCGTCCCCATGCCGCCGCGGCCGAGCTCGCCGACGATTCGGTAGCGGCCGATGCGTTGCGGGCCGGGGCCCGGGGCGCTCCAGAAGGGGGCTCGGTCGAAAGCCCCCGGCCCATCGCGGCGGATTTCGTCAAGCGAGCGGGTGAAGCGGCCAAGCGATCGCCGGGCATGATCGGTGTGGAGAAATGCGGCCAGGCAATAGAGCATCAGACCTGGGGCGACGCCGGTGAACAGCGTGGCCAGGACGACGAGGAGTCGGACCGGAGCGACCGGCACATCGAGCCGGGCCGCGAGTCGACGGCAGACGCCGAGAAGGACGGGGCCGCGATCGGTCGATGCGAAGCCCGGCGAGGAGTCTTCGGGGGGGGCGTCAGACCACGACATCACCACCCCCGCGGCAAGATAAAGGAGCACGCCGGGGAGGATCCCCGTAAACAGCGTGATCAGCGCGACGAGGAACCGGACGCCACGCACGGGGACGTCGAGGCTTTTCGACAGTCGCCAGCAGACGCCGAGAAAGCAGGAGCTCCGTGACGGCGCTATCGCGACGCCGGCCAGGGCCATCGCCCCGGTGGAGATCACGCCAAACGATATCAGGGTGATCGCCCCGACGGAGAACACGACGATGTATTCGATCGGGCTCATGTCAGAGGCGATCCTGGGTGGCGGGGAGAACGCAGCCGAGGACCAGATATGCCACCAGCCCCGGGCCGATGCCCGAGAGGAGGATCGCCGCCACAGCGAGAATCCGGACGGCGAGCACCGGCAGCCCCTGGCGCCGCGCCAGCCGCCAGCAGACGCCGAGGCAGCGCGGCCCGGGACGCGACGGCCAGGCCGACAGAAGCGCGGGCAAAACGATCGCCGCTACTGCCGCGTAGACGACGATCTCGAAGAAGCCGAACATGCCGAAGAGCGGAGTCATGGGAGCCTCGCAGGCGAAAGGGGAGCGGAACGGTTTGGCAGGGAAACGCGGCGAAGATCAGTTCGCCGCCGGTCGCCGCACGTCGCGCTTCAGTCGATTCAATTCCTCCTCGATCGCATCCGCTTCCTTGAGGGCCGCAAACGCCTCCTCGAGTGACGGCTTCTGGAGATCGGGATCGATCTCCTGGAAAGCCTCCATCCGTTCGATCCGCTGTTCGAGCTGGTCGAACTTCGTCAC
>CAJBCV010000096.1 GCA_903951635.1 uncultured Planctomycetaceae bacterium
CCTCTGGTCAAACACTCCTGTTTGACCTGTGAGACACTGACCCAAAGAGCCGGATGTGTGACCCACAAGTCCGGTTCTGTGAGAGGCCTGGGGGCGAGAGCCCCCGGGCCTACTCGACCGGCGCGGAGAGAGCCGAGGCCATGGATGGCCGAGGCGAACGTCCGGCGACGGGGCACGGGCGATCCCGAAGCGACGCTTGAGCCGGTAATAGCCCCTCGCTCCATCAAAAAAAACCGGCCCGGCGGGAGTCGCCCCGCCGGGCCGGTCTGGCATTCGTGGCCTGAGATCAGCGCCGGCTCAGGGCTGCACGGGGAGCCGACCGGTCTCGACCGCCGGCGTCGGGCCGGTGCAGGCCCGCATGAAGGCGACGAGGTCGGCCTTCTCCTCGGCGGTGAGCTTGAGGGGCTTGATCTTGTCGGAGAGGTTCGCGTTGGGATGGCCCCCCTTGTCATACCACTCCACCACTTCCTCGAGCGTGGCCACTGACCCGTCGTGCATGTAGGGGGCAGTGAGGGCGACGTTCCGCACCGTCGGCGTCTTGAAGGCCCCCTTGTCCTTGGGGTCCTTGGAGACGACGAACCGGCCGAGATCGGGCTCGGCCTGGTCCATGCCGATGCCGAGGTTGTGGTACTTCTCGTCGGCAAGATTCGCACCGACATGGCAGGCGGTGCAGTTTCCCTTCTCGGTGAAGAAGATGTCGCGACCGCGCTTCGCCGATGCCGACATCGCGAACGTCGCCGCCGCGGCCTTCGCCTCGGCGTACTTCTTCGCCAGATCTTCGTCCTCCTTGATGTCGTCCTCATCGACGTCGGCAAAGGGGCGGAGTTGCTCGCCGTAATCGTACGGCGACGGGCCGGTGACGAGGACGCGCTCGAAGGCGGCGATCGCCTTGCCGACGGCATCGATCGAAACGCCACCGAAGATCTTCTTGAACTGCTTCTCGTAAACGGGAATGCCCTTGAGGCGCTCGACGGCCCCTTCGTGGGTGAAGCCCATCTCGCCGGGATTGGCGATCGGGCCCACGGCCTGGGCTTCGAGGGAATCGGCCCGGCCGTCCCAGAACTGTGCTCCGGAGAGGATGCGGTTGTAGGAGACGGGGGAATTGCGGCCGCCGAGTTGATCACGGATGCCGAGGCCGGTCTTCGTGTGGGCGCCGTAGCCTTGGGCCGGATCGTGGCAGCTGGCGCAGCTCACGGTGGCATCGGCCGAGAGACGGGGATCGAAGTAGAGTTGGCGGCCGAGTTCGATCTTGGCGCGGGTGAGCGGATTCTTGTCGAGGCCGGTGATCTGGGCGGCCCCCTGCGAGAGACCCAGCGGCAGGACCGGCTCGAGAACCGCCGAGTTCTTCGGATCGGCAAGCCAGCGGTCGATCTGCTCAACCGTGATCGGCCCGCTGCCAGGGACGCCGGCGGTGAGCGACGCCTCGCCGAGGATCGCCATCTCGGCTGTGGCGGCGCCGGCGGACAGGCCGACCACGAGCAGCCCACCGAGGAGGCCTTCGAAAAACCGGGAGTTCCCCCGGCACGCGATCGCGAACGATGTCAAAAGGCTCATACAAAACTCCTCGGAAGTTGGTGCGTGCCCGGCGGGCGGAAAGCCTGCGGCACCAAGACGCCGGACCAAAGCTTTCCATCGTCATCACCGCCCAAAGTATCGAATTCTACCACCCTGGCCCCGGGCGGCGATTCCCCCTTCCACCCCGCGGCGGAAAACCCGGGGGTTTGGCGAACCGTCCTGGGGCTCTCTTGCCTCCCCTCGCCCGATTCCTTTCATCCCCCAACGGCCCCCCCTACAATTGACTCCCGGTCCTTTTTCACCCGTTCGTTTTCTCGGTTTTCCCCTCGGAGCGTTTTCTCGATGGACATTCTCGGTGAGATCCTCAAGCAGGTTCTGGAAGGTGCCGCCCAGGGCCAGCAGCAGCCGCAGCAGCGTGCTCCGCAACCGCAGCAGCGCGCTCCGCAGCCCCAGCAACGTGCCCCGCAGGGGGGGCCTCAAGGGATGCCGTCGCCGAACGACCTCGGCGAGATCTTCAAGCAGATCTTCGGCGGCAACGACGCCCAAAAGCTCCCCGAGGTGGTGAAGCAGTTCGAGGAGAAGGGGATGCGGGACGAGGTCGACTCGTGGGTCCGCACCGGGCCGAACAAGCCGATCGACCGGAGGAAGATCGAGGACGTCTTCGGCGATCGCGAGCTCAACGATCTCGCCCGCAGCAAGGGGATCGATCCCAATGATCTCGCCGAGGTGCTCGCCAAGTACATTCCGAGGATCATCGACGAGCTGACTCCCTCGGGGCAGGTCCAGCGGCGCCATTGATCCCTGGTCATTGATCCGCGGCCGGCCATCAGGCCTCCCGATTCAGACTTCCCGGTGTGCGCTGCCCGCCAAGGGTGGCGCACGCCGGGCGTCGGGAGCCTCCGTGTTTCCCCGCGGCTCTCCCCCGGACGTATGCTGGGCGGACGCATGCAAGTCCCCACCAGCCAACCCTCGAGCCCTCGCCGCCGCCGCGGATCTGTCGCGCCGGCTCGGCGGCGGGTGATTTCCACCGTCGCCCTCTTGCTCGGTATTCCCTGGTTGCCCCTGGTACTGGCGGCCTGCGAGGCCCGCGGCGAAATCCAGGCTGCCCGCTGGGAAGCGCGCTGCCGCGTCTGGCTCGAGGATCCTCGGGCTCCCTCCGAGACCCCGGCAGAGATCGAGCCGGGGACAGGCCGGCGCTGGTCGTGGCGGTCGCAGCGGCGCGCGAGCCGGCGGCGGTTGGCGGCCGAGCGGAGCTTGGCCGTCGAGCCCGACGGGGAGACAGCCGGAAGCGATCCTGGCGATGACACCCGCCGTGGCGCCGGCCTCACCCTTCGTGACCAGCCCTATGCCCAGCCTGACCAGGGGCGCCGACGTTTCGACATCACCCTTCCGGGACGCTGCCCGGGGCCGGTGCCACTGGTCGTGTGGATCCATGGCGACACCTGGCGCGACGGCTCGAAAGCCGACTGCCCCGTCGGCTGGCTGGCGCTCGAGGGCTACGCCGTCGCCAGCATCGGCTACCGCACCAGCGACCTCGCCCGGTTCCCGGCCCAGCTCGACGATTGCCGCGCGGCGATCGCCGAGATTGTCCGCCGCTCCGGGGAATGGGGCCTCGATCCGACGCGGATCGCCGTCGTCGGCCATGGCGGCGGCGGCCACCTCGCGGCGCTCGTCGGCCTGGCCGACGATCCCGCCGACGACGACACCACGGCGCCCCACGCGCCGACGGCCGCCGTGGCGATCCTCTCGGCCCCCACCGATCTGCCGAGCCTCGGGCCGGAACACGACCGCCCCCGCTCGCCAGCGAGCCTCCTCGTCGGCGGGCCGCTGCCGGAGGTGCGCGAGGCGGCCCTCCGGGCGAGCCCCGTGTGGCATGTCTCTCCGGATGATCCACCGTGCCTCGTCATCCACGGCACGGCCGATCCCTCCGTGCCCGTCGATCAGGCCGTCCGGCTCGACGCCGCACTCTCGGCCGTCGGTGTCCCCTCGACGCTCCTCCTCCTCGATCGTGTCGGCCATGTCGCCACCATCGGCCGCAACTCCCCCGCTGGCCGTGCGATCCTGGAGTTTCTCGATGCGGTCCTCCGCCCCGCCGCCACCGGCGCCACGGAGGCCGCCGATGCGTCTCAAGCGCCGTGATCTGCTCCGCGGAGGCGCGGCGCTCGTCACGGGGGGCGCCCTGACGGCGGGCATCGACGGCCTCTGCCTCACCCCCTTTCGGCTCGACGTCAGCCACCATCAGCTCGGGGCTCCCCAGACGCTCTTCGCCAATTCGGCGGCGCCTGCCGCGCCTGCTCCCGCCGAAAGCCGAAGGCTACGGATCGCGCATGTCTCCGATCTTCATCTCCACCGTGTCGGGCCGCTCGAGGAGAAGGTGCTCGAAGCGCTCCACAGCCTCGCCCCCGATCTCCTCGTGATCACCGGCGACAGTCTCTCGACAGCGCGGGGCGAGGGGCCGCTCCTCGACTTCCTCGCTGCGTGCCCTGAGACCCCCCATCGGCTCGCGATCGTCGGCAATTGGGAGATCAGCTCCGGTGTCCCCGTCGCGCGCCTGCGGGCCCACCACGAGCGGCATGGCTTCGATCTGCTCGTCAACCGCTCGGTGAAACTCGCCGTCGCCGATCGCTCGGTGCGGGTCACCGGCTTCGACGACTTCCGTCAGGGGCGGCCCGATCCGGCCGCGGCCCTTTCTGGCGAGGAGCCCTGCGATCATCACCTCGTCCTCGCTCACTGCCCGGTCCATCGCGACAAGCTCGCGCTCCCTGCCGAGCATCCCGCCGACCTCGTCCTCTCGGGGCACACGCACGGCGGGCAGGTGGCGCCGGGGGGCATCGCGCTCCTCACGCCGCCGGGGAGTGGCCGGTATGTCGCCGGCTGGTATCGCGACGGCGGTCCGCCGCTGTTCGTGTCGCGCGGGATCGGGACATCGACGCTTCCGATCCGCATCGGGTCGGCTCCGGAGCTGGCGTGCCTCGACTGGCATCTCGCCTGAGCGGGGCGACGGCCGCGCCCGGGGGAGACCCGCGCGCGTGGCCTCGTCAACGCCACCCCAGCCGTCACGATCGCGCCAGCCCGCCGTTCTTCTCCCTCTTGTGCAGTCGCCCCCGGGATCCGTCGATATCTTCCCGGCGGGACGGAAGCCTCCCGCCACCATCCATCACCGCATACCGTCATCCATTCACCAGGACCGTCCACACGCCATGCCCACCCCCCGCCGCAAGACATCCTCGGGAGCCGTTCAGAACCCTCTCGAAACCTATCTCCGTGACATCAACGACACGTCGCTTCTGACGGCGGACCAGGAGAAGGAACTGGCGGTGGCGATCGGCAAGGGGGATGCCCAGGCCCGCGATCACATGGTCCGCGCCAATCTCCGCCTCGTCGTCAACATCGCCCGCGGCTATGCCAACCGCGGCCTGCCGCTCCCCGACCTCATCGAAGAGGGCAACCTCGGCCTGCTGCGGGCCGTCGAGGGCTTCGACCCACGCGTCGGCACGCGCTTCAGCACCTACGCCAGCTACTGGATCAAGCAGTCGATCAAGCGGGCCCTCATCAACTCCGGCAAGACGATCCGCATCCCCGCCTACATGGTGGAGCTACTCTCGAAGTGGCGGCGGGCGACGGCCCGGCTCCTCGACTCGCTCGGCCGCACGCCGACGCCGGAGGAGGTCGCCCGCAGCCTCGGACTCGCCCGCAAGAAGCTCCCGATCATCAAGAAGGCGATCCACATCCATCAGGCCTCCCCGCAGACCGAGCAGGCCGACGGCGGCTGGTCGCTCGGCGACGTGATCCGCGACGAGAACACGAAGTGCCCGGCGGAGGTCCTCCTCGACGAAGACACGATGCGCCACGTCCTCCGCCGCATCGAGCTCCTCGACCACCGCGCCGCCACGATCCTCAAGCTCCGCTTCGGCCTCGGCGGTGGCGATCCGATGACGCTCAAGGAGATCGGCGGCGTCCTCGGCCTGACCCGCGAACGTGTCCGCCAGATCGAGTCGGAGACCCTCGCCACCCTCGCCGCGGAGCTCGACGGCGTCCCGCGGGCGAAGATCCGCCTCCGCCACGGGGCTTGACCGGCCCCCGGTACCGGGCCCACAACACAGGGCCCTGGCCCCCCGTCGCTTCCGACACGCCCCCACCGCGGAGCTTTTCGTGCCCCACGCCGCCGTCGATCTCGCCGCTTTCATCCGCCCGGTGCCCGACTTCCCCAAGCCGGGGATCTTGTTCCGCGACATCACGCCGCTCCTGGCCGATCCGGCGGCGCTCGTCGCGGCGGTGCGGCTGATGGCGGCCCCGTGGCTGAATGCCGGGATCGACGCGATCGCGGCGGTGGAGGCACGGGGCTTCTTGTTCGCGACGCCGATGGCGATCGAACTCGGCGTCGGCGTGATCCCGGTGCGGAAGCCGGGGAAGCTCCCGGCCGAGACGATCGAGCACGAATACGACCTCGAGTACGGCCGCGACAAACTCCAGATGCACACCGGCATCCTCAAAAGGGGCGCCCGGGTCCTCGTCGTCGACGACGTCCTCGCCACCGGCGGCACGGCGGGTGCCTGCATCCGGCTGATCGAGGCGGCAGGGGGCACCGTCGCCGGCGCCTCATTCCTCGTCGAGATCTCCC
>CAJBCV010000097.1 GCA_903951635.1 uncultured Planctomycetaceae bacterium
CTATCTCACCGATGGCCAGGACTTGCCCTCCTATTTCGTGATCGAGCTTCAACTCTTCATCCGTTGGCAGGAGTGACCCATGCCCGCTTTGCCGGCCACCATCGACACGATGCAGGGCTTGACCTTCAGCTTCAACTCGATTGAGTTCAGGGGCACGAACATCAAGCGGAAGGAAAGCCGCCCGCTCGTCGATGTCTCCGACTGCGCCCAGGCCGCCGACTCGCTGCGGGTTTATCAGGCCGAGCCGCTCAGAGATGGCGATGAAATCACCCTGGAATACTGGGGGAAGAACCCGCCGACCAAGGGCACGAAGTACGCGATCTCCTGCTCCGGTCTGGCGATCACCGGAAACGCTTTCTGCACCGATGTCGAAGAGGGCGGGGCTGTCGGTGAGTTCGTCAAGGGCACGGCCACTTTCAAGATCTCCGGCTGATCTGGAGGTCGGTGATGCCCGACATCCCATCCTGCCAAAACGTCTCCGTGTCTTTCGGCGGGGTCGCGCTCGGAAACCTGATCGGCTTCGACGAGGGCTATTCGGCAGCGAGCCCGACCGACACCACCGGGGCCACGGCCACGATCGTCGGCAGCGGCGGCAATACGCGGGTGATCCGCCAAGTCGAGATCACCATGATCGAGCCCGGTTCGATCTCTTTTCGCTGCTGGGGGAATCCCCCATTCGGCCGCGCCGACATCGGACTGGCCGAAACCCTCGCCTTCACCATTGGCGGGGTCGTGACCAGCTGGCCCGCCCAACTGGCCAGCGTTCAGCGTGTGGGCTCTGCCGGTGAACTGATCCAAGGTTCGTACCAGTTCCAATTCATGGGGTAAGCAATGCTGACTCGAGACGATCTCTTGGCCCTCGACGCCAACAAGACGGCCCCCCCGACGCGGCTCCATGTTGCCGCGTGGGGCGGGGATGTGTTCCTCCTCGACCCGACCGCCCAGACCTACGACGAATGGTCACTGTTCTGTGAGGAGAACAAGGGCACGCCCGCCCCGTGGCGCGCGAAGGTGGCCTCCCTCCTTCTGTGCGACGACACCGGGAAGCGGCTGTTCTCTGCGGCCGACGTTCCGACCCTCGCCGGCTGGCGGCCCGACGGGCTCCTCGAAGTGTGGAAGGTCGGCATCGAACTGCTCAAGGTCGACGACAAAGAGATCGAGGACCAGGCGGAAAAATCCGCGGCCAGCCCCTGACGCTGTTCCTCGGGAGGCTGGCCCTGGCGTGCGGAGTGTGGGACGTCGAGGAGTTGTCGAAGAGGATCACGCTCCGACAGTTGAAATGGTGGATGGCTTTCTGGCGAGTCGAGCCATTCGGGGACGAGTGGTCCCGGTCGGGGAAACTGGCGGCGGTGACGGCCGCGGCGGCGGGAGCGAAGGTCGAGCCTGACTTCGAGGAGCGGTTCCTCCCGAGCTATCGGGCCCCGGTTCAGACGGAGGAGGAGTTGAAGGACCAGCTTCGGCGGATCCCGTTCTTTGCGAAACAGATGGAAGAGAAGGGAATCTGATGGCAGGCATCGGCAAAGTATCCGCGATCTTCACAGCCTCGAGCTCCGGGCTTTCGGCTGGCGTGTCGAAAGCAAGCTCCAGCCTGAAGGGGTTGCAGAAGGATGTTGCCAGCCTGC
>CAJBCV010000098.1 GCA_903951635.1 uncultured Planctomycetaceae bacterium
CTATCTCACCGATGGCCAGGACTTGCCCTCCTATTTCGTGATCGAGCTTCAACTCTTCATCCGTTGGCAGGAGTGACCCATGCCCGCTTTGCCGGCCACCATCGACACGATGCAGGGCTTGACCTTCAGCTTCAACTCGATCGAGTTCCGGGGCACGAACATCAAGCGGAAGGAAAGCCGACCGCTCGTCGATGTCTCTGACTGCGCCCAGGCCGCCGACTCGCTGCGGGTTTATCAGGCCGAGCCCCTCAAGGATGGCGACGAAATCACCCTGGAATACTGGGGGAAGAATCCGCCGACCAAGGGCACGAAGTACGCGATCTCTTGCTCCGGTCTGGCGATCACCGGCAACGCCTTCTGCACCGATGTGGAAGAGGGCGGGGCTGTCGGTGAGTTCGTCAAGGGCACGGCAACTTTCAAGATCTCTGGCTGATCCGGAGGTCGGTAATGCCCGACATCCCATCGTGCCAAAACGTCTCCGTGTCATTCGGCGGGGTCGCGCTCGGAAACCTGATCGGCTTCGACGAGGGCTACTCGGCAGCGAGCCCGACCGACACTACCGGGGCCACGGCCACGATCGTCGGCACGGGCGGAAACACGCGGGTGATACGCCAAGTCGAGATCACCATGATCGAGCCCGGTTCGATCTCTTTCCGGTGCTGGGGGAATCCCCCATTCGGCCGCGCCGACATCGGACTGGCCGCAACCCTCGCCTTCACCGTTGGCGGGGTCGTGACCAGCTGGACCGCCCAACTGGCAAGCGTCCAGCGCGTGGGCTCGGCCGGTGAACTGATCCAAGGTTCGTACCAGTTTCAATTCATGGGGTGATGAATGCTGACCCGCGACGATCTCCTGGCCCTCGACGCCAACAAGCCTGCCCCCCCGACGCGGCTCCATGTCGCTGCGTGGGGCGGGGATGTCTTCCTCCTCGACCCGACCGCCCAGACCTACGACGAATGGTCGCTGTTCTGTGAGGAGAACAAGGGCACGCCCGCCCCGTGGCGCGCGAAGGTGGCCTCCCTCCTGCTGTGCGACGACACCGGGAAGCGGCTGTTCTCGGCGGCCGACGTTCCGACCATCGCCGGCTGGCGGCCCGACGGGCTCCTCGAGGTCTGGAAGGTCGGCATCGAACTTCTCAAGGTCGACGACCAGGAGATCGAGGCCCAGGCGGAAAAATCCGCGGCCAGCCCCTGATCCAGTTTCTCGGGAGGCTGGCCCTGGCTTGCGGAGTGTGGGACGTCGAGGAGTTGTCGAAGCGGATCACGCTCCGGCAGTTGAAATGGTGGATGGGGTTTTGGCGCGTCGAGCCCTTCGGGGATGAGTGGGCCAGGAGCGGGAAGTTGGCGGCTGTGACGGCGGCGGCCCAGGGAGCGAAGGTCGAGCCCGACTTCGAGGAGCGGTTCCTCCCGAGCTACCGGGCCCCGGTCCAGACGGAGGAGGAGTTGAAAGCCCAGCTTCGGCGGATCCCGTTTTTCGCACGGCAGATGGAAGAGAAGGGAATCTGATGGCAGGCATCGGCAAAGTATCCGCGATCTTCACAGCCTCGAGCTCCGGGCTTTCGGCTGGCGTGTCGAAAGCAAGCTCCAGCCTGAAGGGGTTGCAGAAGGATGTTGCCAGCCTGC
>CAJBCV010000099.1 GCA_903951635.1 uncultured Planctomycetaceae bacterium
ACTGCCGCTCCTCGGAGTGGGGATCCACACCGTGCAGGCCCGGTACACCAGCAGCAACGGCTTCCAGGGCGCGACCGACAGCGTCGTCCTCGACGTGGCCCGCAAGACCCTCTCGATCACCGGCCTCTCGGTGGCAGCGAGTGCCTACAACGGCAGTGCGGTGGCGACGCTCGTCGGCACCCCCGTCTGGGTCGGCTTGGCGGAGGGGGAGTCGTTCCCGGTCGCCGGGACCGCGACGGCCACGTTCGCCGACGCGGATGCTGGTGTCGCGAAGACGGTGACGATCAGCGGCTACGCGGTGCCGAGCGACAACTACGTCCTCTCCGCCGATCCGACGATCACCACCGACATCCTCCCGGCGACGGTCGAGGTTCGTGTCGACGCGAAGTCGAAGGTCTACGGAAGTGCTGACCCCGTCTTCACCCATGCGGTGACCGGCCTCGTCGGCAGCGACACCCTCTCCGGTTCGATCGCCCGGGTGGCAGGCGAGAATGCCGGCGAATACGCGATCACGCAGGGCACCCTCGCCGTCGGCAGCAACTACACGCTGTCGTTCACTGGCGCGACCCTCACGATCACCAAGGCTCTCCTCACGGTCACCGCCGAAGCGGTTACGAAGACCTATGACGGGGCCATGGCGAGCGGATTCTCGAGCACGATCTCCGGCTTCGTCGCCGGCGAGGATGCCACCGTGCTCTCCGGTGGCCATGTTTTCAGCGGCACCGCTACGACCGCCGTCAATGCCGGGGTCTATCGGCTCGTGCCCGCCATCGGCACGCTCGCGGCCCAGAATTATTCCTTCGCGTTCACTGAGGCGGTCGTGACTATTCTTCGCCGGACGCTGTCGGCGAGCCTCGTCAACGTTCCCTCGAAGGTCTACGACGGCAAGGTGGCCACGACGCTGTCGCCAGCCAACGTCGCCCTCTCCGGGATGGTCGTCGGCGAGTCGTTCACGGTATCGACAGCCGCGGTCGCCGCGACGTACGCCTCGCGAAACGCCTCTTCGAGTGTCGCGATCTCCGTCGACGTCGCCGCAGCCGGTCTCGCGGCCGCGGCAGGGACGCTGGCCGCCAACTACGAGATTCCGTCGGTCGTCACCGGCACCGGGATGATCACGACGCGGGTGCTGACGGTGACGCCGACTGGCATCTCGAAGACGTACGACGGCACGACGAGCGCCACCGTAGCGCTCACCGACAACCGGGTCGTGGGCGATCTGTTGAGCCTGACGCACACCACGGCGCAGTTCGTCGACAAGAACGTCGGCTACAAGTCAGTCCTCGTCGGCGGGATCGCCATGTCGGGCGGGGCAGCGGCCAACTACACCGTCGCCGCGACCGCCCGCACGGCGGCGAGCATCACCCCGCGGCTGCTCGCCGGCACGGTGACCGTGGCTGACCGGGTGTATGACGGGTCGCGCACGGCGACGATCGTCGGTCGCGGTCTCTCCGGGCTCGTCGAGGGGGATGCCGTCACGCTCGACGGTGGCACAGCGACGTTTGCGAGCAAGGCCGTCGGTACCGGTAAGGCCGTGACGGTGACGGGGCTGGCCCTCGCCGGCGCCCAAGCCGGCAACTACGAAGTGAGTGCCACGAGCTCCACCGTTGCCACCATCACGAGGCGGACGCTCGTCGTCACGGCCACCGCCGTCGACAAGATCTTCGACGCCACGACCGCAGCGACGGTGGTCCTCGCCGACGACCGGGTGACCGGCGACACCGTCTCGGTGAGCCACACCTCGGCCACGTTTGACACCGCAGCCGTCGGCGACGGCAAGACCGTGACCGTCTCCGGGATCAGCATCAGCGGCGCCGATGCCGCCAACTACACCGTCGCCACGACGACCACGACCACGGCCAAGATCGGCTCGCAGGCCATGGCACCGGTGATCACGGCCCAGCCCGCCAACGTGTCGATCCTGCCAGGGCAGTCGGCGACGTTCACGGCCACCGCTGGCGGCACCGGGGTGACGGTCCAGTGGCAGCGGAGCACCGACAGCGGTGTGACGTGGGCGGACATCGCTTCGGCCCGGTCGACGACCTACAGCGTAACCGTGGCCCTGGCCGACAACGGCACGCGGGTCCGCGCGGTGTTCAGCAACGCCGGCGGCTCGGTCACCTCGTCCGTCGCCACGGTCACGGTCAGCAAGGCGACGGTGGCCAGTGCCGGCGTGAGGTGGGGCACCAGTGGTACCTCGGCTCTCGTCGACGCGGCCGCCAGCGGCGGAGTCGTGCGGCTCCTCCCGAGCGGTCGGGTCAGGGACATTCCCTGGGCCAACATCAACCGGATCACGTTCACCCTCAACCGGGCGATCACCGATCTCACCGGCGTCACGGTCTCGGGCGTGAATGGCACGAATTACGGCACGCCGACGGTGACGATCTCCGGCACGACCGTCACGCTCACGCTCGCCACCGCGATCGTCAACGCCGACAAGGTGACCGTCACGATCAACAACAGCCAGGTGACCGGCTGGACGCGGCGCCTCGACGTCCTCCCCGGCGACGTCAACGACGATGGCATCGTCAACACGACCGATGCCACGACAGTGAGGAACTACTACACCGCGGGGATCAAGCCGCTGTACGCCCTCTACTTCCTCGACATCGACGGCAGTGGAACCGCGAATGTCTCCGACTACAACTTCATTCTCACCCGCAACGGCAAGAGACTTCCGGTCTGATTGACGTTCGGGTTCCCCGCTATCGGTCCCCCACTCACCTTTTTCCCTACCTCGGTTTCTCTGGAGAAATGTCCCATGGTCCCGGCGTGGCTTCGACCGATTCGCCTCCTCTCGATTACCGTTGCTGCGGTTCTGGCGACACTCGGCGTCCCCTCCGGTGTTGATGCCGGTCTCGTCGTCGACTTTCGAAACATCACCGGCGGCCGCGAGGGGGGAACCGGGAGCTTCGAGGTGGTACTCGTCAGCAGCGATCCGCCCGTCGACATCTACGGCTTCGGCATTCAGGTCGATATCGCCGGAACGAGCGTCGACTTCACGGGAGCGACCACGGCCACCACGGCGCCCTACCTCTTCAGCATTGCCGGCAGCTATTCCTACGACGATCCCTCGACCTATCCCCTCGGGACGATCCCGACCGGGCAGAGTGTCGTCCTCGCCGACAGCACCGTTCTGCCGGGCTTTCAGGTGGTGCCCTACACCGATCCCAGCCAGGTCACGACCACCGAATGGGCCCTCGGCCTGGTGCTCTTCCGGGTGCCGTGGGACGTGACGCTCGGGGAATTCGCGATTTCCGTCAACGAAGCCAGCACGTTCACGACCTATGACGACGACGGGCAGGGGGGCGTCGACTTCAACAATCCGCTCACGATCCCGTTCACGAGCAATCCGGCGATCATCCTCGTCGTTGTCCCGGAGGCCACTCCCTCGATGCTCGCGCTTTCAGGCCTCGGCGTGGCGGGGGTCGGCTCGATCCTGTCGCGGCGCCGGCGGGCTCGACGCCCCCTGTGCCGACGATAGGTGAGACACCTGCCCTGTCCCCATGAGGCTCGAGGGCCAGGAGGCAAGTGACGTGGAAACCGAGAGGAGTGCTGGACCACCGCGGCTGCCCATCTGGCGGGGCTGAGAACCCCAAGTCAGCGCGGTCTGGCTGCGCCGGAGAAGGCGTCGCGGCGTCGATGCGTTGCCGAGTACAACGCCCGAATCCTTCGAGAGGCCGACCAGGAACCGCGCCGCGACAACTCGCCGCGCTCCATCGGCTGGAAGGGCTCACCTCAATCCGTCGGGCGGCATGGCGGAAGCAACCGAATGCCGCCTCGCTCGCAGCGAAGCGTCGCGGCCGGAAGGCCGATCCGCACTCCCGCTTATCGTGGAAGACAAACGCTTCCAGCCCGAGAACGCCAAGCTGCTGCAAAAGCTCCGTGCAGATCCCACGCGACACCACGCAAATGTCTCAAAGTCATTGAGACGATTCGCAGGATCTATCTTGTCGGCAGGCTTCTCCGCAGGCTTGCCCACACCCCCCCGAACTTGGACTTGATCACGCGACGGGCACAGCGAAGAACGAACTGAAGGTCACTGACTCGCACGGATGAATCGGCAGTCTCTACTTTTGTTGCGTGAATGTCTCTCCACCCCAATCCCTCGAGGGCTACAACCTCCAAAAAATTATCGGCCGTCATCCACGCTCCGTCCAAGTCATTCCCGAAAGGACCAGCTGCATGGACTGGAAACGACACCTGAACTCGCCGTCGCTCGTAGTCAGAGTAGATCGAGCGATTTGAATACACTCTCGAAACAGACCTACCGGCCACCAACTTGAAAGCGTTGTAGCCGCCCTGTGCGACAAGCAAAGAAAACACTTCGACAGACTGCGACTCCGCAGAAATAAAGGGCGGAAAAACACCTGCACTGAACAAGGCTCTGAGCAATTGGGCATCGCAATGCTCAATATCGATCTTCACGTAAAAAGGATCGCCATGGCTTGCAATGAGCGCGGAGATCGTCTTTGCGGGCAGCGCGACTTTCTCAAACATCGCGAGGTCGCTCGGAGCAGGCTGCGGCAGTTGACTCAGCACATGATCCGATGTGTGGATGTAAAAATCCACCAGACCGGCCGCCGCCTTGTCGACCACAACGCAATTCTCCAGCACGAGCCTCCCCGACCTTATTTCGCCCTCAAACCTCTTACTGATGAGTTCACAGAGCGCGGGGTTGGCCTCGACTGCAACAACGACGTCTGCTTTGTGAAGGTAATAAGGTATGTCGTCGCCATTATTAGCACCGACATCGTAAATCACTCGCTTCTTCACGGGAGTCAGAGTTTCAGATGTCATGGGACCACATTTCTCGGCTACCTAACGGCGGTGCTCGGCAGCCTGGCTCCATCGATCGCGCGACAAAGCCTACGCTGCACCCGCAGCGGCCAGAAAGCCGCAGCGGCATTTGAGGCTTTCGCCCCATTCGATGCAAGTGCTGCGTCGCTGCCCACACGCGGCCCACCGGGAGGCTGCGGCGCGAACGCTCTCTCACCGCCCCCACCGAGCTCTGACCGAACGTCGAGTTCGGCGATCGCATGACTTGGGGGCATCCTGTCTCCCCCGGGCTTCCAGCCCCCCACGAAGGGGCACATGGCTCCGCCGCCATCCGAGGTTCTACGGTTCGCGGTGTGAAAAGTCCTGGCTGGAAAGCCAATGCCCTGCGGTCGTCCCGCGAAGGCGCACAGCCCGTTCGATGCGATCGTTCGAAAGGGAGCGAGGTGGATGGTCTCATCGCGTTACGCCCACGCCGCTGGCCTCAGCGCTTCTCGTCGACCTGCGCCGAAACGGGGATTCCCGCCTGACGTCGCCCAGAGTTCGCCGCCACCATCGGCCTTGCCGCCCGCGCTGGCTCGATCACTCCCCCTCTTGCAACAGACCGTTCAGGCAAGGACGATCAAGGGACGATCAAGGGACGATTCAAGGGACGATTCAAGGGACGATTCAAGGGACGATTCGAGGGAGAATGACGGAGGGATGACACCTGTTGGTGGAAACGTCATTCCTGATTTTTCCCCAAGGAGAAGCCCTCACAAAACCCCGGGGGTTGCGCGCGTGTCGGCCGACGCGTTTGGCGGCGGGCACGTAGCCCGCAGATGCCTCGTCGCTGCGGCGAGTGTTGTTCGTCGATCAACCAACACCCACCTTGTTCAGTCCCCCGACTGGTCCGACGAATGGGGTGATCCTCTGCCCCTGCGTTCGATACGGTATACCCTACCGCAACCCACTCGATACCCCTAGGGGGATGAACGATGAACATCGCCTACGTCACCGTCTACGATTCGACCAACATCCGCATGTGGTCGGGAATTGGTTTTCACATCGCCAAGTCGCTCGAGGAGGCCGGTGCTGAGGTCCATCGCATCGGTGCACTCCGTCCGACGCGAACGCTGGGAAACGGCATCGCCTACCTTTGGGCGACGCGAGTCCTCGGCCAGAAGGACCACGCTCACCGACACCCGTCCGTCTTGCGAGGATACGCCCGTCAAGTCAGCGCGCGGCTCCGCGACTTGGAAAAACGCGGCATCCGAATCGACACGATCCTTGCGCCAGGCGTCATGCCGATCGCGCATCTCGAGACCGACATCCCGATCGCGATCTGGACGGACTGCACCTTCGCGTCGATGGTCGGCTACTACCAGTCTTGGACCAATCTTTCTCCGCGTTCGCTCAAGCTGGGGAACGACGCTGACAGGGCAGGGCTACGGCGTGCCTCGAAGCTGTTTTTCGCCTCGGAGTGGGCGGCGAAGTCTGCGATTGAGGACTACGGCTGCGACCCACGGCGAATCTCGATCGTTCCGCTCGGCGCGAACGTCGAGGGCGGCATTTCTGATAGCGATGCATCGAGCCTCGTCGAGCAACGGCTCGGGACTCCGCTCCGGCTGCTCCTCGTCGGCGTCGACTGGGAGCGAAAGGGATGCTCCTTTGCCATCGACGTCGCGGAGAAACTGCGTGAGCGAGGCGTGAATGTTCATCTCGATATCGTCGGGTGCCTGCCACCGGCTGGCTCCAACGTTCCCGACTTCGTCACCTGTCATGGATTTCTCCTCAAGTCATCGCCTGAGGATGTTGCACGCCTCCGTAGGCTTTTCCTGGAGGCGACGATGTTCGTGCTGCCAACCCAGGCCGAATGCCAGGGCGTCGTCTTCAACGAAGCGGCGGCTCACGGCCTGCCGGTCATTGCGACCGACACCGGTGGTGTGTCTTCCGTCGTCCAGCACGGAAAGACCGGATCGTTGATGAGTGCCCACGCGCTGCCAACTGAATGGGCCGAGGAGATCCTCGCTCTCACCGGGGATCGAGCTCGCTATGAGTCGTACTCGCTGGAATCTGCCAGGACTTTTCCCGCACGACTTTCATGGAAAGCCGCCGTCGGCCGAGTGATGTCGGAACTCCCGGTGCGAAAAGGGTAGTTGACTGTTCCAGAAGACCGTCTTTCTCCCGCCACCGCTGCCGCTGCTGAAATGGCTCACGCAAGCGCTCGTCTGCGTGGTGCTGGTGGGGATCCTTCGCAACTATCCCCGCTATCTTCCCCCCGACTTCACCGCCGACTTCCTCGTCGGGCGACGCGGCTCCTTCGATGGAGCCTACGCGTGGGCGTTCTATGCCCATCTGATCTCGGGCCCGCTGGCGCTCCTCCTCGGGCTGCTGCTCATCGACAGTGACTTCCGTCGCCGTTTCGCTCTCTGGCATCGTGCGCTCGGCCGCGTGCAAGGAGCCAACGTGCTGCTCCTTCTCGTGCCCAGCGGCCTGTGGATGGCGGGGTACGCCGACGGCGGCATCGTCGCCCGTCTCGGATTCGCCCTCCTGGCGGTGGCGACCGGGCTGTGCGTTGCATGCGGCTGGAGGGCTGCCGTCGCACGACAGATCGACAACCATCGGAGGTGGATGCAGCGCTGCTTCGTGCTGCTCTGCTCGGCGGTCTTCCTGCGGCTCATCAGCGCCGTTGCCACGCTCACCGGCGCCTCCCCCGATTGGCTCTACCCTCTCTTGGCGTGGACGACATGGGTCGTCCCGCTCCTTGTCAACGAAGTCGTCATGGCTGCTCGGCCCGATCGTCCTCGTCCGTCGTCGTGATCCAGGCCCGGCGTCGCTCGGCATCCAAGCTTTCCAGATCGATTCCCCGCGTGCGTCCGTCGAGTGCTCCGAGGCTGAAAAAGACACCGCCATGGTTGGTGACGTCTTCCTTGCCGACTCCGAGCCACGATTCCATGTCGGTATCCTGCGGCGTCATCCAGTCCACCGCGCCGCGCCAGGAAAAATCGCCAACGAGGAGGGTCTCGGGCGCCGCCTCCGCGAGATCCTCGAGCGTCACCGGGCCGTCAGCGGGAAAGCACGACTCCGGTGCCACCACGACCATGTACGTGGTCCGGCCAGGGGGCGCTTGCGAACTCGGACAGGCGTAGACCTCGGGCATCGAGCGGCGGGCCCGGGCATTGGCAGGATCGTCCCATGGCTTGGAGAGATCGATCGCTGAGAAAAGCTTCTCCTCGCCGAGATAAGGAAGGATGAGGGTTCGCCAGCTGTGGAGCGGCGTTCCATCCGGGCCGCGCGTGAACGGCGGGGGAAGCGATCCATGGATCTGGCCGTACCGGAGCATCGCTTGCGTGATTCGCTGGAGGTTGTTGCGGCATCTCGCGTATCGAGCCGCCTGCGGAGCGTATCGGCTCGCTGGTAGAGCGAGCCCCACGGCGAGCAACGCGCACACCACTACCACGGCCCCCCAGAGCAGCCGATCCCGCCACGTCCAGGGTTTGCGATCGCTGCTAGCGACCGAGTCGGCCTCGTCGTGGCTCATGGCACCCATCGGCATGGCTCCTCGTTCGGCAGCGTCCCGAGTGCCGTGAACGCCCATCGACCGGCGGTCGATTGACTCCGACTCGTCGCTCCCACTCGCACGGAAACCGCGTCGGTCACGCCCCCTCCGGCCGCGGGTGCTTCCACGGGGCACGGTACTCGCGCGTCAGATGGCCGTTGGCTTCGTCGTCGCCGACGACGTTCCCCTCGCGATCGAGCGACAAGCTTCGCCCCAGCCGCATCGAGACGTTGGCGAGGATGCACGATGCACTCGAGACATGCCCCTCGGCGATGTCGGCCACCGGCTTCCGCCCCGTCGCCCGGGCCTCGAGGAAGTCGAGCATGTGGCGACGCGTCGCCGGCGCGGCGAAGGGCTCGGTCTCCTGGTGCTCGACGTCCTGGGGATACTTCTCGCGCTCGTCGAGAAACTCCCCGTGCTCCGTCGGTCCGCCATCCTTCGGCTTGAAATCCCACTTCGCCACGCTCAAGCGGAGCGTGCCTTGCGAGCCGTAGAGCGTCGCTCCCCACGGATACTCAGGGTCGGGATTCTCCCCCCAGTTGCGCTGCGTCCACACCACCTGCACGTCGCCATGGTCGAACAGCGCCGTCTGCGTGTCGTGGAGTTTGACGTTCGAGGCCGGATTGCGGATGAGCGAGCCGCCCGACGCTGCAATCCGCTCCGGCCACGAGAGGCCGAGAAAGGAGCGGACGAGGTCGTAAAAGTGGACGCACAGATCCCCCGTCTGCCCGTTGCTGAACTCGTAGGTGTCGCGCCAGCCGCGGGGATGGATCTGGGGATTGTAGGGCACAAGCGGCGCCGGGCCGCAGTACATCTCCCAATCGAGCGTCGCCGGCGCGGGGGCAGCCGGCGGATAGGCCTCGCGCGTGCCGTAGTAGCTGTGGATGTCGACGGCGGCGATTTTTCCGAGTCGGCCGGAGGCGATGAAGCGGTCGCGGGCCTCGAGGAGATGGGGGGTGCTGCGGCGCTGGAGGCCGACTTGGACGGTGCGGCCATGGAGCCGCGCCGCCGCCACCATCGCCCGCCCCTCGACCACATCGAAGCTGATCGGCTTTTGGACATAGACATCGGCCCCCGCCTCGCAGGCGGCGATCATCGGCAGGCAGTGCCAGTGGTCGGGGGTGCCGACGAGGACGATCTCCGGCTTGGTGTCGGCAAGGAGTTTGCGGTAGTCGCCAAACAGCGGCGGCGTGTTGCCCGAGGGCTGCCGCTTGGCGACGAGGGCCGCGGCCGCCTCGCGCATCGTGGTATCGACGTCGCACAGCCCGACGACCTCCACCGCCGCCACCTGGATGAGATGGAAGAGGTCGGTCTTCCCATACCAGCCGCAGCCGACAAGCGCCACGCGGAGCGGCTTGGGGGGCTCGGCGGCAGCGGACGACTCAGCCCCCAGGGCGCCGATCGCCGCCAGCCCGATCCCGGTGTGAAGGAAGTCTCGGCGTTGCATGGAAGCTCTCGCTTGAAGGGCGGGGATGGGGATTGGAGGGGGGAATGAGGGCGACGCCCGGCGGCGGCATCGATGCTCCCGGGAAAGCCTACCGGGTCGCGGCGTCGGGTACACTGCCGGCGGCACTGCGGGGCCTGGTGAATTGGTCCTGGTGTCGCACCTTTCCGAGGAGTTTCCCCCGTGGTCCATCTTTCGTGGTTCGGTGTCTGGAGCGTCTGCCTGGGCGTGGCGGTGGGGTTGGCGATGTCGGTCTCCCCGTTGTCGGTCTCTCAAGCTGCCGATCCTTCTCACGCCCCCCGGATCGTGTTCCTCGGCGACTCGATCACCGAAGCCGGGGCCGGCCCGCATGGCTACGTGACGCTCGCCCGCCAAGCGCTCGCCGCGGCGACCCCCGCCGCGCCCCCGGAAGTGATCGGCGCCGGGATCTCCGGCAATCGGGTGCCCGATCTCCTCGCCCGGCTCGACCGCGACGTCCTCGCCCGCAAGCCCGAGGTCGTCGTCATTTACATCGGCATCAACGACGTCTGGCACAGCCAAAACGGCCGCGGCACGCCGAAGGGGGAGTTCGAGAAGGGATTGCGGACGCTCGTCGAGAAGATCCGCGCCGTCGGCGGCAAGCCGGTGCTCTGCACGCCGACGGTGATCGGCGAGAAGAAGGCCGGCACCAATCCGCTCGACAGCATGCTCGATGAATACGCCGACATCACCCGCGGCGTGGCAGCCGACGTGAAGGCCCCGCTCATCGATCTTCGCAAGGCCTGCGTCGCGCACCTCGCCGAACACAACAACGCCGACGCCAGGGAAGGGATCCTCACGACTGATGGCGTCCACCTCACCGCCGCCGGGAATACCTTCCTCGCGGCGCGGATGGTGGAGGGACTCCAGCAGGCCGGGATCGTTCCCGCCGCCGCCGACCGGTTTCATGGCCCTGGAAAGGATGGAAAGATGCTCAGGCACGTGGTGATGTTCAAGTTCAAGGAGACGTCGACCCCGGCCGACGTCGAGCGGATCGTGAAGGCGTTCGGGGCGCTCCCGGAGCGGATCAAGGAGATCAAGGGCTTCGAGTGGGGCACCGACAATTCGCCGGAGGGCCTCCAGCAGGGGCTGACCCACTGCTTCTTCGTCACATTCGCCTCGGAAGCCGATCGCGACGCCTATCTTCCACACCCGGCCCACAAGGAGTTTGTCGATCTCGTCGGCCCCCATGTCGAGAAGGTGACCGTCGTCGATTACTGGGCCCAGCCGTGAGCGGTCGGGCCGACTTTCTCAAACACCTCCCGGTCGCCGACGTCCTCGACGAGGTCGTGGCGGCATCGCGGCCACGCGCCGCAGGGCAGGGGGGGGCGGTCGTCGTCACGGCCCCCCCTGGCTCCGGGAAGACGATGCTCGTGCCGGCGGCGGTGCTCGACGATCTCCCGGCGGGCGCGCGGCTGATCCTCATGCAGCCGCGCCGGCTGGCGGCCCGGTCGGTCGCCACGCAGATCGCCAAGCTGCGGGGATGTGATCTCGGCGGCGAGGTCGGCTATCAGGTGCGCTTCGATTCGCGTGTCGGGCGTGACACGCGGCTGATCGTCGAGACGACCGGGATCATGCTCCGTCGCCTCCTCGAAGACGTCACACTGTCGGGCATCGACTGCGTCGTCCTCGATGAGTTTCACGAACGCTCGGTGGAGATGGATCTCGTCCTCGGGATGCTCCTCCGCGTTCGGGAGACGCTCCGCCCCGATCTCCGCATCGTCGTCATGAGCGCCACGCTCGACACCGGCCCGGTGGCCCGGATCCTCACCCCTGGGGCCCCCGCCGGCTGCCCGGTCGTGTCGACCTCCGGACGCCTCCATCCGGTCGAGGTGCGGTATGGCAAGCGCGGCGACCAGCGGGAGCTTGTCGATCAGGTGGCCGACGCGGTCGGACAGGCGCTGAAAGGCACGTCCGGCCACGTCCTCGTCTTCCTCCCCGGTGTCGGCGAGATCATGCGCTCGGCCGACGCCATCGACCCGCTCGCCGACCGGCAGGGGCATTCGGTCGTCATCCTTCATGGCGAGCTGCCGCCGGAACAGCAGGACCGCGTCCTCGAGGAGACCGGCGGACGGAAGATCATCCTGGCCACGAACGTCGCCGAGACGAGCCTCACGATTCCCGGCGTCGGCGCCGTCGTCGACGCAGGGCTCGTCCGGCAGATGCGCGTCTCGAGCGCGACAGGGCTGCCGCGGCTCGAGCTGATCCCGATCTCGCGGGCCTCGGCCGACCAGCGTGCCGGCCGGGCGGGGCGCACCGGCCCCGGTGTCTGCTTCCGGCTGTGGGACGAGTCGTCGCACCACCACCGCCCAGCCGCCGATCTCCCCGAGATCCTCCGCACCGATCTCGCCGGCCCGCTCCTCCAGCTCCTCGCCCTCGGCGAAGCGGAGGCCTTTCCTTGGCTCGACGCCCCCCAACCCGAGGCGATCGACCAAGCGCTGCGATTGCTCGGGATGCTCGGGGGCATCGAGGTCTCGGGAGGCAAGCCTACGATCACGCCGATGGGGAGGGAGCTTGTCCGCCTCCCGGCCCATCCCCGCCTGGCCCGGCTCCTCCTCGCCGGGGCCCGGCATGGCGTGCTCCGCGAGACGTCGGTGGCCGCCGCGATGCTCTCGGAGCGAGATCCCTTCCGCACCGCCGCCCATGGCCGCAGCGGCCCACGCGACCGGATGACGGTTCGCACTCGTTCCGACGTCGTCGACCGGGTCGCGGCCCTGCAGATGTTTCACGCCGGGATCCCTCTTGGCGGCCATCCTTCGACAGCCGACCTCGATCCCCATCCCGGCGGGGCGCGCACGGTGCTCCGGGCCGCCGAACAGCTCTACCGGCTCGTCGATGTCGACCTCGCACCACGAGCCGCCGATCCGGCCACGGCCCTGATGCGTTCGCTCCTCGAGGCCTTCCCCGACCGGCTCGCGAAACTGCGGTCGGGGGCCAACGACCGGGCGACGATGGTGGGAGGCCGCGGCCTCCGTCTCGACGGCGGATCCCGGGTCAGGCAGGAGCCGCTCATCCTCGCGATCGACCTCGACGACGGCGGCGGCGAGGCCCGCGTCCGCCAGGCAAGCGCCGTCGACCGCGAATGGCTCGACGACGAGGGCCTCCATGCCAATCTCACCTGCGGCGAAGAACTCCTCTTCAGCCCGTCGCGCCGCCAGGTGGAGGCCCGCCGGCGTACCGCCTGGATCGATCTGGTTCTCGACGAGACGCCGGTGGCGATCAGTGATCAGGCCGCCGCCGCAGCCCTCCTTGCCGCGGTCGCCCGCCAGGAACCGGCCCGCAGCCTCCCCGATCCCGACTCGGCCGCCGGCCGCTTTCGCCTCCGCGTCGAGTGGCTCGCGCGGACGATGCCGGAGCTCGATCTGCCGGCGTTCGACGACACCGCCCTCCTGGCGATGCTCCCCGAGGTCTGCCACGGCCTGCGATCGCTCGACGAGGTGCGGGCCGCCGACTGGCTGAGCCGTCTCCAGGGGGCGGTCGGCTGGGAGCGACTGGCGGTCGTCGAGCGGCTCGCGCCAGCCGACGTCGAGCTCACCGGAGGGCGCCGCTACCGGCTCGAATACCGCCCCGATGGAGCCCCGATTCTCGCCGCGCGGATCCAAGAACTCTTCGGCACGCTCCAAACGCCGCGGGTGGCCGACGGCCGGGTGCCGGTCCTCGTCCATCTCCTCGGCCCCAACCACCGCCCGCAGCAGGTCACCTCCGACCTCGAGAGCTTCTGGCGGACGACCTACCACGAGGTGCGGAAGGAGCTGCGGCGGCGCTACCCGAAGCATCCATGGCCCGACGACCCGCTCACCGCCGCCCCCCCGCGGCCCCGCCCGCGCGCTTGACAGCCTCAGGCGTACGACCGAGCCACAGACGTGCTACGACCCGCTGAACCGTACCTTCTCCCTCGGCGCCATCGTCACGGCACGTCTGACCGGGCGCCGGTTGTGCGGGGCGTGCGCACGAGACGGCGCGTGCCTTTGGTGTCGTTTATCGCGCGTGCAACGGCTCTCTTTCAAGCGTTGATGATCACAGACTTCCCGCGTCGATCGTCACCTCTGCCGGCCCGCTCCCACGGAACGGCACAGTTCCATCCCCCTGGAAAAAAGCAGGAGTCCCCCCATGCGTCGAGTGGTCGTGTTGATGGCGATCGTTGCCACCCTCGTGGTGACCGGTGTTTCCAATGCCCAGCAGATCCGTGGCCAGCAGGTCGGTGCCCAGCGCAGCGGGCCGGTCGCAAAGCTCATCGAGCTCGAGCGTCGCAAGAACGAATGGCTCCGTCAGCGGTTCCTCGGCAAGTGATCGAGCTTGTCGCAGCGGCGCGGCCCGTCGGAGCACCATCTCCCCCCCCCGGTGCCGATCGATGAGGCCCGCCGCTGGCGACTGGCTCGACGGAATGAGACGGTTCGCCACGGAGCACCGGCTCTCCAGGCCACAGCGGCCGGAGCCGGTGCCCGTGGAGACCGGATCGTGGCACTCTCCCGCCGCGGCCCCCTCTCTGGCAGCCGCTGCCCAGGCATCGATCCTCGCCGCGCACGCGGTCGCCTGGGGCATCCCGACGCTCGACATGCTCGCGGCCGCCTTTCCTGGCGGCGCGCTGGTCGTCACCACATCCTCCCCCGGCCTGAGCGCCTGGGGCGAGCTCATTGCACGACTCCCAGCGCCTCTCGCAGCGCGACTGACAGTCGCCACGGAAATCGAATACCGAGGCTGGTGCCTACGGTCCCCCGATGAGGCGCACGAGCTTCACGCCGTGGTCTGGAGTTGGATCAAGGCCCCGCTCCCTCCCCAGCGCCGGCCCGAGTTCGCTTCCTTCCCGATTCCCGACAGCACCGACTACTGGGTGCTCCGCTACGGCCACGCCGGCGGCGTTGACGGGGGACACAGCGCCGATCTTTACGCCTGGGACGGCAGCGTGGCGACGGCTCTGGCCACCGGCATCACCGAACGTTTCCAAGCCCGGGGCTGACAGGCCCCGCGGCTGGCGTTGGCAGCCGGGAAGCAGGTGGGGTATTGTACTTCTTCCTGTCCCCCCTCCTTCAGGAGCCACTCCGTGCCCCGATCGTCTGTTTTCGTCCGTTTCATCCTGCCGATGGTCGGCCTCTTCTTGGCGCTTGCGGCGACCGAGGCCTCCGCCCAGCAGGGGCAGCCCCGAGCTGCCGGCAAGAAGCCGAACATCCTCGTCATCTGGGGAGACGACATCGGCACCTGGAACATCAGCCACAACAACCGCGGCATGATGGGCTACAAGACGCCGAACATCGACCGGATCGCCCGCGAGGGTGTCTCGTTCACCGATTACTACGGCCAGCAGAGCTGCACCGCCGGCCGGGCGGCCTTCCTTGGCGGCAACGTGCCGGTGCGCACGGGGATGACGAAGGTCGGCCTTCCCGGCGCCAAAGAGGGCTGGCAGAAGACCGACGTGACGATCGCCACCGTGCTCAAGGCCCAGGGCTACGCCACCGGTCAATTCGGCAAGAATCATCAGGGAGACCGCGACGAGCACCTCCCCACGATGCACGGCTTCGATGAGTTTTTCGGCAATCTCTACCACCTCAACGCCGAAGAGGAGCCGGAACACCGCGACTACCCGGGCGACAGGAAGCTTGCCAACGGCAAGACCTTCCGCGAGACCTACGGGCCCCGCGGCGTGCTCAAGTGCAAGGCCGACGGCAAGGGGGGCCAGTCGATCGAGAACACCGGCCCGCTCACGAAGAAGCGCATGGAGACGATCGACGAGGAGACGGTCGCCGCCGCCAAGGACTTCATCGCCCGGCAGTCGAAGGGGGGCGAGCCGTTCTTCTGCTGGTGGAACGCCACGCGGATGCATTTCCGCACCCACATCAAGGAAGCGAGCCTCGGGAAGTCGGGGCAGGACGAGTACGGCGACGGCATGGTGGAGCACGACGGCCACGTCGGCGAACTCCTCAAGGCCCTCGACGACCTTGGCCTCGCCGACGACACCATCGTCCTCTATTCCACCGACAACGGCCCCCATTTCAATACCTGGCCCGACGCGGCCACGACGCCGTTCCGGAGCGAGAAGAACTCCAACTGGGAAGGTGCCTATCGGGTGCCGGCCTTCGTTCGTTGGCCTGGGAAGTTCCCCGCCGGCACGACGGTCAACGGGATCGTCTCGCACGAGGACTGGCTGCCGACCTTCGCCGCCGCTGCCGGGGCCCCCGACATCAAGGCGAAGCTCGCTGAAGGGGTCGAACTCAATGGCCGAAAGTACCGCAACGCCATCGACGGCTACGACCAGACGGCGTATCTGTCGGGGAAGGCGGAGGCCTCGCCGCGAAGCGAGTTCTTCTACGTCAACGACGACGGCCAGATCGTGGCGATCCGCTACGACGACTGGAAGGCCGTGTTTCTCGAGAACCGCGGGGTGGCGCTCGAGGTGTGGCGTGAGCCGTTCATCGAACTGCGGATTCCGCTCCTCTTCAATCTCCGCCGCGATCCGTTCGAGAAAGCGCATCCCAGCGCCACGGTCTACAACGACTGGATGATCGACCACGCCTTCGTGGTGGTGCCGCTCCAGCAGATCGCCGGGAAGTTCCTCATGTCGATGAAGGACTACCCGCCGAGCCAGTCGCCGGGGTCGTTCAATCTCGACAAGATCCAGAAGCAGATCGAAGCGGCCGGCGCTGGGCGCTGACGCACCGTTCCTGCGGAAATGCAGACGCGGGGTGGCC
>CAJBCV010000100.1 GCA_903951635.1 uncultured Planctomycetaceae bacterium
CCGCTGCTCTAACCAGCTGAGCTACAGCCCCACGACCATCCTACAAGGGCCGGCGGGGCAGGCAACGGGGCCGCAAAACGCCCGAAAACCGCGAAACCGCGCAGAAATACTGGCCGCGGAAAGCATCGCGGGTTCCCTGGAAAAATGCTCCGCATCGCCCCGTCGCGGCAACGCCGATTTTGAGGCCGTGGGGAGCGGGACAAGCCCTCGATCGATCTTGCGCGGCCTGTTGGCCGGCAGCGGCCAAGACCGCCGAGGGAGAAACGATTCGTGCTTCGAACCGAGGACGAGCGGCGGAGATACGACCCTTGATTTGGTAAGAAAAAGAAGGCATTATTTCTTACGATATGAGTCGCCCGAAAAGCCTCAACTCCATCGACGCACGGATCCTGGCAGCGGCGCGTGCCAAGGGCCGAGGATCCGTTTTTGCCCCGGCGGATTTCCTCGAGTTGGGGAGCCGAAGTGCTGTCGACGTGACGCTGCACCGGCTCGTGGCACAGGGAAAGATCCGCCGCCTCGCCCGCGGGGTCTACGACCTGCCACGGAAGCACCCCACCCTCGGGCCGCTCCTGCCTTCTCCCGAGACTGTGGCGAAGACTCTGGCAGGACGAGATCGAACCCGCCTCCAGCCAGCAGGGGCCTACGCCGCCAACGCACTGGGGCTTACCGAGCAGGTGCCGGCGAAGGTGGTGTTCTTGACCGATGGACCGAGCCGAACCGTCCACATCGGGGCCACCACGATTCAACTCCGCCGCACGACACCAAAGAACATGGAGACGGCAGGCAGGTTCAGCGGCATGGTCATCCAGGCTTTCCGCACGCTCGGCAAAGACCACATCACCCCGGAACGAATCGCCCACCTCAAGCGGACCATCCCTGCCGCGAAGCGAAACGCAGTCCTCAATGACCTCCGGCTCGCCCCGGCATGGATGCACCCGATCTTCCGCGAGCTTGCCGGAGACGACGAATGAACTGGGACTTTTTGAATCTCTCCGCCGACGACCGGCGCATCGTCCTAGAACAATCCGCGCTACGAAGGAATCTCTCGCCGGTGGTTCTGGAAAAGGACTTCTGGGTCTGCTGGTTGCTCGGAGTGCTCTTCAATTCAGAGTTTGCCGACAGCCTCGTCTTTAAGGGCGGCACGGCGCTCTCGAAGGTTTTCGGGCTCATCCAGCGGTTTTCAGAAGACATCGACCTGTCCCTGTCGCCGGAGTTCCTCGGACTCCCATCCCCAGGCGCGACATCGACCCAGGGGGCCAAGTGGATCGAGAGGGCCGAGGCTGCATGCGGCACGGCCGTTCGCGACCGTATCAAGCCGGTTCTTGAAGCCGCTGTTCGTACGGCACTCGGGCAGGCCCCCAACGGAAAATGGTTCGAATTCTCCTTCGACCCGTCTTCGAAGTCACCGACCCTCTGGTTTCACTACCCGTCGGCCCAGGAGCCTGGTTTCGAGTACCTGCGACGGGCAGTGAAGCTGGAACTCGGCTCCCTCACCGACCAGCACCCCGTCGGTCGACATCCGGTGCGGCCATGGATCGCCGACACGTTTCCCCAGGTTTTCACCGACTGGCGATGTGAGGTCGTCGCTCTGGAGGTCGAGCGAAGCTTTTGGGAGAAGGCCACGATCCTGCACGCCGAACACCATCGACCGGCCAACAAACCAATCCCCGATCGGTATTCACGTCACTACGCGGACACGGCGGCCTTGGCGACCGACCCGAAAGCCAGCTTGGCAATCGACCGACTTGATGTGCTCGCGCGGGTCGTCGCTTGGAAGCGAAGGTTTTTCGGAAGTAGCTGGGCCACCTACGAAACCGCGAAACCAGGAACACTCCGGCTCGTGCCACCCATGGCGAGGCTCCGTAACCTGCGGCAGGACTATGTGGCCATGCGCGACATGTACCTTGGCGAGCCCGTTCCGTTCGACGACGTGATGGACACACTCTCGACTCTTGAGGTGCGGGTCAACGGGGGAAGCATGGCCCGACGACGGTAGGCCAATCCACGTTTCGCCCCCCAATACGCCCGCACGCGGCGTTCATCGCGGGGCCCCACTGCTGCCAACCAGAACGGCCGACAGGGGAAGAGATTCCAGGGAAAGAGAACCCCGGAAATGCCCGAGAGAGGACTTGAACCTCCACCCAGTTACCTGGACAAGAACCTGAATCTTGCGCGTCTGCCAATTCCGCCACTCGGGCAAGTGGCCGCTTTCGCGACCCCCGAATGCTAGCAGGGGCCGGATCGGAAACAAGGCGCCCCGGCCACCGCCGCTCGCGGCGGATTCCGGCATGGCCCCCCCACCCCCGGCAGGCTAAAAACCGCCCAATCTGCCCCACCTCCCGCCAGCCCACGGAGCGCCCCATGCCCTCGCAGCCCGCCGCGGCGGTGATCGTCATCCCCGCCCGACTCTCGAGCACCCGCCTCCCCCGGAAGATGCTCCTCGCCGACACAGGCAAGACCCTCATCGAACACACCTGGCACGCCGCCCGGGCCTCCTCCCGAGCCGCCCGCGTGATCGTCGCCACCGATAGCACTGAGATCGCCGCCGCCGTGGCTGCCTTCGGGGGCGAAGCGATCATGACCTCCGAATCCGCCCCCAGCGGCACCGCCCGGATCGTCGAAGCCCTCGGCACCCTCGGCACCGCCGACGTGATCGTGAACGTGCAAGGGGACGAGCCGGAAATCTCCGCCGCCGCCATCGATGCCGCCATCGACCTCCTCCACCGCTGCCCCTCCGCCGGCATCGCCACGCTCGTGACGCCCATCCGCTCGATCGACCTCCTCGACGACCCCTCCGCCGTCAAAGCCGAACTGACCCCATGGCGCGAGCCAGGCACACACGGCTCCTGGCTCCCCGGCCCGGAAAGCACCGGCGCCTGGCGGGCCATCACCTTCAGCCGCTCCCGCCTCCCCGCCGCCCGCGAATGGAACGAAAAGCTCTTGAGTGCCACGCCGCCGATGTGGTGGCAGCATGTCGGCCTCTACGCCTACAGGCGGAGCGTCCTCGAAAGCTGGGACGCGCTCCCCGAATCGCGCCTCGCGACGCTTGAAAGCCTCGAGCAACTGCGGCCACTCGAAGCCGGCATCCCGATCGCCGCCCATGCGATCGACCACGCCGCCAAGGGAATCGATACCCCGCGCGACTACGCCGCCTTCGTCGATCGCTGCAGGCGCCGCTAGCCGTCAGCTCTTCTCGACCGGCACAAGCAGCACGCTCGACGGCACGCCGGTGAGGACCGCTTCGGAGGTGCTCCCGAGGAGCCACCGCGTGACCGCGTCGGACGGGGTGCGGCCGAGGATGACGAGATTGTCGCCGTGATCGCGGACGTGGGCCCGGATCTGGTCGCCAGGGTTTCCCTGGGCCACGATCGGGGACTTGCCAGCGAACGCCGGCGGCAGGCGCTTCTGGAAGCCATCGAGGGCCTTCGAGAGCGTGCCGACTTCGTCGTCGTGCTCCTGCTGCCAGGCCGACGCGATCGCCTCCGACTGCGGATCGCGCACCTTCTTCTCGAGCCACGACGGCAGCGGGCCGGCAAGGAGCGACTCCGCCACGCCGATCACTTCCCCTTTCGTGTCGGCGGGCCAGCGGAGCTTGCTGTCCACCGCGGAGACGGCCGACGCACTGGCGGCGAGATGGCAGGCGATCGGCCGAATCGGCTCGCCGGCAGCCGGCGCGTTGCGGACGACGAGCACCGGCAGCGTCGAGCCATGGACCACCGCCCG
>CAJBCV010000101.1 GCA_903951635.1 uncultured Planctomycetaceae bacterium
CGGAGATCGAGCCCGACCACCGGGGCCGGGGCGGGGGCTGGCGGCGTTCGCGTTTCCCGAATTGCGAAAGCCACCATCCCGCCGGCAGCGAGGATCGCCAGGAGCGTGAGCGGGTGCGGGCCGGTCGCGGGGGCGGCCGGGGGCACCAGCGGGGCCGGGAGTGGAGAAAGCGGCGGCAGCCCCGCCTGGGCGGCGGGGCGGGACCAGAGCAAGTAGGCCACGGCGAGGGCGGCGAGGAGGAGGGCGGTTGTCATGCGGTCGGCTCCGGTGCAGCGGCGCGAGTCAAGGCGAGGATCTGTTCAAGCGCCCCGCCGGCAGCCGCCAGAACGAGCGATCGGATCGACGGCTTGACGACCCACCAGACCGGCTTGGCGAGCACGGGGACGCACGAATCGGCCACGGCGTCGAAGAGGGAAGCCACGCAGGCGAGCGCCCACGCCTTTTTGCTGGGCCCGTCAAGGGTGTTGATCGTGTCGAGCCCGGCCACCGCCAGGCGGATCACCTCGACGGTGAGACTGCCGAACTCGGCAACGGTGAGCCCGCCGGATGCCTTGGCCCGTGCCCCGGCGATGAATGCGAGGACGGCGGATTGCAACTGTTCAGGTGTCACGGGGTCGCTCCCTTCAGGGCTTGATCCATCCGGGCGGCGGCCTGCTCGGCCTTCAGGAGGGCGGCCCTGGTCGGGCTGGGCGAGGGGATGACCTCGGGGCTGTCATCGATCCAGATGTCGACGGCGAAGCCTGCGGCCTTGGCGGCGTCGGCCTTGGCCGTGTTGGGGCCACACAGGATCAGGGCCGACAAGATTTGGAACTCGTCACCGAACGCGGCCCGGATAGTCTGCCTGTTGTCGGTCGTGTCCTCGCGGCGGGAAATGCAGATGACCTCGACCTGGGCGATCTCCGCGGCGTGGAGCAGGGCATCCCACATGGCGGGGTTGCGGCTGTATGTCTGGTCGAAGTCGATGCAGATGGTCACCGTTTGCGCCTCCAGATTTCCCGAGCCGGAACCGCCACACGCGCCGCCGCGCCGCAGGTGCAGCGGAGATACTGGACCGCGGAATCCCCCGACCGCTTCGAGGTGCGGATCTTCATCCGTTCACCACAGCGGCAACGGTGGTCAGAGGCCATTGGCTTTCATCCTCGCGAGGGCGGTGGCCGCTCGGGCCCCGATCAGCGCGTCGAGCCGCTTCCGCTCCGCGGCGGCCTTGCGGACCTTGTCGGCTTGGTCGTCGGCCTCGCGCTCGACGATCTGCCGGCGCTCGGCCTCGGTCAGGTTGGCGGCGGCGAACAGGTCGCGCCGACGGAGGGCCACGGTCGACCGGCTATAGGCCGGTCGGGTCACCACCGAAACGTCGTAGAGACCGGAAACGCGGTGGATGGTGCGGGTGATGTTGCCCCGCTCGTCGGTCGCCCACGTTTCGTGCTTCGGGTCGGGCTTGACCGTGAAGGCGAACGAACTGCCGGCCATGTAGCCGCCCCGGATCAGCGTCAGGTATTCGTCGACCCTCGGCGTCTGGGGGGGCGTGGCCCGGTACTCGAGGCCCTTCTCACCTTCGGCCAGGTCGAGCGTCCTGTTTCGGGTCCGGCCGAGGGGGAAGGACTCGTCATGGTTCCAGGCGGCAACCACATCGAGCTTGCGGCTGGAGAGGATGTCGGCAAAGGCTCCCGGCATGAACCGCTCGCGGAACCCGAGATCCTCGGACCAGGAGTCCCACGGGGGAGCGATGCCAGAAATCTTCGGGGGCCCGTCCTCGCGGAGCTCGACCGTCACCGGTGCGAGGTCGACACCGAGGAACCGGGTCTCGATCTCGTCGCCATCGGCGTCGTGGGTGCGGTATTCGATGGTCATGCGGCAACCCCCTTTGCACCGGCGACGATCGTCGCGGCGGAATCGGACAGGGTCGGGTAGGCCGCGGCGATGACGGCCTCGGCGGCGGGAGCGGCGAGTGTCCCCGCGGAGACGGCAGCCAGGACGGCGAGGAGCGACGAGACCTGCGCCTCGGAGAGCGAGGAGTCGGCCGCCTCCCGGAGCGGGACGAAACCCGACTGGATGTACGTCTCCTTCGAGGCCGGATCGTCCAACTCGGGGAAGTCCTCAAGGTCGCGCATCTCGGCCGGCTGGAGCGCGCCCCACTTGGCGAGGACGTCGTACAGGGAGCCCCGCGCGGCGCTGTCACCGCGGAGGAGACCGCGGTTGTCAACCTTCGCCTTGCAGCCAACGTACTGCGGGCCGCTTCGGGGCGTCAGGATGGTCCGATTGATCGCCCCCTCAAGTCGCTTCTCCCATGGCAGCAGGCACCACACCTGGGCGCTCAAGTGCTCTTGTTCCGTGGTGGCGTACTTCATCGCCTCACGCACACCGACCAGCGAACCTGGAACCCCGAAGATCGTGGCACACTCCGCGGTCACATCGCGCCGCAGTTGGCTGAACTCCGAGGCCTCGTTGGAGTTGGAGTCGATCGTCTGCAGCTTTGCCTTCTTGGGCAGGATCGCGGCCCCGCCGCGGTTCCGGGATCCGCCGTAGATCTGACGCCACTGGTCCCTGAATGCGTCGATCGCCGGCTGATTCAAAGTCTCTTCGGTCTCGATGACGATGTCGGGGCGAGCCCCGTTCTGCCAGAAGGCTCGGGCGGAAATGTCGAGCTCACGGGCCAGGGCCACGCTCGTCGCGCACAGGGTCGACGGTGTCAGCCCCTCGATCCCGTTGTCGGAAAGCCAGCGGCAGTGAAGGATCTCGTCCTGAGCGAACGGAACCCAGCCGGTCTGGCCGTTGGGGCCGGCCCCCTGGGGGTAGAGATAGCGGTAGCCGATCGATCCGTCGCTCATCCGGCCGGGCTTCATGCGGCTCGGGTGGAGGAGCTCGAGGGAGGAGCAGAATCCTCCGGCCACCGAGGGGACGATCCGAGAGTAGGCGTTCCCCCAGAGAGCCGTATGGTAGATCGTCGATTCAATCCACTCGTAAAGGGACTGCGTCGAGTTGGGGGTGTCGGTCAACACCGAGTAGCAGGGGAGGTCGACGGCGTTGCTCTTGCGCCCGTCAGGCGTGGTGCGGATCACGCGGAGTGGCATCGACGCCACGGACTGCGCAAGGAACCGGACACACGCCAGGATGGCCGTGGTGCGGACGGCCACCTCGGGCGTCACCGCGTCGGGCGAGATCCACGCCGACCATGGCCCGGAGCCATCGGACAAGCCGCGAAGCTCCACCGCCGGGGGCGGGAGAGAGGGGCGGGCTCGGCGGAACGGAATGAGGTCGAAGAGTCCCATGTCGCCATGGGACAGGGGCCGGCCGTGGCGGTGAAGTTACAGGGAGACCAGCGAGAACCCGGATGACTCGGGCTCGGCGTCGGTCGAGGCCAGGGCGAGCGCGTTGATGAGGGCGAAGATCGGGTCGACTTTCTCCGAACTCTTAGCCTTGTCGGGCCGGATGTTCAGGTTGGGATCCTCCCAAACGCAGACGTTGTTGCTCGCCCAGGACATGATCGGGGAGCGGTAGCGGAGCTTCCCGGACTTCACCAAGTCTTCGAGCATCTTCGATGGGCCCGTCAGGTAGCCGATCGTTTGCCGGATCTTCTGGACCTCGATCCCGTCCGACTGCATCTTCGTTGCGATCCAGTCGAGGTGGTACGGGTCACCGCCGACCCCTCGACATTCGTGGGTCTCCAGGAATGCCATGATGTCTGCGTGAACCTTCTCCTGGTCGATCCGGCTCCCCTCGGTGACGCGGAGCCAGCCATCACGGACCCAGGATGAGTAGGGGATGTTCTGCTTCTTCTCCCGCTCGATCATCGATTCCTCGGGAACCCACGCGAGGAGCTCCGCGTCGTAGCTGCCGTCGGGGGAGCGGAACAGGAACACGGCCGCCGTCAGATCGTCGTGGTCGGCCAGGTCGATGCCGACCCAGCAGGGCCGGCCGTCAAGGGGCTCAGGCGGATCCATCTGGCAGCGGGTGAACTCGTCACCGTGGAACCAGCGGTTGTCCCTCTCGGTCCAGACGTTCAGGGAGTAGCGGAGCCAGCGGGACATCTTCCGCGGGTCGGTCTGGGCGTCCTGGTAATCGGCTCGGAACTCGTCGAGCGGGAAGGCTTCGCCGAGGGCGGGGTTGGCCTTCTTCCACACAGCCTCGGAAGAGAAATCGTCATCGGGATCGGCCGCGTAGATCAGCCCCATGAAGGTCGGATTGGAGGCTGGGTCTTTCATAACGAGCTCGGCGTCATGCCACCAACGGAAGCCGATCCCGTTGCGGTCATCGCCGGCCGTGGAACAGGTGGCTACGAAGGAGTTTTTGGTCGCTCGGGTGGCATACATCAGGGCGTCGACCAGCTTGCCGCCGTCGGTGTGGGCGTGGATCTCGTCGATCAAGACTGAACCGTTCAAGCCTTCGTTCGATCCGCTGTCCTTCGAGAGACAGCGGATCACGCGGCCTGTCGACTTGTTCCGGATCGTCGCCTTCGAGTCGATGATCTCGAAGATGTCATCGAGGAACGGGGAGCCTTTGATCGAGGCGACGGTCATGTCGAAGATCGTCCGGGCCTGGCCGCGGTCCTTGGCGGCGACGTAGAGATTCTGCCCGGGGGCGTGAGCCCCGCTCGTCATGAACACCCCGAGCGCCGCGAACAGGGAAGATTTCCTGTTCTTCTTCGGGATGAACACGGCCGCGCGCCGGTATCGCATGCGGCCATCGGGGTGACGCCAGCCGAACAGCTGGCGGATTGCGGCCTTGTGCCAGTTCAACAGGCGAAGCGGCGCGCCGGTTCCGTCGGGGGTGGCGAGGTAGTCCTGGAGGAAGTCGATCGGCCGCTCGGCCTGGTCCTCGTCGTAGAGGAAACCCTCGACGAACTCCGGACGGTCACGCCCCGATGAAGGCGCGGAACTTCGCGGCCTTTGGGTCTGCTTCCGTGGCATCTGTTTCCTCGAGCGGGATCCTCGCGTCACTCGCTGCCGTCATACCGAAGTCTCTCGCCAGGGCAAGCCAGTCGCGCCGCTTGTCCCTGACGATCTTCACCAGCGCGTGAGGAAAGCTCCCCTTCTCATTCGTCCTGGTCATCTCCTCCACGGCAAGCGAGGCGGCGGCCGAGTCCATCTCGGATTTCAGGATGCAGAGCATCCCGAATGCCTCAGCCAACTCAGGCCGCAGACGGCGTGCCTTGATCAGGGCGGGGGCGTTGGCCTTCCACCAAGCGGCGGCAACCCGGTCGGCTTTCACCGTCGCGGGCATCGTCACCGCCGATGGCTTCGGCGTCTTGGTCTTTCGGTGGAGCGTGTTCCGTCCCCGGATGCTCTCGCTGCTCCCCGGTTTGGGGAGGGGGCCGCGGGTTCCCATGTGGTCTCCAAGAAAATCGAAAACTCCCCAGACGCACACGCAGGCTGGGCCTGGGGTTTTGGGGCGGTTCATGCCATTTTGGCACCCCCACCCCCACTTTTTTTCTCACGCGATTCCGCGCCGCCTCTGCTC
>CAJBCV010000102.1 GCA_903951635.1 uncultured Planctomycetaceae bacterium
CTCCCCCGCCATGGCTCGCCGATCGTCGCCACGCCACCACCGAGCACGATCACGTCGGGATTGAGGAGATGGACGACGTGCGAAAGCGCGTGGGCATAGGGGCCGGCGGCGGCGTCGAGGATCCGCTGGGCGATGCCGTCACCGGCGGCGAGCGCCGCGGGGAGGAGTCGGGCGGACGCGGGGGCGCCTGTCGCGGCGGCCGCTTCGGCAAGCATGCCGGCGGGCTCGGCCGCCACAGCCTCGCGGACCCGGGCGTCGATCGCCCAGCCGGCCGAGGAGTCTTCGAGGATGCCGGCGCCGGGGATGAGGCGCAGGTGGCCGAGCTCCATCTCGCCGCTTGCGCGTCCACGGTAGAGCCGGCCGTCGATCACCAGGCCGCTCCCGATGCCGCTCCCGGCATTGGAGTAGACGACGACCCTCGCGTCCCGACCTGCCCCAACGAGCGCCTCGCCGAGGGCAGCGGCATTGGAATCATTCTCGAGGACCACCGGCACGTCGCCGAGGCTGTCTTGGACCTGTTCGGCGACCCAAGCCGCCAAGGGAAAATCGCTCCAGCCCCCGACATGAAAGCTCGTCGCCACCACCCCCTGCTCCCGGTTCACAGGCCCACCGAAGCCGATGCCGATGGCGCGGATGGCGAGCCCATTGCCGGCCGCGTCATCGACGATGCCGGCGATCTGCGCTGCGAGCACGGTGCGGATTCCTTCGGCTCCGCCGGCCGGATCGACCCGGTCGCTGCGGCGGAGGAGGACGCGGCCATCGGCGGCGACGACCGCCGACTGGAGCTTCGTCCCGCCGATCTCGATGCCGAGCGCCACCGGCATGAAGCTCCCGGTGCCGCTCACGGCTTCGATCTCCTCCTCAGGTCGCGCGACTCGGGAGAGCGTCACGGCGCCACCCACTTCGCGGCGGCCTCGGCGACGTCGGCCGGGGCGCCGCTGAACCGGGTCACCGCGTCGCCGCCGCCGGTGGCCTTCGCCGCCGCGGCGAGCACCTCCGGCATCTCCGTCTCACCGGCGAGCCACAGCGGCCGCGGCGAACCGGCCGCGAGGGCTCCGGAGAGGTCGAGGTATTTGCCGGCGCCGGGCAGGAAGTCGGGGGAGCGGTAGTCGAGGACCTTCCCGAAGCGGAAGCCCTGGGTGTCGATCGCCGTGGCGTCGATCTCGTCGCCGGCGACGGCCCGGGCTGCGGCCACGATTCTCCCGCGCGACCCCAGCCCCACGACCGCCACGCGCTTCGGCGAGGGATGCTCGCCGATCTTGGCGGTGCGGAGGAAATGAACGATCGAGAGGACGTCGTGGGCCCGTTCGGCGAACAGCGTCGGGTTGTAGCCGAAGCTGTAGCCGGCAAACTCGCGTGGGTTTTTCACCACGCGCTGCCGGCCGTCGGCATCGGCCGGCGGCGTGAACAGATCGGCCGCGATCACCGTCGTTCCCTGGGCGAGGATCCCGGCCACGGCCTTGATCGGCTGGCCGTCGGCCTCGATCGCGCCGCTGCCTGAGTCGTCGAGCCACACGACCACCTTGCCGTTCCACGGCTTCGGATAGAGCCAGAGAACCGGGATCTCCTCGTGGTGGGTGGCGTTGACGAGCTTCCCGGTCATCCGCACGATGCCGCCGCTCTCGCTCTTCTCCGACATTTCCCAGCGGACGTCTCCGGCGCTCGCCGCGGTGCGGCCGATGACCGTCGCCCACGCCGGCGCGAGCACCCCGCGGAGGCCGTCCTTGGTGGCAGCGGCCGCTGTGATCGCCGCGGTCGATTCGGCAGTGAGCTTCGCGAGCAGGTCGCGCTCGAACTCCGGGTCGGCGGCCTTCGGCGCCGGGTGCTCGGCATCCCACACCGTGAGTTTGGCCGGCTCCACGACCTCGTAGTCGCGCTCGATCACCGGCTCGGGGGCGCCGAGGGCGAAGTGCTTGTTGACGAAGGTGTAAAAAGCAGATCGCGTGACGGCGTTGTAGTTGTGGGGGAAGTGTTCGCCGCGCTTCAGTGCCACCGCATCCTTGGCGCCGTAGAGGCCGTAGAGCGTCTGCAGATCGGGAAAACCCTTCGTGGCAAACTCCTTCGTCCAGTCGTCGGCGGTGTTCATGATCTGCGGCTTCGGGGCGAACAGCGCCGCGAACTCGACGTTTCCGGTGCCGACGCGGAGGAGCGAGGCGTTTTCGCAGGTGCAGCCCCCCTGCATCGACGTGCTCACCATCACCATCGGGCCGGAGAGCGTGACCCGGTCGTCGACGGCCGCCACGAGCATCGTCTGCGTGCCGCCGCCGCTGGCACCGGTGATCGCGATCCGTTTGGGATCGACTTCGGGGAGCGAAAGGACGAAGTCGACCCCGCGGATCCCGTTGAGCGTCTGCAGCCCCATGATGCTCTGGAGATGCGACTCGGCCTGCGGGCTGTAGAGCCCCCAACGCTCGGTCGTATTCATCTCCGCCCGCTGCTTCGCGAAGCCGTGGACGAGCTCGCGGGAGAATTGCACCGCGTCGGAATCGGAGAGCATGTCCCACTGCCAGACGACGCACCCCATCCGCGCCAGCTGCACGCAAAGCGATTGGAACCGGCTCCGCCCCCCCTCCTCGAAACGCTCCTCGCCGTTGGCGATCTCCTTCCGCGTGGCGGCGGCGTCCTGATCGGCATGACGGGCGTTTTGCCAGTGGCCATGGGCAAAGAGCACCGCCGGAACTTTTTGGTTCGCCTTCAGCCCCAGAGGGCGGTAGAGATTGCCGGTGACAAACAGCCCCGGAGCGCTTTCAAAGGAGACGTTGGAGACGGTGTAGCCGCCGGTCCCCTCGTTCCCCTTCGCCTCCGGCCCCTTGGTGATCGTGCCGTGGATCGAGGGGTTCAGCGGCGCCTTCTCAGGCATCGGCCAGAGCCCTTGCGAGACGAGGATCCGCTGCCGCACCTCCGCCGCGCGCGTCTTCCAGGCGTCGAGCGTGGCCGGGGGCGTGAAGGGGAAAGAGCCGTCGAGATCCTTGAGCGGAGCGAGGCGCGCGTCGTCGGCATGGGCGGCCGAGCTAAACAAGACGGCATGGGCGGCCGAGCACAACGCGACGGCCATGAAGCTCAGGAGGAGGGCGCGACAACCGGGGGCGGCGGAGCGGGGCATGGAGAAAGAGTCTCTTGGAGGTGGAAGGGGCGGAAGCGTTGCCGCCGGGGAGGGATTCATGGCGGCGGGCCGATGACGCGGCCCTGCCTGAGAAAGGCGAGCAGATCGGCAAACTCGTGAGGAGGGATCGCGCGGCCGAAGCCCTCCGGCATGAGCGACCGGCCCGTGCCGCGGACCGATTCGATCCGCTCCCGCGGCAGCTGCGTCCGCTCGCCGCCGGGGCGGACCAGAACGATCGATTCGGGCGTGTTGGACGCGAGGATCCCCTCGAGGACGATGCCATCGTCGGTGACCACGACCGTCGCCTCGTAGCGGCCTTCGACGGCCCGGTTCGGCTCGACGACATCGAGGAGCAAGCGCTCGATCGGCCGGTCGGCCGCCTCGGCGAGATCCGGGCCGACGCCGTGGCCAAGGGGCTCGGCTCCGGGGGCGGACGTGCGGTGACAATTGGCACAGTGCCGGGCGAACACTTCCCGCCCCCGCGGCTGATCCCCCCCGCGGCGGACGGCGGTGGTGAGGGTGGAGAGCTCTTCAGGCGCAAGGCTGCCGGCGGCATCGCCCCACAGCCGCAGGGCCGTTTCGCGGATCGCCATGTCGGTCGATTCCAGGAGCGGCTTGCGACGCTCGAGCGGGATCGCGCCAGAGGGGATCGAGCCGGAGTCGAGGGCGGCAAGCAGGGGAGGAATCGCGGCCGGGCGGTCGAGCATCGCCGCGACGGCGGCCGAGCGCACGCCCGGCTCGAGATCGGCTGAAAGAGCGAGAAGCTCGTCGATCGCGGCGGCGTCGCCGGCGGTGATCAGCCCACGCACTGCCTCGCGCTGGATCGCCTCTGGCTCGCGCGTCGCGACGAGAGATGCGAGGGTCTCCCGAGCCTCGCCGCTGACCGCCGTTCCCTCGGCCGCAGCGGCGGCAAGGAACCGGATGCCGAGCAGTCGGAGCGCCGCTCTGGCGGAGCCGTCCCGCGCGAGCGTCCGGGCCTGCTCCATGGCCTTCCCGACGACGGACGGATGCCTGAGGCCGAAGCGTTTGTCGCGGCCGAAGCGCGTGAGCGGGTGACGCGGCAGAAGGCCGACGAGCGCCGCTAGGTCGAACGGCTCGGCGCGATCTTCGGCGGCGCGAGTTTCCAGCATGTCGAGGAGTGATTTGAGTTCGGAGGGGTTCCCCGACGCAGTGGCGGCGAGTTTTTCGACGAGCTCGAGCCGCTCCGCCGCCGGCCCATCGGCAGGCGCTGCTGCGACCGCGGCGAGGAGCGGCGCCGTGCGGCCGACGGCGCCCGAGAGGATCGCGCGGGCCGACCAGGCGTCGAGCCGGGGGGACGCGGCGGCGACGGCGAGCGGCCGGGTGGAAGATTCGGACTCCGGGTGGGCGAGTGCCAGGATCGCCGCCAACCGCACCTGACCGTCGGGATGATCGACCGATCCCGGGGCCACGCGGTCGCACAGCGACCAACGCGGTGCTTCGGGAATTAACGACCGCGGGAAGGGGATGCCCATGCCTTCGCGTGCCAGTCGCAGGCCCTCCTCGCGGACGGCAAGATCGGTACTCTCCGCGGCGCGTTCCACCTCGCGTTCGGTGAGACTCCAGAGCCCGTCGAGCGCGCGGAGCGCGTGGACGCGGCCCAGCGGCGGCACGTCGTCGGAGTTGAGGAGGGCCGCGAGCTTCGCGCACGCCTCGCCGCCGCCGAACCGTTGCTCGACGAGGAGCCGCTGCGCCGTGTCGCGGCGCCAGCCGTTGGGATCGGCGAGCAGCGCCACTGCCTCCGCGGCCGAGTGCGGCGGAGTCCAAGGGCGTGCCGGAGCGTCCGCGCGGCGGACGCGCCAGATCCGCCCCGCCCTGTCGCCGGCCCGATGGTCGACCGTGGCGGCGACGCCGGGGGGCATGTAGTCGGGATGTTCGACGCTCGCCCGGCAGAAGTCGACAATCCACAGGGAGCCGTCGGGCGCTGTCGCCGTGAACACCGGCCGGAACCAGGTCTCGGCCGAGGCGACAAACTCGCTCCCCTCGGGCTCCGGATGCTCGCTCCAGAATCCGGCGCCCCGCGCCATCGGGCGGCGGCGGACAACCGCATGGGAGACCGGCTCGCAGGTGAAGGCATCGCCATCGGCTTCGGGGCCGAGGCGATCGCCGCGGAAGATCGAGAGGCCGCAGGCGGAGGTGTGCGTACCGGTGTGGGAGATGGCCGTCGCGTTGGTCGCCGCCACCGCCGCCACCCGGCTGTCGGCGCCGCTCGGGGCGGCGTCGGTGTACCCCGGTCCGAGATCGACGAGCGTGTTGCGGGCGAGCACTTCGGGCGGGAGGAGGCTCACCATGAGCGGATTGCGGTTGCTCGCGGTGAAGCGGTGGCCACGGGAGTCGAAGGCGTTGCCAAACTGCCCGAAGCCGGTGACGGCCTGGATCTTTCGCCTGGCCAGATCGAGGCGGACATCGCGCCGATCGATCGACACGCCGCTGTCGTCGGGATCGGAAGCCCAGCGGACCGCGCCGCCGGAGAGGCCACCAGTGATCCAGACGGCGTTGTCCGGGCCGATGGTCGGGCAGGCGGCGCGGAGTTGGGGATTGCCGACGCGGAAGCCGGTGGCGAGTCGCTCGACCGTCTCGAGCGTCCCATCACCGTCGCCATCGGTGAGAAGGAGGAGATCGGGGGAGGCGGTGACGAGGAGGCCACCGCGGGCGGCGAGGATGCCCTGGGAAAAGGGGAGGTGTTCGGCCACGGGGGTCGATGACTCGTAGTGGCCGTCGCCGTCGGCGTCGTTCAAGCGGACGACGCGCGAGAGGGGGGGCGATCCGGCCGGCGGCCCGGAGGGATAGTCGCGGTACTCGACGACGTACGGCCGGCCGGCTTCGTCAAAAGTCACCGCCACCGGATCGACGACGGCCGGCTCGGCAGCGACCAACTCGAGGACATGACCGTCGGCCACCACCGTGTTGCGGAGCACGGCCTCCGGGGTCGGCGCGTCGCGGCCGCTCGGATCCGCCGCCGCGGCAACCGCGGCCACGCCGAGCGACAGCACGAGTCGCGTGAGGATCTGTGTCGCGCGCGTCATCCGATGAGTTCCCGGATCGGTTCGCCGGAAGGGAGGATCGGCATCGGCCGACCGCCGAGATCGGGCACGGCGAGTTCTTGATCGATGCCGAGGTGGCGGTAGACGGTGGCCCAAACGTCGTTTGGCGACAGCGGGCGATCCTTGGGATAGCCGCCTCGGGCGTCGGTCGAGCCGACCACCTGCCCCATTCGCAGACCGCCGCCGGCGACGAGGATCGATTGGGCGCCGGGCCAATGATCGCGCCCCGGCTGGCGAACTTTTGTCTGCGTGCCGATCTGGTTTTCGATCCGCGGGGTCCGGCCGAACTCGCCGGTGACGACCAGGAGAACGCGGCGGTCGAGCCCGCGGGCCGCGAGATCCTCCACGAGCGCCGTGATGGCTTGGTCGTAGAAGGGCATCCGCCACTGCGCATCGTCGAAGATGTGGCAGTTGACGGCGTGCGAATCCCAGTTGTAACAGCAGTTGGCCGGCATCTCGCCGCCGGGGTGCTCCATGACGACCGTCACGAACGTGCTCCCGGCCTCGACCAGCCGCCGCGCCAGCAGCGCCCGCTGGCCGAAGCGGTGGCGGCCGTAGCGGTCGCGGACATGGTCGGGCTCGCGCGCGAGATCGAAAGCGGTGCGGGCGGCGGGGCTGGTGAGCATGTCGAGGGCGCGGGCGTCGAAGTCGTCCTTGGCACGCATCGACGTGCCGGCGTCGACCTCGCGCCGGAGCCGATCGAGGCTCGCCGACAGCCCCGATCGATCGGCGAGGCGCTGTTCCATCGC
>CAJBCV010000103.1 GCA_903951635.1 uncultured Planctomycetaceae bacterium
ATCTCGCGCGGATATCCCGTCTGATCGACGACGAAGTCAAAGATGAACGTCTCCAGTTCTCCGCCGGCACACGCCGACGGAGCGGGGGAAGCGGACCCAGCTGGCGACGCCTGCAACACCGAGACAAGCGGAGCCGACCCAGCCGGCAGCGTCTCCGACGGCGCGGCGGCCACGCTCGGAGCGACGGCAGGCGTTGCACTGCCGCCGACGCGCGGCAGCATGTAGTCGAGGAGATGGCGGAGGGTGCGGAAGTCATCGAGGGAGACACTCGAGTCCGCCGAGAGCCCGTAGCGCTGCCCGATCTCACCGAACAGCTGTGCCTTGCGGATGCTGTCGATGCCCAGATCCCCTTCGAGGTCCGCGTCGAGCTCCACGATCTCCTGCGGATAACCGGTCTGATCAACGACAAAGTCGACGAGGAAGCTCTCCAGCTCGACAGCTCGATCGTCGCCAACGGCAGGGGCCTCGACGACCGCCGTGGCGCTCTTCGCCCTGACATGGCCGTTGGAGGCATGGCCATTCCCCTCGTGGCCAAGCGTCGCGTGGCCATTGGCCGAGTGACCGTTGGAGCCATGGCCGTTGGAGGCGTAGCTGCTCCGCGAAGAGCCATTGGTGGCCGCATGGGCCGCCCGGTTCGGGGCCACGGAGTCAGACTTACCGCCGACGCGCGGCAGCATGTAGTCGAGAAGGTGGCGGAGGGTGCGGAAGTCGTCGAGCGAGACGCTCGAGTCCGCCGACAGCCCGTAGCGCTGGCCGATCTCGCCGAAGAGCTGCGCCTTGCGGATGCTGTCGATGCCGAGATCCCCTTCGAGGTCGGCGTCGAGCTCCACGATTTCCTTCGGATAGCCGGTCTGATCGACAACGAAGTCGACGAGGAAGCTTTCCAACTCCAACGCTGCACCCGCTCTGGGAGCCGAGGGCTTCGGCGCAGTCGTGGCGGCCAGGCGGTTGACGCCAATCGCCACGGGGGCAGACGGCACGGGGACCGGGGTCACGCTCACCGATTGCACCGCGACGGCAGGCACCGCGACGGCCGGGGCCGTGACAGCGCCCGGACGACCATTCGAGACAGGCTGCGCTCGCGGAGGCGACGGGGCTCGCGGAGGCGACGGCACCTGGGCTTGGCCTTGGGATTGCGACCCCGCAGCCGTGGGCTTCGGGGACGCGCCAGCAGCGCGGACGGCCCCACCGCCGGCCCGGTTCCTGGCCCGCCGCCGCGCGGTGGCATCGAACGACAGCACGGTCGAAGGCCGCGCGCCGGCGACCGGGGCGGGCGTCGCCGCGGCGGACAGGATGGCCCCGACGGCGTGGAGTTGATCGCGAACCTTGGCCAGATGGCCGGCGACGTCACGGCCGCGCTGGTCGAATTGGACGAAGGTCGCTCCTTCGCGCCCCTCGAGAACGCGCCGCGTCAGGCCGGTGAGCACCCCCGACGGCCCGACCTCGACGAACGTCCGCACCCCATCGGCCCACAGCTTCTCGACGACGTCAACCCAGCGCACCGTCTGTGTCATCTGGCGAACGAGGCTCTCACGAACGTCGGGGGCCGTCGCCATCGGGGCCGCCGTCGTGCTGCTGTAGACGCGGCGCGACGGGGGAACGATCGCCATCCGATCGATCGCCTCGGCGAGCTTTGAGGCCGCGTCCGCGAGGAGCGGCGTATGGAACGGGCTGGGTACGGCGAGGCGCTTCGAGCGGATCCGCCGCGCCTCGAGGAGCACCTCAACGGCATCGACGGCGCGGGCATGGCCACCGATCACCGACTGCTCGGGCGCGTTCTCGGCACACACCCATACCTGTCCGGCGAACGGCGCGATCGCCGCGGCAACCTCCTCGCGACCGGCGATCACCGAGAGCATCGCTCCCTGCTTCGGACCGAACTGGTCGACGGCGGCGGCACGGGCCTTCGTCGCCCGCGCGCCCTCGGCGAAGCTCCAGGCCCCGGCAGCGACGAGCGATGGAAACTCGCCGAAGCTGTGGCTGGCGATCACGTCGGGCGTGAATCCCATCCCCTCGAGCACCGTCCAGGCAAGCAGGTCGCCGAGATACATCCCCCACTGGGTGTCCCACACCGCCGTGCCCATCCGATGGTCCGGTTGCCAGGCGATGCCGGCGAGGGTCTCGAGGCCCGCCGACCGGGCCTGCGTGTCGAGTGCCTCGAGCGCCTGTCGGGCCGCGGGCGACTCCGCGAGCAGGCCGCGGAACATGTCGGTGTACTGCGATCCCTGCCCCGGGAACAGGGCCGCCACGAGCGGGCGCCCAGCCGGCAGCGTCTCCACGCGGCTTGGGGCCGGGGTGACGATCGGAGCCGGCGCGATGGCGTCCGGCTCCCGCGCCGCCGCCGGCACCGGGAGTCCGTTGTCCATGACGACATGGCCCACCTGGGTCTCATTGACGACGGTGATCGCCCCGGCCCGATAGCCGCTGGAATCGACCGCCGCCACGGTCATCGGCTGCGACGAGGCGACCGGCATTCCCGGCAAGGCAGCCCCGGCCGCCACGGTCGGCGGCATCCGTCCCGACTCGAGGACCTCGGCGAGCTTGATCATCCCGGCCGCGGCCGCCGCCGCCCCGAGATGGCCGACAAGCCCCTCGACCGCCCCACCCACCGGTGCGATCCCGTATTCGCTGGCCAAGGCGCGGAGTTCGGGCTCGTCGATGTCACGCGTTCCCGAGCCGGCCACCTCGAGCGCCGACACGGCGCCCGGCACGATCCCCGCCTGAAGCCGTGCCGCGCGGACGGCGCGGGCCGTGGCCTCGGCGACCGTCGCCCCCGATCCCACCGACACGCCGCGAATCACACCATGGATGCGATTCCCCGCGGCGCGGGCATCGGCGAGGCGCTTGAGCACCAGGACGACCGCTCCCTCACCGGGAACGCGGCCGTCGCGGGTGGCGTCGAAGGCCGAGCTAGGGCCATCGGCGAGCACCCCTTGGAGCGAGAAGCCCTCGTAGGCCATGAGGTCGAGATAGCGCTGGCCGGCGGCGCAGAGCACGGCGTCGCAGTCGCGCTCGCGGAGGAGATCGACAGCCGCCGAGAGCGCCGAGACGCCGGAGCAGTCCCCCGAGTCGAGCGCGAGCGCCCCTCCCATGAGATCGAACGACTTCGTCAGCCGGCTGGCGAGCGTGGAGCTCGTGAAGCTCCCCGTCTCGTCGACCAGTGCCGGCATCTTCTCGAGGAGTTTCTTTCCATAGCCCTCGACGATCCGCTCGATGTCGCGCGGCGCGATCCCCCGACGGCCGAGGGCCGCGCGGAGGTGGCGGGATGTTTCCGGCAGGCGGAGCCCCATTTGGAGATCGTTGGAGAACTCGCCGCCGAACATCGTCCCCACCACGACGCCGGTGCGGACGCGATCGAGCGAGGCCACCCCGCCGACTTCGGCGATCGCGGCATCGGCAGCCTCGAGCAGCATGAACTGGAGCGGGTTGGCCGCAGCGATCTGCTTCGGTGGCACCTTGTGCCGGCGCCAGTCGTAGACGAACCCCTCGACGAAGCCACCCACCCCGGCGACGGTGTGCCAGGTCCGGGGGGCCCTCGGATCGAGCGCCCGGGCCACGTCGAAGCGCGACGCCGGCACCGGGACGATCGCCGTCTGCCCCTCGCGGACGAGCGACCGGAAGGCGTCGACGGTCAGGGCACCGGGAAGAACGCTGCCGATGCCGACGATCGCCACCGCTTCGTCGTCAGCCGTGCCCTTCGGCACCGCAGGCAGAACCGCCGCGGGGCGCGCGGGGAGATGCTCGGAGAGCGCCAGATGGACGTTGAGGCCGCCGATCCCGAAGGCGTTCACCGCGGCCCGGCGGGCTTCACCGTCGGCCCGCTTCGGCCATGGGATCGACTGACTGGGAACGACGAACGGGCCTCGCTCCCAGTCGAAGTCTTCGTTGTATTCGCTGCAAGTCGAGCCGGGAGGGATGAGCCCGTGCTCCATCGCGAGCACGACCTTGACGAGGCTCGCCATGCCGGCGGTCTCGAGGGTGTGGCCGATGTTCGCCTTCACGCTGCCGATCGGGATCTTCCGCCCGGCAGGAACGTTCGCCGAGACGAGCGCCGACAGGGCACCGAGCTCGGTCGCATCGCCGACCTGGGTGCTCGTGGCATGGGCTTCGATGTAGTCGAGGCGGCCGATTTCGCTCTTGTCGGGATAGGCCCGCTCGACAGCGAGCTTCTGCCCTTCCTGACGCGGCGCCCACAAGCTCTTCCCCTTGCCGTCACTCGCCACGCCGATGCCACGGATGACCGCCCGGATCCGATCGCCGTCGGCGATCGCCTTGGAGAGCTTCTTGACCACCAGCGCCACATAGCCCTCGGCCGTCACCAGGCCGTCGGCATCACGGCCGAAGGGGCAAGAGCCGGAGTTGCTCACCGATTGTGCGGCCGAAAACAGCACGAGGCTGTCCGACTTGCAGTAGGAAGCCCCGCCGACGATCGCCTGATCGATCCCCCCCTGCTGGAGCGCGCGAGCGGCGATGGCGAGGGCCTGGAGCGACGAGGCACAGGCGGCGTCGACGACGAGGTAGGGGCCGTCGAGGTGGAGCGCTTCGCGGACGATCTTCGCGGCCCCGAGGGCTCCCAGGTCGAGTTTCTCCCCCGGACGGCGGCCGGGGTGGTCGCGGCGGACCGCGGCGGTGACCTCGGCGGCGACGGAGTCCGCCCCGGCGCCGAGAAGTTCGCGGGCCGCTTCGACGTCGCCGAGCCAGGCGGCCGTGCCGTCGATCCCGGTGGAATAGACGTAGTCGCCGATCCGAGTGCTGCCGCCGGTGTGGCCGACGTAGACGCCGGTGCGCGGCCCACGGGGCATGGCGAAGGGATCGAGACCGGCATCGCGGCAGGCCAGCGACGCCACCTCGAGGAAGATGTGGTGGGCGACGTCGTAGCGATCGAGCATGTCGGCACGGATCGGACAGACGGCCGGATCGGCCGGACGCTCACTGACGATCGCCCCCAGATCGGAGTAGCTCTTGCCGACCTTGCTCTTCTCGGGATCGAAGTACAGGTCGCGGGGGAGGCGGGAGTCGGGCAGCCGGCCCCAGGCGGTGCGGCCATGCACCACGAGGTCCCAGAAAGCGTCCAGGCCATCGGCCCCCGGAAGCCTGCAGGCCATGCCGACAATCGCCAGTGAATCGTGCAAAGCTCGGTCCTCGTCCTGGAGGGGCATCGTCAACAGTTCGGCGCCCCTCGAAGAGGGCTGCAGAACCGGAGCGCGGGGTGCGTTCGGGGGGGAAGGTCAGAAGGGGTTGATCGGGGTCCGTGCGCGGATCGGGATGTTCGTCGGCCAACAACCCGTCCGTGGGATCAACACCGGCCCCCGCCCGGGATCCCCGATGTCTCGGGGAATCCAGCCGACCGGGGAGGCGGAAAACCGCCCATCACCGGCCACGGAGGCACATCCATTCACCAGCATTCCTGACCGCGAAAAACCGGCGAAAGTGGACCCTCCAACCCCCTCGACCACCCCCTGTCGAGGGGCGAACGAGCGGCGGAATGGGGCCAAGTGCCGGAATCAACGCGGGAAATCCAGTATGGATTGAGGGCTTTGACTGTCAAGAAAACCCGTCAAACGCTTCTCGCACCCCTGCGCTTTCGGGGCCATTTCGCCGCGCCCAGGCTGTGGATAGAGTTGGGCGGCCCCGGATGCGGCGGCGGATCCCCCCCCCCGTAGCCAGCCCTCCAGCCAGCCCTCCAGTTCGCCTTCCCATGTCCACGCCCCGCGTGCTCTCCCCCTTCGAGCAACTCCTCCTGCGGGATCAGCGACCGGGTTTCCCGATGTGTTTTTTCCTCCTCTGCGAGGTGGAGGGACCGCTCGACACACCCCGCCTTCAGGGGGCTCTTCAAGCAGCGGCCGAACGCCATCCGCTCCTCTGCAGTCGCGTCCGCGATGCCTGGTGGCGGCCGTCCTGGCGAGCCCCCGACGTCCTCCCCGTCTTGGAGGCCTTCCCCCTGGGCTCCCCCCCCCCCGGGATCCGTAACGACCCCTGGCGACCGATCGACATCCGGCGCACCAGTGGCGTCCGGATGGTGGCGATCGAGCGGGCGCACGACACGTGGGAGGTGGTGCTGTTGATCCAGCACGCCGCCTGCGACGGATTGTCGGGCCTCGAGTTCTTGGGGGACGTCTGGTCGCGGTACCACGGCAGCGAACCGGCGCCGTTCCGAACTCCGACGCGGGTCGTGAGGCGTCGGTCGGACTCGACTGCGACCGTCGCCGATCCTTCCGCTCCACCAACGGAGCCCCCGACCGACAGCGGACACGCAGCCAGCGGACTCGGCGGCGAGACGGCCCGGTTCGCCGGGTTTCTTCCGGCGCGGGTCGCGCGCGGCCCGGTCCTTTCCCCTTTCCGGCCCGAGACCTCGCCCGCCGCCGGCCCGTCGCTGCCGTTTTTCACCGTCAGCCTGACGACAGAACAGACCGTCTTGGTCAAGCAGCGCGCGGCGGCCGATGGCGCCTCCCTCAATGACGTCGCCGTCGCGGCCGTGATGCGCGCCGTGGCGGCCTGGAACGAGGATGCCGGCCGACCGGCCCGGCAGATCCGGGTCACGATGCCTGCGAGCCTCAAGGCCCCGGGGACGCGGGCGCCGGCCTGCAATGACATGGGCTACGCCTTTCTCGACCGGACGGCCGAGGCATGCCGGGCCCCGGTCGACCTCATCCGCTCCCTCGCCGCGGCCAGTCGCTGGATCCAGGAGCACCGCGCCGCCGGCATGTTTCTCGACACACTGGCGGTCATCGACCGCTTTCCTCCGGCGCTCTGGATGCTCACGCGGCTTCCCGTCCCCCTCTCCACGGCCGTCGTCAGCTTCGTCGGCAATGTGGGGCCGAGACTGCGGGCCAACGTGCCGCGGGACGGTGGCTGCGACCTCCCCGGAGGACTGCGGATCGGGGCCGTGAAGGGGGTGCCGCCGATCCGGCCGGGCACGAGGCTCGGCGTCGGCCTGGTGATCTACGACGGTCGCCTCCACGTGACGGCGTTGTGTGACACCGCCGCGCTGGGAGTAGCGGCGCCGTCTCTCCTCGCCGCGGCGATCCGCACCGAGATCCTCGAGTGCGCAGCCGCCCTCCCCTCCTCCCCCGCCCTGCCCGCCACCACCACTCCCGACGTCCCTGCCTGAGGGGACCGCCGCCAACAGCGTCCGGGGCGCCGCAGTCACCATCTGGCGCGCGGGACGGTGGTTTGCATGGGGGCATTGCGACAGCCTCTGTGAAACTCCTACATTCTCTGGCCTACCGGCGTGGGACAGACCCCACGCCGGTTCCTCCAGTCGCAACACCGACCAGCCATGATCGACCTTCCCGCGGTGGATCGCCAGCACCTGCTCCTCACCGGCGCAACGGGTCTTCTCGGCTCGTACCTCGTCCGCGATCTCCTCCTCGATGGCCAGCCCCTGGCCGTCGTCGTCCGGCGCAGCCGACGGGAGTCGCCCGAGGCCCGCATCGAACGGATCGTGAGTGATTGGGAGACCGAACTCGGCAAGCGTCTTCCCCGCCCCCGGGTGCTCGCCGGCGACCTGACGGCGCCGTGCTGCGGGCTCTCCGATGCCGATCTCGGATGGGTCGCCCGGCACTGCTCGGCCCTCCTCCACAACGCTGCCAGCCTCAGCTTCCGGGGAAGTGACCGCGCCGCCGAACCGTGGCTCTCGAACGTCACCGGCACCGCGAACATGCTCGATCTCGTCCGCGTTACCGACATCGAGCATCTCCACCATGTCTCCACGGCGTATGTCTGCGGCCTGCGGGCCGGCACCGTCGCCGAGGACGATCTCGATGTCGGACAGGACTTCGGCAACGACTACGAACGGAGCAAGGTCGAGGCGGAGACGATGATCCGGGCGGCAGAAGGGCCGGCGAGCGTGACGGTCTATCGCCCTTCGATCATCGTCGGGGATTCGCACACCGGCTTCACCTCCACTTACCACGGACTGTTCGCGGTCCTCCGCCTCGGGCACACGCTCCTCACGAAGGTCACCCTCGGGTCGACGAGTTGTTCGGCGATCCTCCGGCTCCTCGGGGTCGCGCCGTCGAACAGCAAGAACTTCGTACCGGTCGACTGGGTGTCGGCGGTCATCGCGCACGGCGTCCAGAAGCCGGAGGCCCGCGGCCGCACCTTCCACGTCACCCATCCGGAGCCGGTCTCGAACGTCGCCTTCGGCGCGGTCGTGCAGGAGGCGGTCGAGCGCTATTCGAAGGCCGCTTCGCCGGACGATCCGGAGCTGTGCGACGAGCAGTGGTTCGCCGACAACCTGTCGGCCCAACTCGACGTCTACCGCTCCTACTTTCGCAACGACCCCACCTTCGATCGGGCCAACACCGAGGCGATCGCGGGCCACATTCCCTGCCCGACCCTCGATCACCCCCGGCTGATGCGGATGGCGAAGTTCGCCATCGAACAGGATTTCGGACGGGCTCCCCGCCCCTCCCGCCGCAGCGCCGAAGCCGTGGCGGGGAATCTCGGGACGCCGGTCGGCTGAGCTTCGCCCGCCCTCTTGAACGCGGCCCCGGTCCGCCTGTAGGCATCGTGCCGGCAACGCGCCCGGTACCGAAGGCAACGGCCCCACGGCCGCGAGTGGATCCGGCCGGCTGCATGGTCGATCAACTCCGCAGGCAGCCCTCTGCCGCTCCCCGACGGGGAGCGCGGCGGGCCACCAGGAGCGGCCCCCCGCCGCGGCAGCAGGAGCGACGACGGCAATGGCGAAGAACACGTGGCGGATCGTGACGAGGGGTACCGACGGTGAACTGCTGATCCGCGACTTCGATTCTCCGGAGGCGCTCCTCAAGACCCACGTCCAGGTGGGGATCGACGACTGCAGCACCGACCTCGAGCTGCGCGGCGCACCGGTCTTCCGTTCGCTCGTCGGGCCGATGCCCGAGGGGAGCGACGTGATCCGCTACGAGACGCCCGAAGTGTTCGAATGCCTCACGAAGGAGTGGGCGCTCCCCAAGGCCCCGCGCCGGCGGATCCGCAAGCCGGCCGGTTCCGCCACCCCGGCCCCGATCGCAGAGCCGCCCGCCGCGGGCTGAGTCGGGTCGTTTCCGAGCCATCCCCGCCGGAGTGATGCCGTGTCAGAAACGATCTTCTCGAAAATCATCGCCGGGAGCATTCCGGCCCGGATCGTCCACGACGACGATCGGTGTCTGGTGTTTCACGATGTGAACCCGCAGGCTCCCGTCCACCTCCTCGTCATTCCCAAGCGGGAAATCGTCAACGTCGCCGCGCTGGAGCCGGAAGACGCGTCGCTCGTCGGCCACCTCGTCCTCGTGGCCGCCGATGTGGCCAGGAAGCTGGGGATCACCGACGGCTACCGGCTCGTCTTCAACTGCGGTCGGGATGGCGGCCAGTCGGTCGACCACCTCCACCTCCATCTCCTCGCCGGCCGGCCTCTCACCTGGCCCCCCGGCTGAAAGCGGCCCACAGCGGCGTCATTTCCAGAAGCGCCGGACAGCTTCGAGGAAGCCAGTCCGGGTTCGATCGGCCGCTGGCTTGGGATCTGCCGCAGTCTGGCCCGTGCCGCGGGCCGCGGCCCCTGGGCCCTCTTCGCCGTCCCCGCGACCCGAACGGAGGCCGGCGGCTAGCGCCGCCCGATCGGCGGCGTCGTCGGTGACGAAGGTGTCGAGAAACCGCGGCCAGTGGCTGTCGAGATCGAGGACGCAGGCGCCAAGATCGCCGGACGCGAGGTGATGATCGGCGAGGGCCAAAACCTTCGACAGTTGAACGCGCTGCGACTCGTCGAAGGCGAGATCGAAGACCCGGACGTCGTCGACCTCGACTCTCCCTCCAGCGAGAAGATCGAGCCGGACGCGGAGCGACTCCATCCCGCGCGTCGGCAGATCGTCGACCTGAAGCACGAACTGCGACCACTGCGGAGAAAGGGCCCGCGCCCCCGGTCCGTGGCCGACGGCGGCGAAGCGATAATATTCCCGGTCGTCCTGCAGGCCCTCGAGCGCGATCCGCAGCACGGGTTGGGGAGCGCGGGGCTCGATCCGCAGCCACAGCGCGATGCTCAGCCGCCCCGTCGCGGGCGGGGCGAAGGGATTGCTGCGGAGCGTGGCGAGGCCATGCTCCGACCCGAAGGCCACGCCACGGCCGCTGCCGTCCGGAGCGCCGGACACGACCTGCAGCCTGCCCCGCTGCGGCTCGAGGAGCTCCCATCCCGGCACACCGCCATCGTGGTCGGGAAACTCGAAGCCGGGATTGTCGAGGACCTCGATCGGCGCCGGCATTTCGAGGGCGGCCCGCCGCTTCCGGAGCCGGACGAGGTCGCGCTCGATCCGCTCCGCCAGGCCGGCATCGAACCCGACCCCCGCGCCCCGCAGCGTCGCCGGCCCGACGCCGGTAACAACCCGCGTTTGCCAGGGCCCGAGATCAAAGCTGATCTCTCCCGCCGGATCGGCCGAAAGCGGGCGCGTGTCGACGCCATCGAAGAGCCTCGCCGTGGGAGCGGTCGTATCGAGAAGGGCCCGGCAACGTACCGGCGAGAGATTCGTGACGACGACGGCCGTCCCCGCCGGCCCCGACACGGCCCGAGCCACGAGGGGGCGTGGCGCATCGGGAATCGTCTCCAGCCGGCTCTCGGGGAGTGCGGCAAGCATCCGGGCGAGGCGGTGATCGAGATCATCGGCCTGCCGGAAAGCGAGCGCCGAATCGTAGACCCGCTCGCAGTCGGCCGCCGAAACGATCTCCGCGAGCATCCGCTCGCGAGCGACGCCGGTGCGGACGGCATGAACGCGGGCCGGCGCGGCTGTCGTGGCATTGCCGAAGGCAACGGCGGCGGCGACGGGGCGGAGCTCGATCGTCGTCGGCTGCTCGATCGCCAGCGCCGCCCGGCGCCGGGCGCGGGCCGCCTCCGCGCCCGCCGTCCGGTTCATCGTTCGGAGCGTGTCCCTCTCGACCATCGTATCGGTGGCGACATGGACGTGGGGCGAGACCCAAACGACGGAGTCGGTGGCGGTGAGCCGGGCCGGATCGAGCCCGACCTCGCGGCCAATGTCCGCCGTCGCCGGTTCCTGGGCGAGGACGGGGCGGAACCGGGGGGCGAGATCGCCAGCGGTGAACAGCGTCGTGGGAACGATCGACAGCGTCCGCGCCGAATCGTGGGCGGCGATTCGTCCGGCGAGCCGATCGACGAAGGCGGCGATCTCGGCGCAGCGCCAGTCGAGCCACAACTCGCGGAGCGGGCCTTCGACGAGCGCGGCCCGCACGGCAAACCGCAGATCGTCGGCCCGCATCGCGTCGGGGCCCGCCGCCGCAACCGCCGCCGCCGCTTCCGGGTGCGTCGCGGTGAAGCGCGAGAAGGTGGTGTCATCGAGCCCCCACGCCACGCCGGGGAGATGAAACCATCCGTCGTGTGGCAGGAGCAGCGCGATGCCGTCGACGGCCTCGCGGTCCTCGACGCGATCGGCAAGTTCGAACACGATCCCCGCGATCGCCTCTTGGACCCGGGGATCGAGAATGTTGTAGGGATGTGCTCCGCCACGCCGCGGCCGGCCATCGCGGCCGACACACACCAACCCCGTGGTGTCGATCGGGGCGGCGAGCCGGGCCTCGATGGCGAGGAGGGGCCCGTGACAGTCGATCGCCGGCACGAGCCTTAGGCCCTGGCGGCGATAGGTGCGACAGAGCAGTTCAACGACATCCTTCTGCGCCGGATCGAACGGGGTGTCGAAGCTGCCGGTGCCGTCCCAGCGTGGCGCGGCGGCGGTCGTCGACGAGGGCCAGGCCGCCGCGCCGTCGGCGTAGACGGTAACCATCGCCCCGGCCGCTCCCTGGGCCGCGAACCATTCCGCGCTCGTCCGCGCCGCGACGAGCGTCGTCCGCCAGTCGGCATGCGTCCTGCCGCCGGCCGGAGCGACGCGGAACGGCCCTCCGAAGCCGTCGAGATCGGGAAGACCGATGACGCCGTAGGTACTGCGGCGCGGGCTCTGTCCGATCGGCAGCGTCGTCGCGGTGGGGAGATGAGAGGGCCCGGCGAGGATCCGCACCGTGCCGAACGAGGCCGGGGTGCGCAGCGACCCGTTGCCGATCACGACCAACGGCGTGCGCGTGTGGGGCCAGAACGTGCAGGCATGGTGGCCAATCCCGGTCGAGCCGGCCTGCCCCTCCACGGCGAAGCCCCCCTGATAGGTCGCCACGACGCCCGTCCCGACTTCCTCGAGCACGGTGATGGAGACCATCTCGTCGTCGGCGAGGGGATGATCGATCTCCATCCGGTGCGGCGCGCCGGGCACGACGCCGGAGAGTTGGATCGCCTCCCAGGAGGGCTCGTCGGCCGATCGGGAGGGGGGAAGTCGGAACAGCGCTCCCACAGGATGTGGTTCGAGCATCGAGTGCCCGGCGGAGAGCAGGCCAGTGAGCTTGGGAACGACCGCCCCGACACCGGGAATGCGCGGGATCGACACCGTCGGCAGCGGGACTTTGGGGATCGTGACCGGAAGCGGGACGTGGGGCAGGCTCTGCGCTGCCTGCCGCCCAATCGTCGGCAGCCGACGGAGGCGCTCCATGAGCCGCGGGCTCGTCGGATCGAGCTCGTAGAGCACGCGCCAGTCCCCCTCGGCTCGTGGCCGCGGCGCGGTCGCCGTGACGGCGACGAGCTGGATCGTCCGCGAGGCCAACGGCCGGGCCCAGCGCAGCCCTCCGCGCTCGGTGATCTCCAGCGTGACGTCATACGCCCCTTCGCGTGGCGGAAGCGGGACGTCGACGGACAGCGGTTCGAATCGCTGCGGCGGTCCCGACGGGCACTCTTCCCCGGTGATCGGCGCCGCATCGTGGAGGAGCCAGGAGCGGGTGTGAGTCTCGCTGCCATCGGCGGCGTCACGGACCTTCACGCGAAGCTCCACGGTCGCCCCGGCGGCCGCCCGGGGTGGCAGGAGCGGGTCGATCTCGAGCCGGACCGTCTCGCCGGGTGAGCGCAGCGAGCCTCCGTCGATTGACACGCGGATCTCGTCCCCCGGGGCCCGGCGGATGGTGAGGCGATTGGCAGCGTCGTCGAGGGGATCGTGGGCCGATGCCTCGATCAAGTCGCTGACGCGGTACTCGGCATGGCGGGCCTGATCGGTGCGGCCATCCGGCACGAGATCGACCACGACTCTGGCCGTCGGCCAAGCGGCGATGCCGAGTTCGACGCCATCGAGCGGGCATTCGGCCGGCTGATGAACCATCACCGTCTGCCCGACCGCGTGGATCCGCGCGGCAGCCTCCGGATCGGTCGAGATCAGCCGCCAGGGAAGTGTCTCGCCCTCGGCTCCGACCGCCGTAAGGGCCTCGGCTCCGGGCGTCTCTTCGACGACGCGAATCGTTCCCGACCAGCGCCGCGGCTTGCCCCCGCCCCAGATGACACGGATCGCCACCGTGGGCGACGGCGAGGCGCTCTCGGTTGCCATGGCTCCGTCCGGGGAAACCACCGGGAGTGGGGTCACCGCCTCGGCGAGCGTCGGGGGCGCCGCCATCGCCGGCCCAGCCAACATCAGCAGCGCCCCGACCACCGCCGCAACGACAGCCACAAGCGCTCCCTGGAGGGAAGCGATGGTCGGCGGACTCGGGATGGCGGGACGGTCGGGCATGGGCGCGCAGGGGCTTGGCACCGGGGAACCGGGCGGACGGGGCGGGGAGGATAGCGGCCCATGGCGGGCCTCACCACCGCTGTTTCCCCGGTAGAAACCCCATTTTTGGCCGCTGTGAGCCTGGCGTCTGAGGGGCCAGGGGACCCGGCGGCGGGATTCAGCCGGTCTCACCGGCCGCGCCGAGCGGGGCCGTCCAAGCCCGTGGGTCTTTGCCCCGGGCCGCGGCGGCGATCTCCCCCAGAGCCGCCACCACCTCGGGGCAGCGGCTGCCGACATCGGCCACCTCGAAGAAGTCGTCGGGCTTGGCATGGAGCCGGCGGCGGGGCTCCTCATCGGCGCCGGCCGACTCGAGATACAGCCAGTGGGGGGTGACGACGGCGGTCGCCGCGGTCGTGACGGCGATGACGCGATCGCGATGGTGGTGCGTCCAGGAGTCGAGGAGGTCGGCCAGCGGCCGCGCCGGTGCCCCATCCGCGGCGGGGAGGGTCTCTGGCAATCCGACGATCTCTCGGAGCGTCTCCCCCAGATCGGCAGGCATGACCAGCCCGGGATAGCGCTGCCCGGCCATCCGCCCCCGGCCATCGACGAGGATCGCCGGCAGATGAAGGCTCTCGCCGAAGGGCATCTCGGCCCCGGCCTCACCAGGAAGGCCGACCAGCCCGTGGAGCCCCAGCGGCAGCCCGCGGACAGCGGCGAAGCAGATCGTCCACGCCTCCGCCGACGGGGGCTCCGTCGGGAGCGAGGCAAGCAACTCACCGACACATCGATCGAGGAGCGAGACCTGGGCCGCCAGTCGCTGGCGGTGCCCCATGACGAGGTCGGGATCGGTGTCGGCGTCGATCGGCAGCGACGGCACTGCGACGCCCGCTGGTGGGGGCGGATCATCGGGATCGAGATACGGCTCGCGGAACGACTCCGGTGCGTCCCAAGCAAGCCCCATGCTGCCGGCATGGACCCACACGATGCTCGCCTCGCCACCGGCCAAAAGCCCGCGGGCCGCGGCGAACAGGCGGCCGAGATTCGTCTCCTCCGCTCGGCGCGCCAAGCGGCGTGGCACGACCACTGGCACGACCGTCACGGCCCCGCCGCCGATCTCCCCCTCGGGGGCGAAGCGCGCCGCGACAGACGCATCGTCGGTGACCACGCCCACACCGATCCCGGCCCGGGCAGCCGCGGCGACGAGCGCCCCGGCGAGCGCATCGAGGGTCTGCCGCGGCTCGAGGGAGGGACTGATGAGGCGATCGAAGACGAGGCCACGGCCGGCAAGGGCATCGAGCGCCGGGGCCGACACCCACGTCGAACCCCAAGCCGGGAGGATCCAGGCCGGGAGCCGATCGACGGTGACAAGGAGGAGCCGCGGGGGAGCCATGGGGTTACGGTCAGTGGCCGGCTGACGGCGACGGATCGTTCTGATCGCGTCCTTGGATGAGCTTCTTGAGCTGAGGCGTGGCCAGCGCGACCGCGACTCCGACGCCGATCGAGGTGACGACGAACAGGAAGAAGTAATCGGCTTGGCCGCCGAAGTTCCAGGGAAGCTTGATCTCCCCCCGTTCGATCGCCTCGACTTTCGCCGCGATCAAGCCGCCGGCGAGATTGGCGACGAAGCTCGACACCAGCCACACTCCCATCAACAGCGAGACGAACCGCTTCGGAGCGACCTTCGTGACGTACGAAAGGCCTGTCGGCGAAAGGCAAAGCTCGCCGACGGTGTGCCAGAAATACGTGAAGACGATGAGCAGCATCGAAGCCTTGGCGCCACCGGCGACAGTCATTCCGGCCCACACCATGAACAGATAACCGACGCCGAGGAAGATCAGGCCCAGGGCGATCTTCATCGGCTGGCTCGGATCGAGCCCGCGTTTGCCGAGCTTGGTCCAGAGTCCGGCAAAGAAGGGGGCGAGGAGAAAGATGAGGCCAGCGTTCACGGATTGGAACCAGGTCGCGGGCACCTCCATGCCGAGGAGATTCCGATTCGTGTTCTGCTCGGTAAAGACATTGATCGAGGACCCAGCCTGCTCGAAGGCCATCCAGAAGAAGACGTTGAACGCCATGAACAGGAAGATCGAGGCGGTAGGCCCACGGTCGTCGGGTTCCTGGATCGCCACGAACCAGACGACGAGGCCGAGAATCACGATGGCGAGGGTGAGGACGGCCCACGGTGTGAGGAGGCCCTGGAAAGCCTCGAGGAGGCCGTAGTGATAGGCCACACCGAAAAGCGCTCCGAGGCAGAGGTTCGCCACGACGAACAGCGGCGCGGAGGCCCCGCGGCCATCGGGCGGAAGACCGATGTCGGCGAGGTACTTCGGCCGCAGCGCCATGTAGAGCAGCAACCCGGCGACCATGCCGACGGCAGCGGCACCGAAGCCCCAGTGCCAGCCGACCTTCTCGCCGAGGGTGCCGCAGACGAACGCGCACAGGAAGGCCCCGAGGTTGATCCCCATGTAGAAGATGGTGAACGCCCCGTCACGGCGCGGGTCTCCCTGTTTGTAGAGCTGTCCGACCATCACCGACACGCTCGGTTTGAAGTGGCCGGTGCCGAGGACGATGATCGCCAGACCGGCGACGAACACCGACATCCCGAGTTGGCTCTCGGCGAGACTCCCCAGCCCGGAGACACCGAGGACGACGTGGCCGATGGCGATGAGCAGGCCACCGATGACCATCGAACGGTGGGTGCCGATGAGTTTGTCGGCGATGATCCCGCCGAAGATCGGGAACAGGTAGGCGAGCCCCGTGTACCAGCCGTACAGCGTGCTCGCGTCGGACTTCGCCCAGCCGCGGCCCGGATTGAAGGCTGCGTCGGTGGCGGCGATGAGATAGAGGACGAGCAGGCCGCGCATCCCGTAGTAGCTGAAACGCTCCCACATCTCGACGAGGAACAGGAGAAACAGCCCCGGGGGATGGCCGAGGATCGTCCCCTCGTCGGGCTTGGCCATGTGCGCCGACTGGAACTCTCGCTGATTGTCGCGGCTCATCAAGTCTTCCTCCGGTCGTGGCGACCACTGCGGCTGGTGGCGGTTCTGGGCCGACCGCAAAGGATACCCGCGGGAAGTCTTTCGACCGAGGGCACCATCGCCCGGGCGTTCCATCGCGACGACCGGGAGCCGCACAGCCCGTTGTCGCAGCGCGTCGCTGCCGGTCGGATGGTTGACGGCCGCCGCGGCCGACGGCTAGATTCCGACCCTTTAAGGCCCGCGGAACTCCCGCCTGCCCCTTCCGCCCCACCTCCTCCGGACCTGCCACCGATGAGCCACGAGGCCGTGTCGTCCCGTCGTGCCGACCGTGAGCGGCTGCTGACGCTCGTCCAGCCCGGCCCCACCCACGTCGGCACCGGCGTTTTCGCCCGCCGCCGGCTCAAATCGGGGATGGTGCTCGGCGAGATCTTCGGCCAGGTGTGCGACGATCACCCCGCCGACCCGAGCTATTGCATGGAGCTCCCCAGCGGCAAGGTGCTCGAGCCCTCCGCTCCGCTTCGCTTCGTGAATCACAGTTGCGATCCGAACTGCGAACTCTTCTATTGGTTCGACGAGGACGATCCGCAGGCCGTCGTCGAGGATCGCCTCTGGCTCCAGACCATCCGCGACATCGAGCCGGGCGGGGAACTGCTCATTGATTACTGCTGGCCGGCCGATGCCTCGATCCGCTGCCAGTGTGGCGCGGCAAACTGCCGAGGATGGATCGTCGATCCGGATGAACTCCACCTCCTGAAGGACCGCGACCCATGTCAGGAGGAGACGCAGGCGACCCCGACCCGGGCTGGCGACGCCGGGTAATCCTGGCGACCGTCGTCTGCTCGCTCCTGGCCGCCTTCGGACTTTCCCGCCTGCAGATCGACGACGACCTCCGGTCGCTCCTCCGCAACGGCACCGATGACTTCGTCGTCATCGACGAGATTGCCGACCGCTTCGGCGCTCCCGATCGCGACTGCATCGTCAGGGTCACCGCCACGACGGGGCCACTGTTCGCCCCATCCCCACTCAGCCAGCTCCGTCATCTCGTCGACGATCTCGAGATGATCGACGGCGTCGAGGAGGTGCGGTCGATGTTCGACGTCCGCCGTCAGGGGGTGGCCGGAGCCCTCCTGCCGGCCATCCCGCGCGTGGCCGGGCCGCTCGACGAGGCCGCCTGCGCCGAAGCGCTCGAGCGCTGCACGAAACACCCGCTCATCGCCGGCCACCTCCTCTCGGCGGATGCCACAAGCGCCCTGCTCCTGGTGCGACTCGCCCCCGGCCGTGACAGTCCGGCGGCCGCCGAGGGGATTCTCGCCGGGATCAACGCAGCGATCTCGGGCCGTGACGGGCTCGACGCCGAGCTTACCGGCCTCCCCGCCCTCCGTGCCGAGGCGTCAGAGGCCCTCCGCCGCGACATGATTGTCTTCAACGCACTGGGGATGTCGCTGGCGCTGATCCTCTCGGCGAGCGTGGCCCGCAGTTTGTCATCGACGATCGTCGCCTGCATCCCGCCGCTGGTCGGCGCTGTCTGGGCGATGGGGGTGCTGGGGCTGTGCGGCGCGAAGGTCAACATCCTCACGAGCGTCGTGCCGTCGCTGGCGCTCGTCGTCGGGACGTGCGACTCGATCCACTTCATCGAGGACATGCGCCGCAGCGCCCGCCGCGGGATCGGAGCCTCGGCCGCCTCGGCCGGGGCGATCCGACGCGTCGGCACGGCCTGCGGCCTGACGAGCCTCGTGACCGCGATCGGATTTGCGTCCCTGGCCGCCGCGCGGATCGAGGCGGTGCGCACCTTCGGCATCGCCGCGGCCGCGGGGGCACTGGCGAGCTTCACGGCGGTCACGCTCCTCACCCCGCTCCTCGCCTCGCTTCCCGCCTTCCGGGGCATGCGGCTCGGCCGGTCATCGCGGGGGGCGTCGCGACTGGCGGCCTTCCTCGCCGGCTGGTCGGTGCGCCACGCCCGGGGGATCGTCGTGGCGAGCCTCATCGCCACGCTCGCCCTCGGCCTCTTCGCCTCTGGCCTCGATGCCGACAACCGTGTCATCGACGCCCTCCCCCGCGGCGCCGCCTCGTCGCGCGCCCTTCTCCATGTCGACGAGGAGTTCGGCGGGGCGTTCGGCGCCGACGTGATCGTCCGCTGGCCGCCTGGGCTCGACTGGCGGGAGCCGGGGGTTCTCGACGGGATCGCGGCCGTGCACGGCGTCCTGGAGGCGGCCGACCCTGAGATCAAGGCGGTGTCGCTCTCCACCGTGGCGGGGACGATCGGCGAGCGCGCCCGGCGCCGGCTCGACGCCGCGGCCTTCCGCGATCTCGTCGATCCATCGGCGCGGGTGGCGGTGGTGCGGGCCCGGATTCGAGACGTCGGCTCACGGACGCTCGAAGGGATCTACGACCGGATCGATGCGGGACTCACCGGGCTCGAGGCCTCGCATCCGGGGTGGCGATTCCAGCTCGCCGGAATGTCGGTGCTCTCGGCGCGGAACGTCCGCCAGTTGGTCCGCGACCTCGGCTCGAGTTTGGCCCTCGAGGTCTTCGTCATCGGCACGATCCTCGCCTTGGCGTTCCGTTCGCCGCTGGCCGGCTTGGTGAGCCTCATTCCCAACATCTTCCCGCTGGCGGTGATCGCGGCGGTGATGGTCGCCACCGGCCGGCATCTCGACCCGGCCACGGTGATCGTCTTCAACGTCTGCCTCGGCCTCGCCGTCGACGACACCGTTCATGTCCTCACCGCGCTCGAGCGGCAGCGGCGGCCGGGGCTGTCGATGGAGTCGGCGATCCGCCGGGGCGTGGCCGAGACAGGCAACGCGATCATTCTCGGCGGGGTCGTGCTCACGATCGGCTTCGCCGCGGTGACGGTGTCGCGGGTGCCGTCGCTGGCGAGCTTCGGGATCCTCGCCTGCGCGGCGGTGGCCGCCGCCACGGTGGCCGAGTTGGTCATGCTGCCGGCGCTCTTGGTCGTCACCGACCGGATCGTCCGCCGCTTCCCGCCCCCCTGGCGAGATGCCATTTTCGCCGTCGACTCCAATCCCCCCGTCGGCGATCAGCCGATCGCCCGGGTGGCCATCGGCACGACCTCGGAAAGCGCTTCGACCGTCCGCACGATCTGATCCTCGGTGTGCTCGGCGGTGAGGAAGAACCTGACCCGGGCCGCCGACTCGCGAACGGCCGGATAAAGAATCGGCTGCGCGTTGATGCCCCGTTCGAGGAGCAACTGCGACACGAGGATCGCCCGGTTGGAGCCCCCCACGATCACGGGGATGACGGGCGTATCGGCGCTGGCTCCGGTGTCGAGATCGCAGTCGGCGGCGAGCTTGAGAAACAGCTCCGACCGCTCGCGGAGCCTCGTCACGCGCCACGGCTCACGCTGGATGACTTTGAGCCCCTCGAGGGCCGCCGCGACGTTCGGCGGCGAGCAGGCGGTCGAGAAGACGAACGCCGGCGTCGTGTAGCCAAGGTAGCGGATGAGTCGCTCGCTCCCGGCGAGGTAGCCCCCGCCGGCGCCGAGGGCCTTGCTGATCGTCCCCATCCACAGATCCCCTTCGGAGGGATCGACGCCGAAGTGGTCGCAGATCCCGCGCCCTTCCGGCCCCATCGTGCCCACCGAATGGGCCTCGTCGACGTAGAGCATCGCGTCGTGCCGGCGCTTGACCTCGAGGAACCGGGGCAGATCGGGGTAGTCGCCATCCATGCTGTAGACCCCCTCGATCGCGACGACGACGCGCCGGTACTTGGGGCGAAGGTCGCGAAGAAGGCCGTCGAGTTGGTCGGGATCGTTGTGGCGGAAGGAACGCTTCCCCGCCTTCGAGGCGACCGCCCCCTGGACGATGCTGTTGTGGGCCAACTCGTCATAGAGGATCAAATCCTCCGCCCCGAAGAGGTGGTTGAAGACCGAGGCGTTCGTGCCGTAGCCGCAGGGGAAGACGGTCGCGCGCTCCGTGCCGAGGAACGACGCCAACTCCCGGTCGAGGTCGTCCAAGAGCGTGTTGTTGCCGCCGACCATCCGGCTCGCCGAGGCGCTGCAGCCGAAGCGGTCGATGGCGTCCTTCGCCGCCCGCGTCACATCCGGATGGCCGGTGAGCCCGAGGTAGTCGAAGCTCGTGAAGCTGATCACGTCGCGGCCGCCGATCCGCGCCGTCCGCCCGCGCACGCGCTGGTTGGCGCGGAGGAAGGGATTGACGAGCCCGGCCTGCTCGAGCCCCTCGAGCCGCGCCTCGAGGGCGCCGATCTCGGGGAAGGGATCGGCGCCGGCAGGAGGAGGCGTCATCCGCGGGCGGACGGCGTGTTCGGTGACGGAGGGCAGTGGCTCGGACGAGGTGTCGGGATCACCGGCATCGACCATGTGGAGGGCGATGCAATCGACGAGATCGCCGCAGGTCCGGATGCCGCGGAGCCATTCGTCGCGGAAGCGCATCTCGTAGCGCCCCTCGATCCGGGCAACGACGTCGAGGAAGGCCGAGTCATCGAGCCCCGCCTCGGCGAGCGTCGAACGGTCGGAGAGGCCCCCGCGCCGCCCGCGCGGCTGGATGCGGGCGAGCTCCTCGAGCACCAGCCGGGTGATCGCCGTCTTCGATCGGGAACGGACGAACGGCTCCGTGCCCACATACACCGCCGTGCCGATCGCCGATCCCTGCCCGCCGCCGAGCGACGAAAACTCCCTTGCCACGGTCTTCCACTCCCCACGCGGGCGGACGCGTCGCGTCCCTGCACGTCGGATTCCCTCCGACGCCATCGACGGCGCGTCTCCCACGCCCCGCCTGCCGTGTCCGCCACACGGCACAAGGCACTGTACAGGAACGGCTCCGTTTCGCCTCCCCCCGCCGCGCGCCGTGTTCACGGCGGGGGTGCCTCGGCACGCGGCGAATAAGCAGCGGCGCTCGGGTGAAAGCGGCCCGTGGGAATCCGTGCGCGTGACGGAACGAATGCCAATCGAAACGGTCGCGCCGATCGCGGAGCCCTTGCGGTGGTGCGGCTCCCGCTTCGGCAGGACACCGCTCAGGTGGCGAGCAGTTTTCGCAGCACGAACGGCAGGATGCCTCCGGAGCGGAACTGGTCGAGTTCCACCGGCGTGTCGATCCGGGCGAGGCACGGAATCGTCAGCTTCGTGCCATCAGTCCGCGTCGCCACCACCTCGACGGTCGCTCTGGGGGTAAGCCCCTCGAACGGCACGTCGAACGTCTCCTCGCCGGTGAGGCCGAGGTCCTGCCACGGCTTGGGGAGCACCAGCGGCAGCACCCCCATTCCCACGAGATTCGAGCGGTGGATCCGCTCGAAGCTCGCCGCGAGGACGGCGCGGACGCCGAGGAGCATCGTTCCCTTCGCGGCCCAGTCGCGCGAGCTGCCGGTGCCGTATTCGGTGCCGGCCAGGACAACCAGCGGCGTGCCGGCGGTCCGGTACTTCATCGCGGCGTCGTAAACCGGCATCACCTCGGTGCCGGGCAGGAGCCTCGTCACGCCCCCTTCGGTGCCAGGGACGAGGAGGTTGCGGATACGAATGTTGGCGAACGTCCCCCGGGTCATCACCCGGTCGTTGCCGCGGCGGGCCCCGTAGCTGTTGAAGTCGACGGGGGGCACGCCATGCTCGACGAGATAGTGGCCGGCCGGGCTCACCTTGGCGATGCTCCCCGCGGGGGAGATGTGGTCGGTGGTGACGCTGTCGCCGAGGGCGAGGAGAACGCGGGCCCCCTTCACGCTCTGCGGCGGCTTCGGCTCGTGCGTCAGATCAGCGAGGAACGGCGGCTCCTGGATGTAGGTGCTCTTCGCATCCCAGTCGTAGAGTTCGCCGGTGCTCGTCGGCACGGCGTTCCAACGCGGGTTCGACTCCCACACCTTGTCGTAGCGCTTCTGGAACTGGGCCGGCTCGACCGCCGCTTCGACGGTCTTCCGCACCTCCTCGGCCGTCGGCCAGATCTCGCGGAGATAGACCGGCTTGCCGTCGGAGCCGGTGCCGATCGGCTCGTGGTCGAGATCGATGTCGGTCGTGCCGGCGAGGGCGTAGGCGACGACCAGCGGCGGGCTGGCGAGCCAGTTGGCCTTCACGAGCGGATTGACTCTCCCCTCGAAGTTGCGGTTGCCGGAGAGGACGGCGGCGGCGACGAGATCCCCTTCCTGCACTCCCTTGGCGACATGGTCGGGAAGGGGCCCGGAGTTGCCGATGCAGGTCGTGCAGCCGTAGCCGACGGTCTCGAAGCCGAGCTTGTCGAGATCGGTGGCCAGGCCCGACTTTTCGAGGTAGTCGGTGACGACGCGCGATCCCGGGGCGAGGCTCGTCTTCACCCACGGCTTGACGGCGAGCCCGCGGGCCACCGCCTTCCGCGCCACGAGCCCCGCGGCCACCATCACGCTCGGGTTGCTCGTGTTGGTGCAGCTGGTGATCGCGGCGATGACGACGGCGCCGTGATGGATCGTGGAGCTGTGGCCGTTCTCCTCCACGGTGCCGGTCTTCGCCAGGGCGGCGGCATCGAGGGCGAAGCCACGCTTCGCCGTCGGTGCAGTGAGCGATTCGGCGAACGTTTTCTTGACCGCCCCGAGCGCCACCCGGTCCTGCGGCCGCTTCGGGCCGGCGAGGCAGGGGACGACGGTGGAGAGGTCGAGGGACAGCGTCGAGGTGAACTCGGGGGTCGGGGCGGAGGCGGTGCGGAACAGCCCCTGCTCTTTCATGTAGCGTTCGACGAGCTCGACGGTCGCATGCGGGCGGCCGGTGAGCCTGAGGTAGGCGAGGGTCTCGTCGTCGATCGGGAAGAAGCCCATCGTCGCGCCGTACTCCGGCGCCATGTTGGCGATCGTCGCCCGATCGGCGAGCGACATCCCGGCGAGGCCCGGACCATAAAACTCGACGAACTTCCCCACCACGCCGGCCTTGCGGAGGATTTCGGTGACGGTGAGGACGAGGTCGGTGGCGGTGGCGCCCGACGGGAGCCGGCCCGTCAGTTCGAACCCGACCACTTCCGGAAGGAGGAGCGATAGCGCCTGGCCGAGCATCACCGCCTCCGCCTCGATGCCACCGACGCCCCAGCCGACGACGCCGAGGCCGTTGATCATCGTCGTGTGGCTGTCGGTGCCGACGAGCGTGTCGGGAACGGCGACGGGAAGCGCCTTCTTGCCGTGGGTGGCCGGATCATCGCGGAGGAAGACGCAGCCGGCGAGGTATTCGAGGTTCACCTGATGGACGATGCCGATCGCTGGCGGGACGACGCGGAAGTTCTGGAACGCCTGCTGCCCCCAGCGGAGGAAGGCGTAGCGCTCGGCATTGCGCTCGAACTCGATGGCGATGTTCTCTTCGAGCGCCCGGTGGGTGCCGAAGTGATCGACCTGAACGGAGTGGTCGATGACGAGATCGACCGGCACGAGCGGATTGATCTTCCGCGGGTCTCCCCCGAGACGCTGCATCGCCGCGCGCATCGCGGCGAGATCGACGACGCACGGCACGCCGGTGAAGTCCTGGAGGACGACGCGCGCCGGCTTGAAGGGGATCTCCGACTCCGCCGGCTTGGCCGCGTTCCAGGTCGCCAAGGCGCGGACGTCGGCCTCGGTCACCTCGTAGTCGTCGCAGGTCCGCAGGAGCGCCTCGAGGACCATCCGGATCGAATAGGGGAGCCGGGAGGTGTTGGTCACCCCTGCGTCGTCGAGCGCCCGCAGCCGGTAGAGCGTGGCCGGCCCGGAGCCGGTCTCGAACGTGCCACGGGCGGAGAACGGATCGACGGGACGGGCGGCCATTGGCGGGGCTCCGAAGCGGTGCGGCGGTGGATCGGGCAGGATGTGCCCAATGTATCGGCCATGCCACCCCCCGGCGAAGAGCCCGGCTTCCCTGGCCGCCCCGGGAGGGTTGTGAGAATTGTGCAAGAAATCGGCATCGAACGGGAAAACAGCTTCTTTCGACGACAAAAAATCGTTCGACACCAGGGCCCCGGTCGGCTATAGTTCACAAGTCGCCAGCGCCGTCCGGCAGCTCGCCACACCATCCAAGTGCTTCTCTTCAGCGGCTGTTCCCCCCCAAAGACCCACACCTCGATAGCCGCTCTTGGGCCCGTGGTTTCCCCAACCACGGGCCCTTTTCTTTTTTACCAGGGCTCCTGCGACCCTTTGCCGGGCTGGCCGCGACGACTTTCGCCGCTCCCCTGCCGTCCACGCCACCCGCGACATGCCCGACGAAACCCCGCCGCCGGTCGCTCCCGACGAGCCCGATTTCACCGTTGAGGAGGGCTTTGTCGTCTTTACCGCGGCGTTTCACCGCCGGCGCGGCGAGTGCTGCGGCAGCGGCTGCCGCCACTGTCCCTTCGCCCCCCGCCACCACAAGGGCTCGACGACGCTCGCCCCCGCCGGCCCGCTGCCGCGGGATTGAGCCGGAGGGCTCACGGCCCCAGCGTGGGTTGGCTACAGTGGTGCGTCGTCGATCCGAAATCTTGCTCTCCGGGGGACTCCATGACCACGACTTCGCTCCGCACCGCAGCCTTCGGTGCCATCGGCGTTTTGATCCTCTGCCTTGCTCCGATCATCGCTCCGGCCCAGACCGCGGCCGACACGAAGGAGGAGGCGATCAAGAAAGATCACCTGGCGATCGAGGGGACGTGGCAGGCGATCGCGATCGAGGTCAACGGCAATCCCGTCGGGGCCGACGACGTCAAGAAGATCACGACCGATAACGGCCGCGATGGCGAATGGACGATCCTCGTCGAGGGGAAAGATGTCGCCGAGGGAACGAGCACGATCGATCCGACCGTGACGCCGAAGACGATCGACTTCAAGATCACCAAGGGAGCCAACGCCGGCCAGACGACGTACGGCATCTACGAGATCACCGGAAAGACCCGGCGGATCTGCCACGCCGAACCGGGGCGGCCCCGTCCGGCTGACTTCTCCGCCGGGGCGGGGAGCGGCAGGATCCTCACCGTCTTTGAGCGCGTCGAGGCGAAGTGACGGAATGTCTCCGGACGGGAGCCGATCGATGGGCCGTTGTTTCCTTCACCCCGATCCGATCCGCCGTCGCCGCGGCGTGTCGCTCGTTGAGTTGCTCGTCTGCTTGGCGATCATCGGGCTGATGATCTCGATGCTCATGCCGGCGATCCACGCGGTGCGGATGTCGTCGCAGCGGACGGTGTGCGTCAATCACAAGGCGCAGATCAATCTCAGCCTGCAGATGTACGCCGATGCCAACAAGGCGCTTCCCCCCGCCCCGCGGCCCGGGTTTCCGAGCGGCTGGACGTGGGAGATTCTGCCCTTCATGGAGGAGGGGGCGATGCGGACGGCGATCGCCGCCGATCAGCCGATCACGGCCGCCACCAATGCCTCCGCGGCGCGGACGCGGCCCCCGCTCTACCGCTGCGCCTTCGCGTCGTCGTGGCGGTCGTCCGACGTGGCCGGCGTCCTCCCGTCCGATTTCCTCGCCGTCGTCTCCGAAAGCAAGCCGGGCTCACGGAAGCGCAACGACATCTCCTTCTCGATCGTCCACTCCCCGGAGACGAACGTCCTCCCCTGGCCGGTGGCGGCGGAGATTTCTTGGGAGGACTATGGCCGGCTTCGCAGCCAGGGTGCCTGGAAGGTCTGGCATCCCGCCTCGTCCGGCACCGGATTGAGCGGACTCATTGACGGAGACGGCGCCGACTGACGCCGCCCCCGTGGGGCACGTAACTCCCGAAAGAACCATGACTCCAACAGCAGCCCCCACCCAAGCAGCCCCCCACCGGCACCGTCGCGTTCCCCCATCGGCGCCCCCTGGCGACCTGGGACGGATGGACGTCGCCGGTTTCTGCGCCGACATCGAGCGGCTCAAAGCCGACACCTACCGACAGATCGGCCCGGCCGATTATGCCCACCTGCGGCGGATCGAACGCTACGGCAAGCTCGCCACCTTGCTTGGGTATTCCACGGCCTGGGTTTTCCCCAATCCCTTCACAGCCTTTGCCCTGAGCCTCGGGCAAATGACCCGCTGGCTGCTCGCGCATCACATCACCCACCGCGGCTACGACCGCGTGCCGGGGATTCCCCCTCGCTACACGAGCAAGGTGTTCGCCCGCGGCTGGCGGCGGTTTGTCGACTGGTTCGACTGGCTCCTCCCCGCCGCCTGGGATCACGAGCACAACTTCCTCCACCACTACCACACCGGCGAGGATGCCGACCCGGACGTCGCCGAGCGGAACATGGAAGCGCTCCGCGCCGTGCGCCTGCCGATCTGGATGAAACTCTCCCTGATCGCCGTCCTGGCATGCACCTGGAAGATCGTCTACTACGCCCCCAACTCGCTGAGCGTGCTCGACCCCGACAGCCGGAAGCGGCTGCGGCACGAGCACATCACCCGTCTGACGATCCGCAGTCTCGTCGACTTCCGCCGTCGGTCGGTGCGGCGGTTGTGGCTGAGCTGTTATCTGCCGTATGGAATCGTCCACTTCGGTCTGGTGCCGCTGGCGTTCCTCCCCCTGGGGACGACCGCGGCGTGGTACGTGCTTCTCAACAAGCTCCTCGCCGAGGCGATCACCAACGTCCACTCCTTCCTCGTGATCGCCCCCAATCACACCGCCGACGATCTCTACCGTTTCGCCTTCCACTACGACCGGAAGGAGGAGTTTTACGTGACCCAGGTGATGGGCTCGGCCAACTACCATTGCGGCGGCGAAGTCACCGACTACTTGAGCTGCTGGCTCAACTACCAGATCGAGCACCACCTCTTCCCCGATCTGCCGATGCGGCAATACTCCCGCATCCAGCCCCAGGTGAAGGCGCTGTGCGAGAAGCATGGCATCCCCTACCGGCAGGAGAGCGTCTTCCGCCGCTTCGGGCGGCTCCTTGACGTGGCCGTCGGCAAGACGAGCATGCGGCAACTCGAGGCCTTCCCCCGGACGGCGATGGCCGGCGAAGGCAGCCCCGGAGCCTGACGGTCACCGGCCTACGGCATCGACCTCGTCGGCGGCGGCGGCGATCCCGTCGGCGGCGGCGAAGCGGCCCGCCACGGCGCGGCAGCGGTCGGCGACGGTCTGATCCGAAAGGAGCTTCCCGAGGAGGCTCGCCAGCGCCGGACCGCGGAACGCCTTCCGGGCGAGTGCCGCACCGACACCGAGCCGCTCGATCCGCGCGGCGTTGTCGAATTGGTCGAATCCCATCGGCATCACGATCTGCGGCACGCCGCCGGCGAGCCCCTGCGAGAGGGTGCCGACGCCACCGTGATGGACCAGCGCCGCCGAGCGCGGCACGAGCCAGCGGAAGGGAACGAACGCGGCGTGCCGGACGCCATCGGGGAGCGTCTTGGGGATCTGGTCGGGAAACCTCGTGAGGAGGAGACCGCGGCGACCGAGCCTCTGACAGGCGTCGGCCGCGGCGGCGAAAAACTCGTGGCCATGGAGATGGGCGCTGCCGGGGGTGAAGAGGATCGGGGGCGAGCCCTCTTCGAGCCAGGCCCGCATGCGCTCGTCGGCATCGCTCACCCCCTCCTCGCTGTAGAGGGGAAAGCCGGTGAGCCGCACCTGCTGCGGCCACTCGGGCTTGGGCTCAGCGAACCATTCAGGAAAAAGCCCGAGGGTTCGCAGGGGCGAATGGATCCAGTCGCGAAACAGCCCGCGGGCCGGTGGCAGGCCGAGGGAGGCGCGGAAGGGATTGAGCCAGCGGCCGATGAAGGGATCGATGAGGAGCCGGTCGGCGAGGGCCCACTGGAGCTTGCGAAACCAATGCGGGCCGCGGTGGACGAGAAGCCCGGGCACGCGGGGCGGATCGTCGAGGCTGCGAAACAAGACCGGCGAGAGGTGGACGGTGACCAGCGCCACGCCGAGGCGCTCCTGGGCCACGCGGGCGCCGAGCGCGAGGCTCGAGGCGACAACGACCGTGGCCTCGCCGGCGGCGGCGTCGGCGGCGAGGGCCCGTTCGATCACACGGTAGACCGGTTCGAGGAGGGGGCGGACGAAGAGATCGAGGATCACCGGCGTGCCACGGAGCGGATCCCAGATCCGCTGGTCCTCAATCGAGGTCACAAAGTCGAGTTCGGGGAGCGGGTCGACGAACGTCAGGCCGGCCTTCTCGGCCACCTCGCGAAACCAGCCCGCGGCGACGAGCGTGACGCGGATCCCGCGACGGCGCAGCTCCCGCCCGATCCCGATGAAGGGGTGGACGTCGCCGGAGCTTCCCAGGGCAACGAGGATCGCGTGCGTTTTTTTGGGGGGAAGCGTCATGGGCGGGGTTCGAAGGGAGCGGGCAAGGGCTCCCATCATGCCCGGTCTCGGGAAATCCGTCGCCCGGAGAACCGGCCAAGGCGGTTGCCTGGCACCATCGCGCGTGAAGCTGGTCGAGCGACGCGGGTTCTTCAAGGGTGCGAAGCAGGGGGGAACGGGCAACGAGGTTCCCGCGGCCAATTGTCCGGGGGAAATGGAGCCAAGCTCCGCGGGCTGCTTCGCAGGTGCCGGCGGTAGGGGCTTGCCCGCCGCGCCTAGAATCGTGGCAGGAAACATCGCCGGTTGGGCCGCTCGGGCGAGCGGCTTCCGGCGGCTGCTTCCGCCACGGAGGGCCTGTCATGAAAACCGTTCCCTGGAACACCGCCATCCAGGCATTGGTGCTCGTCCGCCTCGGTCAGGAGCTCGGCACGCAGAGTCAGTTTGCCCGCGCTGTCCACGACCTCGTCAGCGCCGTCCTCGCTTTCGGGATGTGAGGGCGGGCCGGGGCGAAAAACGTTTCCCGAGTCCCCCGGTGGGCCAAGAGAATGAAAGGGGAGCAGGGTCATCGCCCGTTCCCGCCGCCCCGATGTCCCTTGCAAATCCGGAGCGCCGCTCCGAAAACGCAAGGATGATTTCCCCCGCGGGAGGAGGGCCTGTGGCCCCTACCCCACCGTGCCGCGGTCGAGGAGGCTCGCGATCAGGGCCGAGCGGGTGTCGATCGGGACGAGCTTTCGCTTCGCCTGCGGGGCCTCGAGGAGGGCCTGGAGCTTCGGCAGCCGGCGACCACCCGACTGGGCGTCGTAGCTGTTGAAGGCGATGTTGAAGCGGCGGCCAGGATCGACCCGCACGCCATCGCGCTCGAGCCCTGCCGGCCGGCCGGCGCCGTCCTTCACGACGGTGAACGGCCACAGCGTCCGGTCGCTCCGCGGATCGCCGGCATCCTCGGCCACCACCTCGACAAGCTCTGCCCCGGACAGCTCGGCGACGACGAGGAGATTTTCATACGGAATGAGCTTCCAGCAATCGGCGACGGTGAGCGGGCCGGCCGGCAGATCGCCACTTAAAAACGTGCCGTGGAAGACGCCGTCGACCGGCGTGCCGTGCTTGGCAAGCGCCGCGGCGAACGACTCGCAGAAAATCGCCCCTAGTCGGCTTCCCCGTCCTTTTCCCTTGATCGGCGCCGTCACCGTCGCCACCGGGCGGGCAAGTTGCTCGTCGGCCGCGGCAAGATCGGGGCGGGCCAGTTCCATCACCTCCGGATCGAGGGCGTAGCGATCGTCCATGAGGAGCGTGAACACGCGCCGGTCGACAAGCTTGTGGGCGTCGAGATCGAACGTCAGATCGACGCGGCCACAGTGGACGCCGTAGTAGCTCGCCTGGGTGCAGAGGACGTCGTCGACGAACCAGGCCGGCCTGTTCTGATGGGAGTGCCCGGCAAGATAGACGTCGACCCCCTTGGCACCTGTGAGGATCCCGCGGACCGGATTGGCGTAGTCGTCCTCGAAGCGCCAGCCCATGTGACCGAGGACGACGACCGCCTCGGCCCCGGCATCGCGGCACTCGGCCACCGCGCGCGTGAGCGCCGGGCCAGGATCGGTGGCGGCAGTGCCGCCGAGCGTTTCGGAATCGAGCCACGAGGCGAGGCCCGGCGTGATCAGGCCGACCAGGCCGATCTTGAAGCCGCCGACTTCCCGGATCGTCCAGGGCACGACTTTCTCCCACGCGCCGTCGAAGGCCCCGGCGGCCTTTCCGCCCCGTTCGAGATTCGCCGTGAGAACGGCGGCCTTCGAGAGGGCGAGATTCGCCTCGAGCTTCTCCGGGCCCCAGTCGAAATCGTGATTACCGAGCGTCCAAGCGTCGTAGCCGAGGGCATTGAACAGCTCGAACATCAGCTGCCCCCCCCGCTCCATGCTCGCCTGAGTCCCCTGGACGACGTCGCCGACATCGACGGTAAGCGAATGGGGGGACTCCCGGCGCCACTGGCGGATGCAGGTGGCCGCGCGCGCAAATCCGCCGACATCATCGAGCCCCTCGTAGCTGCTCGTGGGGAGGATCCGGCCGTGGAGGTCGGTGGTGTGGAAGATCGACACCGTCCGCGCCCGGCCGAGATCAGCGGCGCCCGCCACGCTCCCCAGTGCTCCGGCCACGACCACGGCGCTGTCGGTGAGAAAGCCGCGCCGCGGGATCCGCTGCCGGGACAGTCGCGTGCGGGGATGGAAAGAATGCATCGGGAAACATCTCCGGAGAGGGCACGGGAAACACCGTGCCCGAAAGTCTACGGGAGCACAGGAACAACGCTCCATGCCCCGAGAGACTCACCGAACGCTCACAAAGCAAGGGGTGGCCCGTGCCCTCGAGCGGCGTAGCCGGCAAGCGGAGCCATGGATGGCAAAGCGCAGGCGGGTCCGAGTGAGCCGAGGCCACGATGGCCGAGGCGAACGTCCGGCGAGAGGGTACGGGCCACCCCGGGCCCCACTCACCGCCCGCTCACCAAAAACTCACAGCCCGTTCTCGCGGAGGTGATCGCCGAGGATCCGCTCCATCTCGAGGACCGTGATCGGATGGTGGTGGATCTCGGTGTGAACCGTCGGCACGTAGACCTCACTGACCACGCCCGGCAGCCGGGCGCTCGTCACCGGCACAACGTTGTCGCCGGGGCCGCTCAGCGGCCAGACGACGCCGTTGCCGATGATCGAGTGCATCGTCACCCGGCACGACGGCCGCAGGCCGTGGAGCGCCTGGAGGATCGAGGACTTCGGCTCGAGGATGTCGATCGACGTCGGTGGGGCACGTTCGAAATCGCTCCGGAAGGCCCCCGGATTGGCCCCGAGCACCTCGCGATGGATGGCGAGTGATTCTTCCGGCTGCTGGACGGTCGCCGAGGCGACGCGGCCCACGGCCAGCGACGCCAGCGAGCTGCCGGCTTGCGGCGTGGCGATGCAAACGACCCGGTTCACGAACGGGAGTGGCTTGTAGAAGTAATTGGGCGCGACGTTGCGGCGGAGATTCGGCCGCATCCGCACTTCGTTGAAGGGGACGCAGGCGATCGAATCCCACAGGGCCGTTCCCGGCTCGACGACCTGGAGCTTGGCGTGGAGGCCACCCATGCTGTGGCCGACGAGGATGAGGTGCTGCATCGCCGGATCCTTTCCCTCCGGATCGAACCGCCGCACCGCCGCCGTCAGCTGGCGACGGAGCTCGGCGGAGGTCTGGAGGAACGACGCCCCGGTCGGGTAGTGAAACAGCCACGGCTCGAAGCGCTTGAGAAACCAGGGGCGGACGCGGAGTTCGTTGAGGAGATCGAACCAGGTTCCCTCGTCGCTCCCCAGGCCGTGGATGAAGACCACCGGGACGCGGCCGGGGCGATGGGGCTCGAGGAGCTCGAGCCGCGGTCGCGTATCGGCGCTCCCGTACGGCATGAGGAAGTTCATGACGTTGTCGTTGGCCGGCATCCCGCCGAGCATGTCGAGCAGCGGCGCCGTCAGGTCGGCGGCGAGGAGCGGGCGGGCGGGACCGAGATCGACCGCCGCGATCTCCATCGGATTGACCAGATCGAGGATCGCGGGGGCGTGATCGCGCGCCAGCGGCCCCGAGAAGGCCTCGAGGACGTTCTCGTCGGCAGGCTTCATGAAGCGGAGCACGGCCGTCGCCGCGAGGCTCTGGCGTTTGGGCGCGAGGATCCGGTTGCCCTCCCGATCGGCCGGCGTCGCCACGCGGACACTCACCGGCAGGCCGAAGCCCCCCCGTTCGTGGCGGCGCTTGATCCGCTTGTCGCCGGGAGGAGGCGTCGCCTCGACACGCTCGATCGCCGAGGCCGGGATCTGCATCCCCGGCATCTCGATCGGCACGACGATCGGCCCCCACTCCGGCCCGATCAGCAGCCCTCGGCAGTCGAGCCGCCCGTGGGCCGTCGCCGATTCGAGCAGGCCTTGGAGCGCGCAGGCGTAGAGCTCGGCCGCCGCGCGGACGAGCTCGGGGTCGCTCGGGCAGAGCCACATCGCGTTCCAGGCGGCTTCGGTGGCGGCGAAATAGCCGTCGATCGCCCGGCAGTTGCCGTTTGCAGCCAGCTCTGCCGACTGCTTGGCGTAGTCCTCCGCCCGAGCGAGATGACGGCAGGCCTTGTCATGCGCCGACACCTCGGCATCGGCCACCGGCAAGGAGAACGACTTCGGGAGCCCTTGCAGTCCCTGCAGCCCTTGTCCTTGCACAAGCCCCTGTGCGACGGCGTCCCCGCCGGCGCACGCCACGGCCGCGGCCACGACCAGCACCGAGACTTGCCGCAGCCAGCCGAGCAACGTCGCATCCTCCGACGCCTGAAGCGGCCGCCCCCGCTTCGCGGGCGGCACATGCTCCTGGTATCGGCCCCCGCAGGGTCTGCCCAACAGGAAGAGTGACCTGAGGCACTGCAGAGGCCGTCGCCCCCGCAATCAACGCAGGCTTCCAGCCCAAGCAAAAGCACCCTGGACTGTCAGCCGCGCGAGCCGCCATGTTCTTCGGCGACCAACTCGAGGTCGGAGCCGAGATACTTCACCGTCGCGGTGGGGAGGAGATTGAAATAGACCCGTCCCTCGGTGACCCAGCGGTTGGTGTCGTAGAGAAACTCGGCGGTGGCGGCACGGACCGTCGAGACCGCCTCGACCTCTTCCATCCCCCCTCCTTCGATCGCCTCGAACGACACCTCGATCGCCACCAAGGCCTTGAGGCAGCCGGTGCGTCGCTCGCGGACATAGAGGACGTCGTCGTCGAAGTTGACGTCGCTCCAGCGGAGCCCACGTGGCTTCCCCGTGCCGGCGGCACGGTCGATGAACTTCGCTTCGAGCTGCTCACGCTGGCGATGGAAATCCCGTTGGGCGCGGGCGAGTTTCTCGGCCAGACGGGCCAGACGGATGGGGCGCATGGCGAGGGACGTAGCGACCCCTGCCAGGGCAGCCACCCCCACGGTGACGACGAACCAGACCGCGTTCCCCACGTCGACGCCTCCAGAAGGGTTCAAGCGTGATAAGTGTACGACGGCGGGGAAATCCGTCAAAATCAATCGCTCGTTGGCAGCACTTCCTCCGATCCAGGCGCGTTTGGGCGCCCGCCGGACACCCCTTTGACCTCCGTGGAAAAAGTCATCCCTGACCGCTGTCCACGCCGTCGACCGCCGCCGCATCCAGCGGTGGAAACCTCCTCCACACCCTGTTGGCCCCGGATCGAGTCCGGTCATTCATGCCCCGCAAGCCCACCACGGCCCCCGCTTCCCGATCGACTCTCGCCCCGCCGGCTGCGCTGCCGGTCGGCCTCCCGACGCGTCTCCTCGGCGCCCATCAGTCGGTCGCCGGCGGCCTCTCCAAAGCCGTTGACCGCGCCGTCGAGACCGGCTGCCAGGGCCTTCAGATCTTCACCCGCAACGTCAACCGCTGGGACGCGGCCCCGATTCCTCCCGCGGAAGCCGAGGCTTTCCGAGCGGCGGTGCGCGCAGCCGGGCTGGCTTGCGTCGTCGTCCACGACTCGTATCTCATCAATCCCGCTTCGGCCGACGACGCCCTTCGCGACAAATCGATCGCCGGGCTCGTCCTCGAGCTCGAGCGCGCCGAGCAATTGGGGATCCCCTGGGTCGTGGCCCATCCGGGAGCCGCCGGAGTTCAAGCCCGGGCCGTCGCCGTAGCCCGTGCGGCCGCGGGGATCGCCGCGGCCCTCGAGCAGACCTCGTCGCTCGGCGCCGGGATCCTCATCGAGACCACCGCCGGCCAGGGCTCCTGTCTGGGTGACTCCTTCGAGGAGATCGCAGCGATGCTCGCCGTCATCGATGCCACCGGCGCGTGCGCCCCGCGCATCGGCGTCTGCCTCGACACCTGCCATGTCTTCGCCGCCGGCTATCCGCTTGCCCCCGCCGCCGAGTTCGATGCCACGCTCGCCGCCTTCGACCGCCTCATCGGGCTTGCGCGGCTCAAGGTCATCCACGCCAATGATTCGAAGAAGCCGTTCGGCTCCCGGGTCGATCGTCACGAGGCGATCGGCGAAGGAGAGATCGGCCCGGAGGCCTTCAGGCTTCTCATGAGCGATCCGCGTCTGGCCGCCATCCCGGTGATCCTCGAGACGCCGAAGGAGGGAGCCGACGGGAAAGTCGATCCCGCCATCGACCGGAAAAACCTCGCCGCGCTGCGGGCGATGCTCCCCGTGGCCTGACGTCGTGCGGCGAACGTCACCGCGTCGGCTCGCCGGCCGCGCGTCGGGGAAACCCCTCGGGGGGAATGTCGCGACCGTGCGGGTCGCCTTCGCCCCCGTCGAGATCGGCGGCGATCCGCCCGCGGACCTCGGCCCCGAGATGGTGCTCGATCCATTCCGCCGGCGGATGGAGATGATCCAGCGGCAGGGCAACATGACGTCCCAGCCACGCCTCCCAGAGACGGTGGGAGCGGACAATCACCCGCGCTTCCTCGCGGCCGAGATCCGTGAGCCCCCCAGCGGCGCCGCGGCCGATCCTCCCCCCGACCACGAGCCGGGCCTGCGCCAGCCGATCGAGGAACCTCCGCGGTGCAAGGGCCGCGGCATCCCCCTCCTCCGCGCGCCACAAGCTCGCGAGCCGGTCTTCGCAGGCCACGCGCCAGCGGAGCGACTCGCGGCTCACCAGCCGCGCCACGACCCCGTCCCCCGGCGCCAACAGCGCCGCCCCGAGATACTCGATCCCGAGCACGACAGCGATCATCCCGGCGGCGTTGGTGTTGAACTGCCAGGCGGCGAGATAGCCGACGACGCTCCCCGCCACGCCGAGGGCCACCGCGACGACGAGCATGAGGTGGAAGCGGCGGACGAGCAGCTCCGCTGCGGCCGCGGGCACGGCGAGCATCGCCACGACGAGGATCGCGCCGACCGCCTCGAAGCTCGCCACCGTCGCCAGGCTCGTGGCGACGAGGAGGCCGGCCGAGACGAGCCCGACCGGGAGCCCCGCGGCGCGGGCCGCCGCCGGATCGAAGGCGGTGAAGACGAGCTCCTTCCAGAAGAGGGCCGCCGCGACGACGATGGCGATCAGGACGGTCGCCGCCGCCAGCAGCGCCCGCGGCATCTCGAGCCCGAAGATCGGCACCGTGTCGAAGGGGACGAGCTCGAGGATCCCGTAGAGGACACAGCCCGGATCGATGTCGACCTGCGACGCCAGGGCCGAGACGAGTACCACGCCGATCGCGAACAGGGTCGTGAAGGCGACGCCGGCGCCGGCATCCTCGGCGAGCCCCGCATGCGTGCCGAGGAGATTCGTGAGCCACACCGTCACCAGCGCCGCGATCACGGCCCCGAGAAAAACCCCCGCCCCGCCCGGCCGCCCCCCGGCGAGCACGGCCAGGACGATGCCGGGGAGCACCGCATGGCTGATCGCATCGCCGAGCAGGCTCAACCGCCGGACGACGAGGAACGAGCCGACCAGCGCGCAGGCCGCCGACACGGTGGCCGCCGTGGCGATCGCCCAGAAGTGCATCCACAGAGAGGTGCTGTCGACCTCGATCATGGCAGTGTTTCGCTCCCGGTCCAGGACTGGCTGGCGGCGTTGCGGGCGACGCTTGCCGCCTCGCGGATCGCCTTCATCCGCGCGGCCCCGAGGATTGCCTCCGGCGACGGGACGTCGAGCGTGAGATGCCCGCGGGCATCCTCCCGCGCCGCCTCGAGCACCTCCGTCCAAGCCGCCAGGCGCCGCGCCCGCTCGGCGGCAAGCTCCCTCCCCCACACCGCGAGGCGCCAGGCGTGCGCTCCCGAGCGTGTCACCACCGGCTCCATCGCCGCCGTGCGAACGAGCCGCTTGAACGCCCTGTCGACCGCGGCGCCCGGCGCCCTGGCCAGAAGCTGCTCCCGGGTGAACGGCCCCTCCCCTTCGAGGCGCAGGGCAACCTCGAGCAGCCGCCCCTCGGCCCACGCCGCCGCCGTCCGCCGGGCTTGGAGCCAGCGCGCAAGCCCGCCGCGCCGCGGGGCAAGGAGGAGCGAGATCGTGAGGAGCAGGGAGGCGGCGATCACGACCAGCGGCCCGGTCGGCATCCGTGGCACCGCGCTGCTGATGGCCACGCCGGAGAGCGCCGCGACGAGGCCAAACAGGCCCGACAGAGGGAGCATCACCCCGACGCGGTCGGTCCATTGCCGCGCCGTCACCGGCGGGATCACGACCAACGCCGTGACGAGCACCGCTCCGGCTGCCGGCAGGCCGACGACGACCATCACCGCCACGAGCACCACCAGGGCGTAATCGATGAGCGTCACCGGCCAACCACTGGCCGCGGCGAACGAGGGATCGAAGGCCACGAGAGTCGATTCCTTGAGGAACAGCGTCACGAGGGCCACCGCGAGGAGCGACAGTACGCCGAGGATCATGGCG
>CAJBCV010000104.1 GCA_903951635.1 uncultured Planctomycetaceae bacterium
CCCGCTGCAGGCAGGGTGATCACGCCGCGGCACTTCCTCATCTTCAGGCTCCGGAGAGACTCGGCGGTCGAGATCGTCCGCGTGCTGCACGACAGCATGGATCTCGCCCGTCATCTGCCGCCGGCAGAGTGATGCCTGGCAGCGATGCGGCTCCTCGTCAGGCGAGTACGCCCTTGATGACGTGGCCGTGGACGTCGGTCAGGCGGCGCTCGATGCCGTTGTGGTAGTAAGAGAGGCGCGTGTGGTCGAGGCCGAGGAGGTGGAGGATCGTGGCGTGGAGGTCGTAGATCGTGCAGACGTCCTCGACCGCCTTCCAGCCAAACTCATCGGTCGCGCCGTGATGCCATGCCCGTTTTACGCCGGCACCGGCGAGCCAGACGGTGAACCCGGCCGGGTTGTGGTCGCGGCCGCTGGCCCCCTTTTGAAACGTCGGCATTCGGCCAAACTCGGTCACGAAGGCGACGAGCGTGTCGCCGAGGAGACCGCGGGCTTCGAGATCCTCCAGGAGCGCCGCGGCCGGTTGGTCGAGGATCGGGCCATGAACGGAATACTGATCGACGAGCGTCTTGTGGCCGTCCCAGTTTCCTACCCCCTCCCCCATCGCGTAGGCGCCGTTGAAGAGCTGCACGAACCGCACCCCCTGCTCGAGGAGCTTTCTGGCCAGGATGCAGTTGCGGGCAAAGCGGGCCTTGGTGGGATTGGCGGCGTCGTTGGCGCCGTAGCTTGCGAGCGTCGAGGCTGATTCGCCGGAGAGGTCGGCGACGCGCGGGGCCGAAAGCTGCATCCGGCCGGCGAGCTCGTAGGCGGCGATCCGGGCGGCGAGGTCGCTGTCGCCGGGGTTGCGGGCGAGGTGGTCGTCGTTGAGCTTGCGGATGAAGTCGCGCGTCGCCCCGTCGGTCGCCTCCGAGAGCGACGCAGGGCGGGCGAGATTCGGGACGGGGCGGTCGGCGCCCAGGGGCGTCCCTTGAAACACGGCGGGGAGAAAGCCGCTGGCCCACTGCCGTGGGCCGATCTGTGGCACGCCGCGCGGGTCGGGGATCGCGACGAAGGCCGGGAGATCGTCGCACTCGCTCCCCAGGGCGTAGGTCGTCCAGGCTCCCATACTCGGGAAGCCGTCGAGCGTGAAGCCGGTCGCCATCTGGCTCTCGGCCGGCCCGTGCGTGTTCGACTTTGCCGTCATCGAATGGATGAAGCACATCCGATCGGCGAGGGCACCCAAGCGCGGGAGCAGGTCGCTCGTCATCGTGCCGCTTTGGCCACGGGGGCGAAACTCCCACTGCGGCTTGATGAGGTTGCCCTGTTCCCCCTGGAACGTGATCACCTTTTCGCCCGACACGCTCTCCGGCAGCGGCGTGTCGTGCCGCCGCAGCAGTTCCGGCTTGTAGTCGAACGTGTCGACCTGCGACATCGCCCCCGAGCAGAAGATCACCAGGACGCGGTTCGCCCGGGGGGGAAAGTGTGGGGCGCGGGGGGCGAGCGGCCGGGCCGGATCGATCGCGGGGCGGATCGGTGGCTCCGCGCCGGTCGCGGCCGTCCCCAACAAGGAGGCCAGCGCGATCCCGCCGAGGCCGGAGCCGGTGTCGCGAAGGAAGCCACGCCGGTCGAGGAGCCGCATGCCGGCAAGCGTGATTGGCGAAGGCATGGGGCATCTCGGCAGAGGAGGCTGTGGCACGAGTGAACTGGAGAAAATTGTCCCCAGGATCGTGGTCCTGATGCAAGGCGGCGCTGGCTAGACTTTCGTGCCATACCTCTGCCGCTCCGTCGAGAACTCGCCCCTAGGAAACGAACCGATGCGTCCCTTCTTTGGCTCATGCCTGTTTGCCGCGACCGTTGCCGGGGTTTTCGCCACTGGGGCGGGCCCGGAGCCGATCTCCGCCGCCCAGGCCGCCGACGCGGCGGCGTCGGCGGAGGCCCTTGAATCGCTCCGGGGGGCCTTGGCTGCCGCGGGGAAAAGTCCGTGGGACGTGGCGACGGAAGCCTGGGCCGAAGTGCCGCTGACGAAAGCCGATGCCGTCACCGCCCGCGATCTCCTCTGGGAGGCCCACCGCGCCGCGGAACGTGCCGCCCGCCAAGCCGAGATCGAGGCCCGCGAGCTGCGCGACGGCGACCTCGTCATGCCGTTGTTCCTCAAGACCTTTGGCGAGAAGCCCCCGCGGGGGCATGCCCTCTGGATCTCGCTCCATGGCGGCGGCGGAGCGCCAGCGCGCGTCAACGATCAGCAGTGGGAAAACCAAAAAAAGCTCTACACCGTCGAGGAGGGGATCTACGTCGCCCCGCGGGCCCCGACAAACTCCTGGAATCTCTGGCACGAGCCACACATCGACCGGCTCTTCCACCGGCTCATCGAGGATCTCGTGATCACCGGCGACGTCGATCCCAATCGCGTCTTCGTCCTCGGCTATTCCGCCGGCGGCGACGGCGTCTATCAGCTCGCCCCCCGGATGGCCGATCACTGGGCGGCGGCGGCGATGATGGCAGGCCATCCCAACGGCGTCTCGCTCGAACCGGTGCGGAATGTCCCCTTCGCGCTCCAGGTGGGCGCCCTCGACACCGCCTACGACCGGGCCAAGATCGGCGCCGACTATGGCCGGGCTCTCGAAGCTTTTCATGCGGCCGACATTGGCGGCTACGAGACGTTCGTGAAGATCCACGAAGGGAAGGGGCATTGGATGGACCGCGACGACGCCGCCGCCCTGCCCTGGATGGCGACGCAGACCCGCAATCCCGTCCCCGACCGGGTCGTCTGGCAGCCAACCGGCGCCTCGCGGGCGAGTTTTTCGTGGCTCGCCCTCCCCGCCGACGCCCCCCGCGGCGGCGGGATCATCGAGGCCCGCATCGACGGGCAGCGGATCGACATCGCCCGTGCCGAGGGCATCGAGACGCTTCTCATCCGGCTCGATGATCGGATGATCGACGGCGATCGCCCGGTGACGATCCGCTGCGATGACCGCGTCCTCTACGACGGGCCGGTGACGCGGTCGATCGCGACGCTCGCCCGGACGCTCGCCGACCGCGGTGATCCGGAGCTTCTCTTTGCGTGCGAGATCGCCGTCGCGATCCCGGCGACCGAATAGCGAGCGGCTGTCAACGCATTGGGGGGTGAGGTCGTCCCCCGTGGGGGAGTTGCGCGTCATGTCTCCCTCAGTGCGACATTTCGCAGCGCAATCCGCACAGGGCCCTACGCGATTCGTCGCTCAATCGAGCCGTCTCGTCAAAGAATCCATCCGGGGGGTTGGGCCCGCGCGATGGTCTGATACGAATCTAGGCGAGTTTCGCGTGACAGCGGATTGCGACGAGCGGCCGAGGGAAGAATCCAATGGCAGGAACTGGGGCGATCGATCTGGGCGGGCAACCCGCGGTGGCGAAGGCCGGCGTCTTTCGACGCCTTGGCAGGCCGACGGCGCTCGTGGCCGTAGCCCTTGCCGTAGCCTTGCTGATGGCTCAGACGGCGAACGCCCAACTGACCACCACGACGAGCGGGACCGGCTACTGGGCCGTGACCACTGGGAGCACTGGACGGTGGTTGCAAAGTGGCACGGCGGTCAACGACACCGGTAACTGGGTGGCGGGCTCCAACGCCACCTTCGCCGCCTCCGGCACCTACACCTTCGGTAGGCTCGTTGCCACGGGTTCGGCGACCCTCGGCAACATCACCACTGGCACCGGCGTGTTCATCAGCTTCAGCGACACGACCACGGGCAATGTCATGAACCTTGGCGGCGCCGTAAAGACGTTCGACTTTGGCGCCGGGAGCGTGGTCAACTTCGGAGGAATCACATCAGCCGGTGCGAACGGCATCATCAAGACCGGGGCTGGCACCATGATGTTTCAGGGAAGTAGCTACACCGGAGGCTTTACGCTCGGCACCAGCGGGAGCGTCGGCGGCACCTTCATCGTCAGGTCGAACAATGCCTTCAGCACCGGTGCGATCACGATCAACAGCGGCACGATTGGTGGAATCCAAAACTTCACTTCACCGGCCAGGAGCGGCGGCATTACCGTCGGTGGTGACTTCACGATTGGGGCGACTGGCACGATCGGCGGCTCGAGCGTTGAGGGCTTCAACGTTTCGTTCAATAACTCCGGCAACACCGTGAACCTCACCGGCGGCAGCCGGGCGATCACGCTCAATACGAGCGGCACGGTGAGCTTCGGCCAAGCGGTCTCCAACGGCTCCCTGACCCTCAATCGGCTTGCGAGTGGCTCGGCGGGGGCGTTCGCGTTCTCGGGGTCCAACACGTTTAGTGCATTGACCCTCGACAGCGTGAAGCTCAATGTGACCAGCAGCAACTTCGCTCTCGGCAGCGGCACCGTGGCCCTTCAGGGGGCCAATGCCACGACGCTCAACTTCAATGATGGCCGGACCTTTGCCAACACCTTCACGATCGCCGATTCCGCGGGCTTAAAGACGATCGCTACCAATGCCAACAGCACCATCACGGGCACGATCACCAACAACGACTCAACGGGCGGGTTGGTGATCGGGGGCACCTCGACCCGCACGCTCACGGTCGGATCGATTTCGGGCACCGGCTCGAGGGGGGTGACTTTCGGCAGCAGCGTTTTGACCGGCACCGTCACTTTGACCGGTTCTTCGACCTACGCCGGTGACACGCGCATCGACTCCTCGACGTTGAGGATGTCGGGAGCGGGTGCCATTCCAGCAGGCGGGAATCTCGTCTTCCAAGGCTCTGGTACGGCAACCTTCGATGTCAACGGCACGACGCAGACCGTCGCTGGCCTCAATGATTCGGTTCTTGCCGGGGCGATCAGGTCGACGGCCGCCAATGGAAAGCTGATTGTCGGCGACAGCAACGATTCCACGTTTCGGGGAGTGATGTCCTCGTCAAACCTGGCGCTCGAAAAGGTCGGCACCGGCATGCTGACGCTCTCCGGGGCCAACACCTACTCCGGGGGCACGACGCTCACCGCCGGTACGCTGGCGCTGGGGAGTGCCAACGCGATCGGCTCCTCCGGCACGATCAGCTTCGGCGGCGGCGCGTTGCAAAGCTCGGCGAGCAACTCGACCGACTACTCGGCCCGGTTTTCCAATGCCGCCAACCAGCAAGTCAAAATCGACACCAACGGCCAGAACGTCACCCTCGCCGCGAATCTGACAAGCTCCGGCGGCAGCTTCACCAAGCTCGGGGCTGGCACCGTGACCCTCTCCGGCTCAAACAGCTACTCCGGCGGCACGACCGTGTCGGCCGGGTCGCTTGTCGGCACGACGTCGGGCCTCCAGGGAAGCATCACGAACAACGCCGCAGTGACGTTCGATCAGTCGACCGCCGGCGAGTACTCGGGCGTGATGTCGGGCTCCGGCTCGCTGACGAAGACCGGGGCGGGCACGTTGACGTTGTCGGGGGCGAACACCTACTCCGGCGGCACGACCGTCTCGGCCGGGGAACTCGTCGCCGGGAACGCGTCTGCGTTCGGGGCCGGAGCGGTTACGGTCGAAGCCGGTGCCACACTCGATATCACCGGCCTCCTCGTTCCGAATCCACTGGTCAATAACGGTGGCACGATCCTCGGCGTCGACACGCCAACAGGCTCGTTGTCGGGTGACAACACCTTCTCTGACACCACCATCGCTGACGTCACGGTGACCTCGGGGACGACGACGTTCGCTGGTCCGGTATCGGGATCGGTGGCTGTCGACCCCGGTGCCGCAGTCGTCTTCACGAGTGACGTCAACGCCTCGGTGACCGTCGGTGGAAATGTCTCGTTCTCGGCGCCGGCAAGCGAAGCATCCGCCGTGAATGTCGCGGCAGGTGGGATAGCCACCTTCGAGAATGGCGCCTCCTACGCCGGGGCAGCCATCACCAATCATGGGAACATCGTCGTTGACGTGGCGTCGACCTTTGCCTTGGGTGGCGTCACCGGCTCCGGGAACGTTTCCGTCGTCGGCACCGGGAGCCTTGAACTCAACGGTGTGAACGATTACTCGGGAACCACAAACGTCACGAATGGCACATTGATCGTCAACGGAACCGTCAGTGCCTCTCATGTCACCGTCGGCAACGGCGGCACGCTCGGCGGCAGCGGCACGCTCGGGGCACCTTTGGCCGTGCAGTCTGGCGGCGTGCTCTCCCCCGGCAATAGCCCGGGGATCCTTGCCGCGGCGGCACTCGATCTCCAGGCCGGGAGCACGACGCTCATGCAGGTCATCGGCTCCGGGTCGGCTTCAGGCACCGCCGGCACCGACTACGATCAGGTGCAGATCACTACCGCGAGCAGCCTCACCTACGGCGGTGAACTCGTGCTGTCGTTCGTCAACAGTCCGCTCTTCGACAACGGCACGCTGTTCAGCCTGTTTCAGTTCACTGGTGCGGCGCGAGGGACGTTTACGTCGGTGAGGACGGAGGGAACAGGTAGCTACTCCGGTCTCACGCTCCAGCACAACGACAACGGCAACTGGTACACCAACCCCGACACCGCCGCTGGGCAGTACCTCGTCTTCAGCCCTGCCTCCGGCCGGCTGGCGATCGTCCCCGAACCCTCGACGTGGGTGATGGCAGCGATCGGCGCGGGGCTCGTAGCCCTGAAAGCCCGGCGGCGGAAGCGGGCCGAAGCCTCCCTGGCAGCGTGAGTGCGTGTTCTCGAGGCGGTCGGATGCGAGGCGTAGCGTCGCGACAGGTCGCCTGCCCGGTCAGCTTGATGGCAGGCGCCCGTCGGCCAGCAGCAATTCTCGTAGGAGCACCGCATCAGGGTGGTTGATTGCCAAGCATCGGATCGTGGCTCGGCCGATCGGGGTGTTCCCCGCGAGGATCGGTCCTTCCCAATGGAAGTGTTTTTCCCAGACATCGCGGCGCGGATGGAACAACCGGACGGTGGCGGCGGTCAACGGATCAACGCTCGTGAGGTTTGGTCCCTTGTGGACGTTGCACCGGAAGCAACTGAAGCAGAGGTTGTCGGCAGTCGTCGACCCGCCATGTTGTTGGGCCACGACGTGGTCGACAGGGAATGTGAAGAACGGGTCATCATGTTCGTGGATTCGGCAGTATTCGCAACGTCCTTCCGCCCGTTCACGCACCTGCGCTCTGAGCCTTTGATTCATCACGTCGCCCCGTCACGGCCTGCCATTTTACGAGCCTTAGCCTGGAGGATCGCGATGAACGTGCCGGCCGCCACGCACGATTCGTATTCTTCGCGCTCCGCCGTCGTCAGTGATCCCAGCGATGACTTGCTGGCAAGGAGTTGCATCCGAGCGCTCGCCTCGGGAGAAGCGCGAAGGTCGATGACACGTCGGGCCACTTCGGGCGTCATGCATTCGCCGAGCGGGTCAAGCAGCTCGGTGAGGGTCACTGGCGAGGAAGCCATGGGGGGCCTCGTGGGGGGCGGGTCTAAATCGGCGCCTTCGAAGGATTACGTCCATCCCCGCGGCAACAGGGCGGGCCTGTTGGAAAGTTTAGCGAAACTTGGATCGCGGTTCGAATATCAGTCTGGGAGCGATGGCGACCGCTGATTTTAGAAGAGGGGCCCCGCCCCTCGGTGATCGAGGGGTGCTCGCTCACGGGCCGCCGGTCTCCAACTCGTCAGCGGACGCTGAGAAACTCGTTCGCGTTGTAGAGCGCCCGGCAGAGGGCCGGGAGACCGTGGTCGGCGACGAGCTGTGTCGCGGCGGCGATCTCCGCGTTGGTCGCCTCGCGGCCGAAGGCGAGGAGGAACGCGAGGCGGACTTGGTGAGCTTGGTCGTCGCCGGCTTCGCGGGTGAGCCGCGCGGCGAAGCGGTCGGCTTGGTCGATGAGGAAGGCGCCGTTCAAGAGATTGAGTGCCTGGAGGGGCGTCGTGCTGGAGGTTCGCTTTGGCTGGATCTGCGCGGCGTCGGGGCAGTCGAAGGCGCCAAAGAACGTGTCGAGCTCCGAGCGCGGCTTGCTCTGGTAGATCATCCGCCGGAAGTCATCGGCCGTAAACGCCGTCTTCGTCTCATAGACCTTCACGTAGTTGGCGTTGGCGACGAAGAGATCAAATCCTGGCCCGCCGGCCTTGGGATTGAGGCTGCCGCTCGTGGCCAGGATCGCATCACGAATCGCCTCGGCCTCGAGCCTGTGCGGCGGATACCGCCACAGGAGTCGGTCCTGGGCATCGTGCGCGAGTGCCTGAGCATTGGCATCTCCCCCCTGCCGCCAGGCCCGGCTCGTGACGATGAGCCTATGAATGGATTTGAGGCGCCATCCGTTGGCGACGAGTTCACTGGCCAGCCAGTCGAGAAGCGCAGGGTGCGACGGCCGTCCCCCCCCTGCCCCGAAGTCACTCGGCGTGTCGACGAGCCCCGTCCCGAAGTGATGATGCCAGAGGCGGTTGACGATCACCCGGGCGGCGAGCGGATTGCCTGGATCGACGATCCAGTCGGCAAGCGCCCGGCGTCGGGCCGCTTCGGCGGAGATCGGCGCTTCTGGCCACGGTCCTGAGCCGATCCGGGAGAGCGGGCCAGGAAGGATCTCCTCGCGCGGCTGGGTGGGGTCGCCGCGGAACATCCGGAACGTGGCCCCGGGCTCGGTAAACCGGCCTGCATAGGCCATCGGACCGCGGTCGAGCGTGGCAAGCTCGGCTTTGAGGGCGCTGATTTTTCCAGCCACGCTCGCCGGGTCGGCGACGCTTCCTGGTGGAGTTGCTGCTGGAATGTCATCAGGGGAGGCCGTGCCGTCGCCGAAGGGGCGGCGGTCGAGGTCGGAAGCGATCGGTGTCCAGGCGACGCCGTCGGTCGAGAGCGCGATCTCATAGCGCGTTGCGACGCGGTCGGCATATTTCGGCTCCGGGGAGCGATCGCGGCTCCACACCACCCGGTCGACCGTCTCGGTGGCCGGAAGCTCGAGTTGCACCCAGCCGGTGCCGGGGGTGTTCGAGATCCAGGAACGTTCGTTGCCGACCTGGCCGTCGTTCACATGGGCGAGCACATGAAAGGCGTTGCCGGCGAAGTCGCCGGAGGAGGTGGGGGTGGCGCCGCGGGCGACGTTGCGGCCATCGCTTGAAAAGACTTCGAGCTCGTCGAGGCAGGGTTCGGCGCCGCTCGTCTCGAGGATCGTGAAGCGGACGAAGCGGGCCGGGGTCGGAATGAAGCGGTCGATGTTTTGCCGATGGGTGACGGCGCGGCGCAGTGTCCCCACCCCAGCCTCGGCGAGGAGCCTGGCGATTTCGCTGCGGCGATCCTGCCGGGGCGACTCGGAGGGGAGCGTCACTTCGCGCTCGCCATGCTCGACGCCGGCAAAGACGGCCTTGAGACGGTAGTAGTCGGTCTGCGGAACAGGATCGAACTTGTGGTCGTGGCAGCGGGCACAGCCGACGGTGAGGCCCAAGAACGCCGAGCTTGTCGTGCTCACCATGTCGTGGAGCTCATCGGCCCGCTGGTTGGCGGTGAGCACCGGATCGGGAGACTTCACCTGATCCCAGGCGCCGCCGACGAGGAATCCGGTGGCGACGTCGGCACCACAACTGTCACCGGCAAGTTGGGCGCGGACGAAGGCGTCGTAGGGGAGATCGGCATTGAGGCTCTCGATCACCCAGTCGCGGTAGCGCCAGGCGTTGGGGCGCGTCTGGTTCATCTCGAAGCCGTGGCTCTCGGCAAAGCGGACGGCGTCGAGCCAATGCCGCGCCCAGCGTTCGCCGAAGCCAGGGGAGGCGAGGAGCCGATCGGCGAGATCGCCAAACGCCGCTTCGCTCCCCCGCGCGGCAACGTCGGCGGTGAAGGCCTGCACGTCGTCGGGCGTCGGCGGCAGTCCGACGAGATCGAAGGACAGCCGCCGCAGGAGCGTCTCAGGGGGAGCCTCGGGCTGCATCGAGATCCGCTGCGCGGCAAGCGCCTCGGTGATGAAGGCATCGATCGGATGGGTGACGCCGGCGATCTGCGGCAGCGGTGGCCGTTGGATCGGTTGGAAGGCCCAGTGCGACGTTCCTTTGGCGGACTCCGGAAACAGCGCCGGCGGGAGCGTCGCGATGTCGTCGGGCCACGGCGCCCCGGCCGCCACCCAGCCCGCGAGGATCGCCTGCTCGTCCGCCGGGAGGGGATCGGCGTCGGCCGGCATCCGCATCTCGGCGTCGTCGGTCGTGACACGGCGGACGATCTCGCTCGACTCAGGGCTCCCGGCCACGATCCCCGGTTGCCCGGAGTCGCCGCCGGCGAAGGCGCTTGCGCGCGTGTCGATCCGAAAGCCACTCTCGGCTGCCTCAGGCCCGTGGCAGGCGCCACAGCGACGGACGAGGAGCGGAGCGACGACGGTGGCGAAGTCAGGGACGTCAGCCGCTGCCGGCTCCCCTCGAGCGAGCCGGGCTAACGAACCCGTTGGCATCAGGCAGAGGGCAAACAGCGCGGCAAGGAAAATCAAGCGACCCACACGTCACCCCCTTGCCGCGTCAGCCCGTACAAAAACCCGGGACGACCGGCCCGAAGTGGCCGGTCGCCCTGGAGTTTACCGTCGCAGGCCGGAGCGTGTCAGCCGAGGAGATGCTCGAGGACGAGCCGCTCGAGGGCCTCATAGTCGCGGGCGGCGATCATCGAATCGGCGGTGTTGACCGGGAAGGTTCGCACCTTCTCGACGAGCTTGAGGAACACCGCCTGGCTCGTGGCCAGATGCGCCGTGGCCGACTCGGCCTTTTGCGTCCGCTGCGCCTTGACGTCGAAGCCGACGAAGCAGCCGGTGGCGGCGTAGTCGACCGATTCGAGAACGCGGACCTGATCGAAAGCACCGCGCAGGTTTGCGGCCCCGAAGACCTTGTCCTGGTCGTATTTGAGGCCGTTCTGATCGTTGAGGTGGACGCTCCAGAGCTTCCCGGCGGCGAGCGCGAAGCCCATTTCGTCGGAGGGATCGAGGCCGGCGAGGATGGCGTGGGCGCTCTCGATGAGGACGCCGACGCGGGCCGGATCGGCACAGCGCGAGCCGAGGGCGAGGGCATGGCCGATCGTGGGGATGAAGGCGGTGTCGACCGGTTCGTTCGGCTTCGGCTCGATGGCGATCCGGATCTTCGGGTCGGCATGGAGGATGGCATTGCAGGCCTCGATCAAGCGCCGCGAGGCGTCGATCGGGCACTTGCTCTCACGAACGCCGGTTCCCTCGCGCGCCGGCCAGAGAACGATCAAGTCGGTGCCGAGCGCCTTGGCGACGTCGACGGCCCGCTTCGACCGCTCGATCGCCCACGTCCGGCAGGCGGGATCGTTGCTCGTGTAGCCACCGTCGATGCCATTGGGGTGCTCCCAGAGGCGGGGGGCGACGAACTCGGCGACGAGTCCCCTGTCGGCGAGCGTTCGCTTCATCGCCTCGGCCTGCTCGACGATCTTCGCCGGGGAGAGGGTTTCGAGGTCGGGCACGGCGTCGTCGTCGTGAAACTGGATCCCCTCGAAGCCGAGATCGACGGCCACGTCGAGGACGTCATCGAAGGGAACGGCGGGCCGAACCGGGGGGCCGAAGGGATCGGCGCCCCGGCCGAGGTTCCAGGGGCCGACGGAGAAACGGTATTGCGATTCGGCCATGGTCGTTCTTGCCCTCGATCGAAGTGGGAATGGTTCGTGGCGGTAGCCGCCGACGGCGGGGGTGCCGGGAACTGAGAGAGGGGAAAGAATACCCGCCCGGCGGCGAAAATTGCAGGCGGAATCGGGTACGCTGTTTCCCGCTGCCGTTCCTCGAGCCTCCCCTGCCGTTGATCCGTTTCAGGACTCATCCGCCATGCACCGCCTCCCCCCGCAGAAGTCGCTCGATCTCAAACTCGCCCGGATCGTCGCCGATCCGTCCTGCCAAGATTTCATCCTCGCTGACGCCAAAGATGCCGACATGGCCTTCGGCCTTGCGGCGCCCGGAGTCCGGCGGGGCGGGGATCCCTTCCGCGGGCCGTTTCGCTCGATCGCCGAGTTCCGCGAGTCGATCCGGCAACTCGTCGCCCAGGGGCTCGTCGACATCATGCTGATGAGCGGGAGCACGAGCGAGGTCCTCGCCATCGACGAGGGGCTGTTCCTCGACAGCCATGTCACGCCGGCGGTGCGGATGAACGACACCACCGACATCTGGCTCGCCGCCGGGAGTGGCAACTATCCGCGCCAGCCCGCCCTCCCCTTCACGACGACGTCGATTTCCCAGGCGCAGTGCGGCAGGATCGACCGGAGCCACGCCGACGGGAGCGGCTCGTCGCGAGGTCGCGGCGCCGATCTTGGCCTCTTCTCCCTCACCCTCAACGACGACGCCACCCTCGACCGGGCGATGCTCGAGGCCTACGGCACCTTTCGGGCCGAGGCGGAGCGGGCCGGATTTCGCCACTTTCTCGAAGTGTTCTATCCCAACGCCATCGACCGCACGCCGGGGCGCGCCACGGGCGACCGCCCACGCGACGAACGCCCCCGTGACATCGCCCGCTTTCTCGCCGACCATGTCGCCCGGACGCTCGCCGGCGTGCCGCGGGCGGGCCGGCCGATCTTCCTCAAGATCCCCTACCTCGGCCCCGAGGTCACCGAGCAACTCGCCGCCTACGACCGCTCGCTCGTCGTCGGCATTCTCGGCGGCGGCGCCGGGACGACCCACGACGCCTTCGGGCTCCTGGCCGATGCCAAGAAGCACGGCGCCCGCGTCGCCCTCTTCGGTCGGAAGATCAATGCTGCCGAGGATCAACTGGCCTTCGTCCGTCACCTCCGCGCCGTCGCCGACGGCGCCACGTCGGCGGAGGAGGCGGTGCGGGCCTACCACGGCGATCTCCAGAGCCGTGGGATCGCTCCGCACCGCAGTCTCGAAGACGATCTCAAGCGGGCCCCGACGGCGCAGGCCTACGGCGGCTGAACGTTTCCCTCTCCGTCAGTGGTCTCGGCCCTGATCGCTGATCTCGATCCCTGATCTCGATCCCTGATCCCTGATCCCCTCCATCGTGACCTGAGCCCATGGCAGCCTCCGACGTCCTCCGTGTCCTCGCCCTTCCCCTCCCTCCGGCGCCGAAGCCGGTGGGGGCCTACACGCCATACGTGAGGATGGGAACCCTGCTCTACACCTCCGGCCATCTTCCTCTCCTTCCCGATGGCTCGCTCCTTCGTGGCAAGGTCGGCGTCGAACTCGATGCCGATGCCGGCAAGGCGGCGGCCCGGCAGGTGGCCTGCGCGATCCTCGCCACGGTGGAGAGCGCCCTGGGGAGCGTCGATCGGGTGAAGCGGGTCGTCAAGGTGATGGGAATGGTGAACTGCACCCCCGAGTTCACAAAGCAGCCGCACGTGCTCAACGGCTGCAGTGAATTGTTTGCCGAGATCTGGGGTCGTGAGGCGGGGATCGGCGTTCGTAGCGCCTTCGGCGTCGCCGCGCTTCCCGAGAATGTCCCGGTCGAGATCGAGGCCGTGTTCGAGGTGGAGTGAGCGGTGGTCAGATCGCTCGGTGATGCTTCGGGGGACGCCCTATCGGCCGTCGGGCCGGCGGCGACCTCGGTTCACCGGCCCCCCCACCGCGGTTCTTGAATCGTTCCCGGCAACGCCTTATCGTGGCCGTCGGAACAGCCGGTGATGCTCTCACTTCTCGAGGATCGTGATGTTTGACGACAAAGTCCTCCTCATCACCGGTGGTACCGGGTCGTTCGGAAACGCCGTCCTCGATCGTGTTCTTCGGCTGCCGCTCCGCGAGATCCGGATCTTCAGCCGCGACGAGAAGAAGCAGGAGGACATGCGGATCCGCCTGGCCAACGACCGGGTGAAGTTCCACATTGGCGACGTCCGCGATTACGTCTCGGTCGAAGAGTCGCTCCGCGGCGTCGACTACGTCTTCCACGCGGCTGCCCTCAAGCAGGTTCCGTCCTGCGAGTTCTATCCCATGGAGGCGGTTCGCACGAACGTTCTCGGTGCCGAGAACGTGATGCGGGCGTCGATCGCCAACGGGGTCTCCCGCTGCGTCGTGCTCAGCACCGACAAGGCCGTCTATCCGATCAACGCCATGGGGATTTCCAAGGCGATGATGGAGAAGGTGATGGTAGCGAAGTCGCGGCTCAGCGACGCGTCGCGAACCGTCCTTTCCGCCACCCGGTACGGTAACGTGATGGCGTCGCGCGGGTCGGTGATCCCGCTGTTCCTCCGGCAGATGCAGGATGGGAAGCCGATCACCCTCACCGATCCGAGCATGACCCGGTTTCTCATGTCGCTCGACGAGTCGGTCGATCTGGTGCTCTATGCCTTCGAGCACGCCAAGCCCGGTGACATCTTCGTTCAGAAGGCCCCAGCCTGCACGATCGACGTTCTCGCTCGGGCGATGGTCGAGCTCTTTCGCCCCGAATCCGAAATCCGCGTCATCGGCACCCGCCACGGCGAGAAACTTTACGAATCGCTCGTGTCGCGCGAGGAGATGGCCCGGGCCGACGATCTCGGTGGCTACTACCGGATTCCCGCCGATGCCCGCGACCTCAATTACGACAAGTACTTCGTCGAGGGCGAGGCCGACATCTCGAAGATCGAGGACTACACCTCCCACAACACGAAGCGGCTCTCCGTTGCCGAGGTGAAGCAGGTGCTCCTCGGGCTGGAGATCATCAAAAACGCCCTTCCCAAGTGACTCGAGAGCCTTCCATGCGTGTGCTCGTCACCGGTGCGGAGGGATTTCTCGGGCGTAACCTCCGCGTCAGGCTCGCCGAGATCGGTCGCGACGAAGTGCTGCCGGTTGGCCGCAGCGACTCGGAAGCGGCTCTTCGGGAAGCGGCCGAGTCGGCCGACGTGATCGTTCATCTCGCTGGAGTCAACCGTCCGCCCGATCCGTCCGAGTACGCCGCCGGCAACACCGGCACGACCGAGCGGCTGTGCGCGATCCTCGCTGCAAGCGGCCGGAAGCAACCGGTGATCTTCAGCTCCTCGACCCAGGCCTCGCTCGACAACGCCTACGGCCGCAGCAAGCGGGGGGCCGAGGAGGCCCTCCTGGCTTATGCGCAAGCGACCGGCGGCCCCGTCCACCTCTTCCGGCTTACGAACGTCTTCGGAAAGTGGTCTCGGCCCAACTACAACTCGGCCGTCGCCACGTTCTGCCACAACATCGCCCGTGGCCTTCCCGTCACGATCCACGACCCCTCCTCCCCGCTGCACCTCGTCTACGTCGACGACGTCGTCGACGCGTTCCTCGAGGTGCTCGAGCGTCCGCACGAGGGGGGCGGCTTCCGCGAGGCGGGGCCGGTGTATGCGACGACCGTCGGCGAAGTCGTGGAGACGCTCCGGGCCGTGCATGCCGGCCGGGAGTCGCTCGTTACGCCGCGCGTCGGGGCCGGCCTCGTCCGTGCCCTCCACTCCACGTATCTGAGCTTTCTCCCGACCGACGCCTTTGCCTACACGGTGCCTCGTCATGGCGATCCGCGTGGAGAGTTCGTGGAGATGCTGCGGACGCTCGATTCGGGGCAATTCAGCTACTTTACGGCCCACCCGGGGATCACCCGCGGCAGCCACTACCACCACTCGAAGACCGAAAAGTTCCTCGTCATTCGGGGGACGGCCCGATTCCGCTTCCGGCACGTCGGCACCGGCCAACGCCATCAACTCACGGTCCGCGGAGGTGAGGGATCGATCGTGGAGACGCCCCCCGGCTGGGCCCACGACGTCACAAACATCGGCGATGACGAGCTGATCGTGATGCTCTGGGCGAACGAGCTGTTCGACCGGAGCCGCCCCGACACCATTGCCATGAAGGTCGACGGATGAAGCGTCTGAAGGTGATGACGGTGGTGGGGACCAGGCCGGAGATCATCCGGCTGTCGCGGGTCCTCGAGCGCCTCGACGAGCACTGCGACCACGTTCTCGTCCACACCGGGCAGAACTACGACTACGAGCTCAATCAGATCTTCTTCGAGGATCTGCGGGTGAAGCGGCCCGACCACTTCCTCGATACGGCCACCCCGCTCCCCGGCCAGTCGGGGAGCGCTGCCCAGACGATCGGGCGGATCATCGGCGCGGTCGACGACGTGCTCGCCGCGGAGAAGCCCGAGGCGCTCCTCGTCCTCGGCGACACCAACAGTTGCCTGGCGGTGATCCCGGCGAAGCGCCGCAAGATCCCGGTCTTCCACATGGAGGCGGGGAATCGTTGCTTCGACCAGCGGGTGCCCGAGGAGATCAACCGGCGGATCGTCGACCACGTCGCCGACGTCAACCTCTGCTACAGCTCGATCGCCCGCGAATACCTCCTCCGCGAGGGGCTCCGGCCCGATCTGGTCATCAAGACCGGCAGCCCGATGTTCGAGGTCCTCGAGCACGAGCGGCCGCGGATTGCGGCCTCCGATGTCCTCGGCCGGCTCGGGCTCAACGTGGGGGGGTATTTCGTCGTCAGCGCCCACCGCGAGGAGAACATCGAGTCGGAGCGGAGCTTCCACCGCCTCGTGGCGATCATCAACGCCCTCGCCGTCGACCACGGCCTCCCGGTGATCGTCTCCACCCACCCGCGCACCCGCAAGCGCGTCGATGCAGCCGGAGTCGCCTTCGATCCGCGCGTCAGTCTCCTCAAGCCGCTCGGCTTCCACGACTACGTCAAGCTTCAGACCGAAGCCCGTGCGGTGCTCTCCGACAGCGGCACGATCAGCGAAGAGTCGTCGATCCTCAATTTCCCGGCGCTCAATATCCGCGAGGCCCACGAGCGGCCGGAGGGGATGGAGGAGGCGGCGGTGATGATGGTGGGGCTCGATCTCGACCGCGTCCGGCAGGGACTTGCGATCATCGCCACGCAGCCCCGCGGGGAGGATCGGACGCTGCGGCTCGTCGGCGATTATTCGATGCCGAACGTCTCCGACAAGGTGCTGCGGATCATCGTCAGCTACACCGATTACGTGAACCGCGTCGTCTGGCGGCGGGATGCCTGAAGGAGCCTGTCGGCCATGACGCGCACGCCTGAAACAAAACCGTCGATGCCCGCTCCCGCCGACCACGTCAACGTGATCGGCGGGAGCGGCTTCATCGGCACGCGTCTGTGCGAGCGGTTCGTCCGCGAAGGGGGCCCCCGGTTCACGATCATCGACAAGGTCGCCAGCCGCCGCTTCCCTGCGGCGTCGGTGATCCGCGACATCCGCGACTCGAACACGCTCGCCGAGGCGCTCGTTCCGGGAGCGCCGATCATTCATCTCGCCGCCGAGCACCGTGACGACGTTCGGCCGCTCTCCCTCTACCACGACGTCAACGTGGCCGGGACGGCCAACGTCTGCCGGGCCGCCGCGGCGCGGAACATCGACACGATCCTGTTCACGAGCAGCGTCGCGGTATACGGAATGGCCCCGGCGCACACCGGCGAGGATGGGGCGATCAACCCGTTCAACGAGTATGGCCGGACGAAGTGGGGAGCGGAGGGGGAACTGCGGCGCTGGCACGCGGAGGCACCGGATCAGCGGACCCTCGTCATCGTCCGCCCCACGGTCGTTTTCGGTGAGAACAACCGCGGCAACGTCTACAACCTCCTCCGCCAGATCGCCACTGGCCGGTTCGCGATGATCGGCAACGGTCGCAACCACAAGTCGATGGCGTACGTCGGCAACGTCGTCGCCTTCTTCGATCATTGCCTCTCCCTTCCGGTCGGCCTCCATCTGTGCAACTACGTCGATCAGCCCGATCTCTCGATGAACGATCTCGTCTGCCGGGTGCGCGGGCTGATGGGGAAGGCACCGAGCGTCGGGCTCCGCATTCCCTTCGCCGCAGGGATGGCGATCGGGACGGCGTTCGACGTGGTGGCGCGGCTGACGGGAAGAACGTTTCCGATCAGCCGTGTGCGCGTGCGGAAGTTCTGCGCCGAGACGTCGTTTACCTCGGCTGCGGCGGCGACCGGGTTCACGCCTCCCGTGTCACTGCCGACGGCGATCGAACGGACGGTGCGCCACGAGTTCCTCGAATCGCACGCCGGCGAGGAACTGTTCGCCGGCGAATGACGGCGACACCCCGGTGCGTCGAGGGGCCCTCAGGCAAAGATCCGGGCGAGGATCGCCTCGATCCGTCCGAGGAACACTTCTTTGCCGAAGAGCGTCGCAGCCCGCTTGGCGGTGTCGCGTCGATCGCCGTCGTCTGGGGTAGCGAGGAGGGCTTCGAGTCCTTTGGCGGCACGGTCGACGTCGGTGACGTCGAGGACGTCGCCGAGGCGTTCGGCGACGACCCAAGCGCCGAGGGGGCCGTCGGGATCGCACATCAGCAGCGCCTTGGTGCCGTTGCAGGTGTAGGCGATGATCTTTGACGGGAAGGCGTAGCGGGGAAGTTCCGGGAGCATCGCCACGAGCCCGTACCGGGCGGCCTGCATCTCGGTGGCGATCGTCTGTCGATCGACCGGATCGCGGAACTCGATCGGTGCCCCACGCTCGCGGGCGAGCTTTTGGAGCGCCTCCTTTTCCGTGCCGCCGCCGTAGAACACGATCCGCGGGGTCGTGGCCGGGCGGCAACGCGCAAGCGCCTCGATGAAGAAGGCGAGGTTTTGTCCCGGGCCGTGGTTGCCGGCATAGAGGATGTCGTGGGCCTTGGTGGCCTCGGCACGCTCGGGGGCGACGTCTTCGGCGTAGAAGTTGTTCACGACCTCGATCCGTTGCCCGACCTTCGCCCGGGCCCGGACCGGGACAGTTTCAAGGAGGTGCGCCCGCATCTCCTCCGACAGGACGGTGGTCACCGTGGCGTGGGAGACGCAGAAGCGGTTGTAGGCCCGGTAGCAGGCGCGGATGAGCGGATTGCCGATCCGGTATTCGAGGTTGTCCTGGAAGCTGAAAAGGATCCGGGTACGGCGCCGAAACACGCGGCAAAAGGCGATCATCGCGCCGGCGAAGCCGGGGGGGTAGGTGAACAGGTAGAGCAGATCGATGCGGCGCGGGGTGAGGAGCGTCGCGATCCCGCGGACGAGGAGGCGGGCCGAATTGAGCACGCGCCCTGACAGCGGCCCGTTGCGGTCGACCGGCGCCCGAAAGCTCCTCACTCGAACGCGCTCGGGGAACTCCCGCGCCCACGCCTCCCGGCAGTCGTCGGCTGCGCCGCAGATGACGTCGACGCTGTCTCCCCGAGCGACATGCCGATGGACGATCTCGCGGAGCATGTGGGGCTCCTCGGAGACGCGCGACTCGGGCCAGAAATAACGGAACAGGACGACGACGTGCATGGTGGAGTCGATGGGGGCACGGTCAGGGCAACCGTGGCGTCGGCGAGGCGGCGGGACGGCGGGGCGGGCAAGCGCAGAGTCTACCGCGGCCCCGCGACGGGCGTTGCCATTTGGGGTATTCTGATCGGACGTTGGGATTCTCGAAGGGGGGCAGATGCGGCCCCCGTTGCGTTCACCTTCTCTCGGGAGAGATGCCATGCTGGTTCGGAAGTGCGGAGTCGGGCTCGGAGCCTTTGCCATGTTCCTCGCCGCCGGTGGCGGGGCCGAGGCGGCGCCGCCGACGTTCCGCAAGGTGGTCCTCACCGACAAGTTCCATGCCGAGGCGGCGGGCGTCGGCGACATCGACAAGGACGGCCACGGCGACGCCGTCTACGGCCCCTACTGGTATGCCGGGCCGGAGTTCAAGGAGCGGCACGAGATCTATCCCGCCAAGGACTTCGATCCCAACCAGTATTCCAACAACTTCATGACCGGCGTCGGCGACGTCGATGGCGACGGCTGGCTCGACGTCCTCGTCAACGAATGGCCGGGGAAGGAAGTGGCGTGGTTCCGGAATCCAGGCAAGGACACCGCTACCGTGAAGGCGTCGCAGGGGGGCTGGGGAAAGCACCTGGTCCACCCGGTGGTCGACAACGAGGCCCCCGACTTCCTCGACGTCACCGGCGACGGCAAGGCCGAACTCGTCTTCCACACCGGCGGCGTGCTTGGCTTCGCGACCCCCTCCGACAAGACCGCCACCGAGCGCTGGACGTTCACCCCCTGCTCCGAGAAGGAGAGCTGGGGACAGTATCAACACGGCCTCGGCGTCGGTGACGTCAACGGCGACGGCCGCCCCGATCTCCTCATGGCCGGCGGGTGGTGGGAACAGCCGGCCCCGGTGGCGGCCGGAAGCACGCCGCCGGCTTGGACGAAGCACCCGTTCGCCTTCGGCACCGGCGGCGCCCAGATGCACACCTACGACGTCGACGCCGACGGTGATCTCGACGTGATCACGAGCCTCGCCGGCCACGGCTACGGGCTGTCGTGGTTCGAGAGCGTGAAGAAGGACGGCGGGATCGACTTCGTCGAGCACCGCATCCTCTCCGACAAGGCGGAGGAGTCGCTCGACGGAGTGCAGTTCTCGCAGCTCCATTCGGTGGGGCTCGTCGACATCGATGGCGACGGCCTCAAGGACCTCGTCACCGGCAAGCGGTTCTGGGCCCACGGGCCGCAGGGGGATCCCGACCCGGCCGGCAGCCCCTACCTCTATTGGTTCAAGCTCCACCGCGACGCCGACAAGTCGGTTTCGTGGACGGCGCACAAGATCGACGACGCCTCCGGCGTGGGGACGCAACTGGCCGTGGGCGATCTCAACGGCGACAAGCGGCCCGACATCGTGATCGGCAACAAGAAGGGTGGCTTCGTGTTCATCCAGGAAGGTGCCAAATGATGCCGGCGTCTCGATCTCACGGCGTCGACCGGCGGACATTCCTTCTCGGATCGGCGGCCGCCGCGGGCGTGGCCTTCCTCCCGCGCGGGGCGCGATCCGCGCCAGCGCCCGGGCCCAACGAAAAGATCCGCGTCGGCGCCATCGGCGTCGGCGGGCGCGCGTCGCTCCTCCTCGAGCAGTTGCCTGAGGGGGCCGAGATCGTGGCGCTGTGCGATGTCAACGTGCCCCGGGCGCATGCCTTCCGGGAGGCGAAGGGGGGGGCTTGGCCCGTCTACGTCGACTACCGCCGGATCCTCGACCGCGCCGACATCGACGCGGTGATCGTGGGAACGGGGGAGTTTCAGCGGGTCCTTCCCTGCATCCACGCCTGTCAGGCCGGGAAGGATGTTTATGCCGAGAAGCCACTGACGCTCTACGTCGCCGAGGGGCGGGCGTTGGTCAAGGCGGCCCGGAACACCGGCCGCGTCGTCCAGGTGGGAACGCAGCAACGCTCGATGGAGATCAACCGGCTGGCGTGCGAGTTCGTTCGCACCGGGGGGCTCGGTAAGCTCCTCGAGGTTCGCGCCGTGAACTACGGCAACTCGTCGCCGGTGCCGACGCCGCTCCCGGCGGAGGAGCCGATCCCCACCGGACTCGACTGGAGCGCCTGGCTCGGCCAGGCCGCCGATCGCCCCTTTAGCGCCCAGTGGATGGGTTGGATGGGATGGCGTGACTTCGCCGGCGGCGAGATGACCAACTGGGGCGCCCATGGCGTCGATCAGATCCAGTGGGCCCTCGGCGCCGATGCCACAGGCCCGGTGGCGATCACGCCCGTCACCGAGGGCCCGAACGGCCAGGTGGTGATGACGTACGCCGACGGCCTGGAAGTGAAGTTCATCCTCGAGCAGGGGCCGATGGGAGGGGCGGTGTTCGTCGGTGAGAAGGGGAAACTCGAGATCAACCGCAACAAGGTGACGAGCAATCCCCCGGAGATCGCCCAGAAGCTCCTCGAGGCGGTCGACGTCGCCGAGGAGGAACGGAAGTGGTCCGACGCCCTCGCCCTCTGGCAGGCAAGGCATCACCTCCAGAACTGGCTCGACTGCATAAAAACGCGGGAGAAGCCGGTGGCCGACGTCGAGATCGGGCATCGCTCAGTGACGGTGTGCCACCTGGCGAACATCGCCCGCGCGGTCGGCCGTCCGCTCCGCTGGGATCCGGTTGGCGAGCAGTTCATGGGCGACGCCGCCGCCGACGCGCTCCTCGTTCGCGAGCGCCGCAAGGGATTTGAATTGCCGGAGGTGTGAGCGGTCATCGCTCGTGAACGAGGACGGCCCAGCCGACGTCGGAGAGCCGTTCGGGGCGACCGAGGATCCGGATCGGCTCGGCGGCCGCGATCTGCGGCCCGGCACCATTCCCGCCCATCAATTGCCGCAGCGTCCCTGGAAAGAGCCCGATGATTTCGGCGTCGAGTTCGCCTTCGCCGCCGACGTTCCCGGCTTGGCGGGCCGGCTTGCCGAACTCCGGATGCTTGTGGAACGATTCCTTGAGCCTTCCGACAACGTCGGCCGGCGCTCGCACCAACTGGAGATCCGGGGAACTCGAGAGATCGGTGCGCGCGACCTCGGGATTTTCGAGGACCAAGCCCCCCTTTGGCTCGCCGTCGACGATGTCGTCGCGGAGATCGATGACGGCCACGGAGAACGGGGCCCGTGAGGCGTTCCAGGAGCCGATGGCGTCGACCGACCGGAAGAGGAGGCCGACGTCGAAGCTCATGAGGAGGACGCCGAGCACGCGTCGATTCTCGGCGCCTTTGGCGTCGCTCCAGATCGGCGCCGAGAAGGCCACCTTGAGCTTGCCGGTGGAGTCGCTCCTGTAGACCGTCGAGCGGTGGACCTCCGTGATCGGTGGCGGGGTGGCGCCCGGCTCGAGGTCGTGGGGGCCGCCGTGGAAATAGTTGCGCCAGGCGAAGTCGCGGCCGATCGTGTCGGCCAGTGGCGCGCGGGCCACCTGCACCCCCTTGGCGTCGCACACCGTCCAGCTCTCGGCATCGACGGTGTTCTTCGTGTTGGCGGCGATTTCGTCGACGGCGGCCTGGATCGCCTCCCAGGCCTTCCGCCCCGTGGCCGGATCAGCCGGCTTCCCCTCCGCCTCGGCCATCGCGCGGACGAGTCGGTTGTTGTCGGCTTCATATTCGAGGATCCGCCAGCGGGAATCGATTTGGAGCGCGGCGGTGCTCGCCGCGAGCCGGGCCGCCAGTCGCAGGGCCGTCTGCCGGGAGCGGTATTCGTCGTGGGCCACC
>CAJBCV010000105.1 GCA_903951635.1 uncultured Planctomycetaceae bacterium
AGCCATTTCTTCGGCCCCACCGCGGGGCACTACGCCGCCGGCGCCTCGCTCCCGGCGATCGACCCGGCGACGATCGATCCGAAGACGATCCGGCTGGTCAACGACCTCGTCCAGGGGCATCTCGGCCGCGAACTCGATCCCCGCGAGCTCGCCTTCGACACGACGCTCGAAGCCCTCGGGATGGACAGCCTCGATCGGATGGATGCGACGCTCAAAGTCGAGCAGCAGTTCGGCTTTCACAACGCGTCGGTTCTCAACACGCTCGGCGAGCTGTGGGCGCTGGCCGACGGCAAGCTCGCCGGCGACGAGAAGGAGAAGGCGATCCCGGTGCCGGCGGCCTGGTTCGCGCCGCCGCGATCGACCGATGCGCCGGCGGTGCTCGCCGGCACCGTCGCCGAGGCGTTCGTCCGCCGGGCGCTGGTGGCCCCGACGGAGCCGGCCGTCGCCGATCGGATCTCCGGTGTGCTCCCGTCGCGTCGGCTCCTCGTCGGGGCGAGCCTCATGGCGCGTAGGTTCGCGGCCTGGCCGGAGAAGCACGTCGGCGTGATGCTGCCGGCGAGTGTCGCTGCCGACATCGTCTTCTTCGCCCTCCACCTGGCGGGCAAGACTCCGGTGATGATGAACTGGACGACCGGCCCGGCGAATCTCGCCCACGGCGTCCAGGTGACCGACACGCGGCGGATCATCACCTCGAAAAAGCTCATCGACCGGCTCGGGATCGAAGTGCCCGGGGCGTCCTATGAATACCTCGAGACGATCCGCGGCGGGATCGGGAAGGGGGAGCAGCTCTCGACGCTTCTCGGCACGATCCTCAATCCCGGGGCGATCCTCCGCGGGCTCCCCAGACAGGACCCCGACGAGCCGGCGGTGTTCCTGTTCACGTCGGGATCGGAGAGCACGCCGAAGACCGTCCCTCTCTCGCACACCAACCTGATCACGAACATCACCGACTCCCTCGAGGTCCTCGAGGTGACGGCGGCCGATTCGCTCCTCGGCTTCCTCCCGCCGTTCCACAGTTTCGGGCTCACCGGCAACGTCCTCCTTCCTCATCTCACCGGTATCCGCAGCGTCCGCCACGCCGACCCGACCGATGCCCGGGGGCTCGTGGAGACGATCCGTGCCTTCCGGCCGACGATGCTGTTCACGACGCCGACCTTCCTTTCCTACATCCTCTCGGTGAGCAAGGAAGGAGATCTCAACAGCCTGCGGCGGATCATCGCCGGGGCCGAGAAGTGCCCGGATGCGGTCTTCGAGCGCACCGCGGCCCTCGCGCCGGAGGCAGTGATCCTCGAGGGCTACGGGATCACCGAATGCTCTCCGGTCCTCGCGGCCAACCGGGTCGCCGACCGGCGGCGAGGGTCTATCGGCCGGCCGGTGCGGAACGTCGACATCCGCGTCGTCGACGTCGATTCGGGCGTGCCGGTGGCCACGGGGGAGACGGGGATGCTCCTCGCCTCGGGGCCGTCGATCTTCTCCGGGTATCTCAACCACGACGGGCCGTCTCCGTTTGTCGAGCTCGAAGGACGGCAGTGGTACCGGACCGGCGATCTCGTCGTCGCCGATGCCGACAACTGGCTCGCCTTCAAGGGGCGGCTGAAGCGGTTCCTCAAGGCCGGGGGGGAGATGATCTCGCTGCCGGCGCTCGAGGAGCCGTTCTCGAAGCGCTATCCCGCCGACGAGAACGGCCCGAAGGTGGCGGTGGAGGGAATCGAGACGCCGGGGGGGCGCCACATCGCGCTGTTCACCACCTTTCCCCTCACGCTCCGCGAGGCGAGCCAGATCCTCCTCGAGGACGGCCTCCGTGGCGTCATGCGCCTCGACGAAGTCCGCCAGCTCGATGCGATCCCCGTCCTCGGGACGGGGAAGACCGACTACAAGGAACTCAGACGAATGGTGACCGAGGGGCAGACGCCAGCCGACGGGTGAAAGGCGCGACGCTCCACCCGCCGAGGTTCAATGCCAACGTTCGTGACCGGCATCGCCGGCGCGGGGCAGCGGCACACCGGCATAGATTTCCGCGAGCGTCACGTCGACGCCGAGGGAATCCAACCGCATCGTGCCGGCGGGATCGATGAACGTGCGGAGCAGCCAAGGATCGGTGCCCGCGGCGGCCCCAGGGGCCGGTTGCCGTGAGAACAACTCCGCGGAAATCCGGTCTTGGGCGACGACGAGATACTCCGCAACGCTATCGAGGCGGCGATAGTGCCCGAACTTCGCGCCGCGATCGTATTTCTCGGTCGAGTCAGACAGGACCGCGACGATCAATCGGGGGTTGACGAGCGTGTGGTGGACGGCATCCTCGAACACGGGCGGCTCACAGAAGACGACGACATCGGGGTAGGTGTAGAGCCCGGTGGCGTCGACCTTCACCCGCTGGTCGCTGGTGATGACGTAACACCCCCGCCCCTCGAGGCGCTTGCGGATGGCGTGGGCGAGGTTGTCCTTGATGAGGTTGTGCCACAGAGTGCCACCCCCCATGGCAAACACTTCCCCGTCGAAGTATTCATGCCGCGCCTCGTCGCGGGCCTCAATGGCGAGATATTCAGCGGCTGTAAGGCGTTTGGGCGCTGTCGACATGCCGTTTACGATAGACAGTGTTCCTGGGGCCGGTCAACAATCGGTTCGCGCCGGTCGTGGTGGGCATGTCCATTCCGTGTCGTCATTCCGCTTCGCCGGACCCTGTCCGCAGTATGGCGAGCGATTCTTCCTCGAAGTCCTTCGTCGGTGCCACTCATCCCGGGAATGCAAGCATGTTTCAGCCAGCCGTGCCGATCCTTCGCAGCTTCGACGAGAAGAAGGCGAAGGAGTTTTACGTCGAGTTCCTCGGGTTCACCGTCGACTTCGAACACCGCTTCGAGCCGGGGATGCCGCTCTACATGGGGATCTCGCAGGGAAGCTGCCGGATCCACCTCTCCGAGCATTTCGGCGACTGCGCGCCGGGGGCCCGAGTGAGGATCGAGGTCGCGGATGTCCGCGGCCTCTGTGCG
>CAJBCV010000106.1 GCA_903951635.1 uncultured Planctomycetaceae bacterium
GCTCGCCTGGCAGAGGCGGTCGCCGAAGGGGACCAAGCAGCCATCGATGCTCTCGTGCGCGACGGGGCTGATGTGAACGCGAAGGGAAAAGACGGCATTCCGTTGCTCGTTTGGGCGATCGCCAAAGACAGTGCCGCCGGCTTTGAGGCCCTGATTCGACATCGGGCCGACCTGACCGCCTTCGTCCGCGATCCGGCGCTCGCCAAGAACAACGAAGCCGCCGATCGCGTCATTAATGGATGATGGCCTTGAAACAGGTTTCTACTGGTCGATGGGTATTGCTGCGACCGCGGGTACCGCAGCTGGTGGTGCTGTAGTATGGGGAGCGGCGGGCGGGTCAACATTTGGCGTGGGCGTGGTGAAAACGTGCGAAACGAGTGTGATATACACGATAAATGGATCGATATACATGGGGTCGCTGACAGGAGTCTGCAATGTAACATCGTGCAGCTGGGCTACGATGGGGTACTGGACGTCTTGCACTGGTATTCCAATCTTGAGCGGTGAATCCGCCATCGCTGGCGCTTCGGGAGGACTTTGGTTTGTCAAGTATCCTTGCTTATCCCGAGCGATCCAAGCCTTTGCAAACGGTTGGGCACCCCTATGACCGAGTACGTACTTATCGGGGATAATGGTATTCATTCGCTTTGGACCGAAGCGGCTCGTCGTTGCGGCAAGATGCTGTGCAGCAATCGCCACGATGGCGATTGTTCGTGGTTAAACGGCTGCGGTATTGGCGACGAGAACGTTCAATGCAACGTCATACCGATTACAAGTGTGGATGGCATTTGTTCTGAACCCAGCGATGTGCTGCTGCTTATTACGCCCAAGAAAAGCAAAGCAACTGTCGAGTCCGCGGTTTTGCAGTCCTCCGTAGGTTGCGTCTTAAGGATCCTGGAGCAGCGGGGCGTGGTCGTCTTCGTGTCTCAGGGCGTCAATAATCAGCGGACGTGGAGCACTTTTAGATCATAGGACCGGGCATGGCTCCTTTCTATCCGGCTCCTCGGCAGAACTCGCCCGCCGGCCTTCGCGATTGCTTCGGCGACAGCTTTTCGGAAGCCGTTCCAGCCCTGCTGAAACTTGAAGTCGGCCTGGTTGTCGGCCTCCGGGATTCCGTCGGAGATCCTGACATTGAACGGCCCGGCTTCCGCGGAGCTGTGCTAGCTTCGACCTCCGCTCGCGGCACCGCCTCGAACCGACTACCGCGTCGCCGGGCATCGCGTGCCCCCCGCTGACCGGCTTGGGTTTCTTGTACCAGGCAATATTTGCCTGCCTTGGGAATCCGGATCCACGCTGCTCAAGGGCGACGCATCCCGATTTCGGATGGAGGACGCCTGATAGCGCAGCCCTCAGGCAGCCCCCTTGACCCGCTGGATACCAGAGTTTGTGGGCCCACGCTCGCCGAGGGCAACCCGCTTCAACCGCTGGTGTTCAGACCGGCGATCCGGGCCGCCTCCCACGGAGTCTCGCTGCGTTTTCTTCCTGAAACCAAAACGGATGGGGTGGGATTTGAACCCACGAACGGCTTTCGCCGTTGCCGGTTTTCAAGGTCGGCAAAGCCCCTCCGGAGACTGTCGGCACGAACACCCCTGAAAGCTAGGACGAAACGCTCCTGAGGCGTCGGGAACGGGGCGATGCACTCGGGCACCAAGAGGCGAAATCGAGCCAAACCGAGCCACCACAAGCCAAATCAAGACCACCCGCGCGACAAGTCAGCGACAAGTCGCGCCTTGCCTGTCTCGAACTGACTCGAAATGGCGGGAATCCTGGAGAAGTGCCCAGGCTTTCGCGACGCTGCCGTCTGGCTGGAGAGATTCGTCGCCGCAGGCTGGCGGGACGGTTTCTGGAAAGCCGTCGCCACCAGTCTTGAGGGCCTGGCGGGAGCGGGGGTAGCCTACGACCTGGAGGCGAGCGGCAGGTCCCGCCGATGCCTCCGACAAGACCCAGCCCCCTTCCCTGTCGAGGAGCCACCCTCATGAGCACGTCGCAGTTCACCGCCGTGATCCGTCGGGACGGGAAGTGGTGGATCGGCTGGGTGGAGGAGGTCCCCGGGGTGAACTCCCAGGGAGAGACGCGCGAGGAACTGCTCGAGAACCTCCGCAGCGCCCTTCATGAGGCGATCGAGATGAACCGGGAAGAGGCCCGTTCCGCGGCCGGCGAGCAATTCGAGGAAGTGGCGATCCAGCCGTGAAACGCCGCGACCTCATCCGTCACCTGACGGACCACGGGTGCGAGCTGGTGCGCGAGGGCGGGAACCACTCGTGGTGGGGGAATCCGGTGCTCAACCGGCGATCGGCCGTGCCCCGGCATCGCGAGGTGTCGGGCTATCTGGCGAAGAAGATTTGCCAGGATCCCGGCATCCCGGCCCCAGGTGAGAAGTCAGCCTGAGGACCACTGAAACTCGACTTCTTCGGACTGAACGCGCGGGAGAGTCAAGGTTGAAGATTTTGAATGACACCGACGGGCGGCTCACCGTCGAGATGACGTCTTTCGAGGCGTTTGTCTGCCGGGCAGCGCTCCGAGAGGTTCTTTACGGCCTCACGTTCCCCGACTTTGAGCCACGCATGGGATGCTCGCGAAAGGACGCCGCGGAGGTATTCGACGCGTTGCCGCGAACGTCGACTGCGGAGCCCGGTCGTACGGAGATGCCGCGGAGCCCCGACGCCTCCGAGCGGTGACCGGAGCCATGGGCGTCAAGGACCATTGAAGATCGCCACACTTTGGAACGATCTCCCGATCGATGATTGGATCGACCCCTGATGCCCAACTTCATCACAGCACTTCTCCTTGCGGTCTTTCTGGCCATGTCTGGCCTGGCTTGCGGGGGTGACCCTCAGCAGGCGTCGCTGGCAAGAATCAGGGCTTGGCGACCGGTCGACTTCTTCATGGACGCGGCCACGGCTCGCCTGGCAGAGGCGGTCGCCGAAGGGGACCAAGCAGCCA
>CAJBCV010000107.1 GCA_903951635.1 uncultured Planctomycetaceae bacterium
GCAGTCACGACCCGGGGGCCGTAGACCGCGACAAGACCGCCGACGAGGAGCGACAGGAGGGCCAGTGCCATGAGCGCGGCCATCGGGGCGTCGGTAACGGGGTTCAAAGCCACGTAGCCCAGCAGGAAGAACGCGATGACGATGAGCGTCCAAGCGAGGGCAATCGACCGACGCCGTCGGGTGCGGTGGAGATCACACAGGCCGACACGAAGGGCGACTTTTCTCCGCACGATCATCGCCGCGATGGCATAGACGACGAGATTGAAGAGCACGAGGAGGTACCACCACGGCGAATGCCAGGAGAGCTTGCGGCGGAGTGGTCGCCCCGTGGCCGGCTCGTGGCAGACGATGCAGCGATCGACCGGCAGCGTGGCCGTCTTGTCCATCACGAGGAGCGATCGCTCCCTCCACAGCCCGGGGCCGTCGTGGGAAACGCTCCCTCGGCTCGTCACGGTGCTGTCGGCGGCGGGAGGAGCGTAGGGATTGAAGTCAGACATGAAGGTGACCCACGAAGCAGCTCGGTGTGAAGCGACGCCCCGGAGAGCCGACTGGCCCTCCGTCCGAGGGGAGAGCCTAAACCGCCTCCGCCGCGATCGTCCACCGACCAGCACGGGCTGGCCGCCCAGGATCCAGGCGACTCTGCCGGCTCCCCGCCCGCGGTCCCCATGAGCGCGGGAGGGATCTCAGCTCTCCCCCATCCCCAGCCGCAGGCGTACGAGGAGGTCGTGGAGCGCCGCTCCGGCGGAGGGAGCCTCGGGCAGGGGGCTCACCGCGGCGGCGGCTTCCAGTTCGGCCGTGAGGCGCTCGACTTCACGGCGGTGGAAGTCGGCGTCGTCGTGGGTGAGCGTCTCCTTCTCCGTGCCGTTGACCTTCCTGGCGATGAGATCGTCAATCCACGAGAGCCGCGCCGCGTTGTTGAGAACGACGAGATTCGCCTCCACCTCGCCGGTGCGCATGAGGTGGATTCCCGTCAGGAGCACCCGGTACGTGTAGAGGAGCGGCTTCACACGCCGCGGCCGCTCCTTGTCGAACAGCGCCCACTGTCGCGCGGCGAAGCCGAGATAATGGTGGGCGTGGTGTCGGGTAAGGCAGGCGGGGGCGAGGGCGACGAGGGCTTCGTGGGCCGGCGACGACCGCACAACCAGCGGCGAGAGGAGCTGCTCGAGAACATAGCCGTTGTTGCGGAGGAGGAGCCGGAAGAACTTCGCCGCGTCGTGGGTCACCAGATCGAGCTCAAAGCCGTCGTCGTCCGCGGTCCGCTCGATCGTCTCCGGTCCCGTCACGAGCCCCACGACGTCGGCCGCCGGGAGGAGATGGACGCCGCGGAGATCGAAATCGGAATCGGGGGAGGCGAAGCCGTAGAGGTGGGCCCCGCTGACGGTGGCGAAGAGGAGCGGAGCGGGATGGGCATCGGCCACGGCGCCGAGCCTGGCGAGCATCGCCGCGTCGATCGATCCCCCCGGTCCCCGTGATGACACGTTCACAGCACGTCCCTCACCCGTTCGAGTTCGGCCTGGATGTTCCGCAACGCTGTGACGGCCCGGTCAGGATCCTCCACACAGCCGGAGAGACTGCCGTAGTGGCTCTCGAGGCAGTCGAGGAGAAGCCGGCGCAGCGCCGCTTCGTCGGGCACCGCCCGGAGCCGACTCTCCGCCCAGGCCCGCTCGAGCTGCGATTCCTTCTCCGCGCACCACTGCCGCAGCCGCTCCTGGCTCCACTCGCCACGGCGGATCGCCTTGAGGCGCTCCCGATCGCGTTGGAGGTCGAGATCCTCCTCGACGAGGATCATCTCCACCTCGCCGAGGAGGCGGACGACATGATAGGCAAACTTCACGTCATAGCCATGCTCCTCGACGACGGCCGCCCGCTTTCCCAGCGGGCGCTTCGTGGCGATCTTGTGGAGCTGGGCGTAGGCATAGCCCTTGAACTTCGGCCAGCAGCCCTTGTGGAGGAAGAGCCGGCGCCGCTCGCGGACGAGCGTCCCCACGGCAGTGGTGTGAACGACGCAGGTCGCCGGTGTAAACAGGCTGTCGATGATGTTCGGGTTGTTCTCCATCGCGAGCTGGAAAAACTTCACGATCGAGTAGATCGTGAGATCATGGCTGCGGCCGCTGCCGCCGAGGGCCTGGGGATCGACGACATGATGGGCCTCGAACTGCTCGAACCGGGGTGGCGGCGTGCCGAAGCCGGCGATCGCACCCCGGAGGTGGGGAAAGAGGTCCTCCTTCGGTGGAATCGCGAAGCCGTAGAGGTCGAGGTCGCTCGAGTCGCCGGAAACGCCATACGCGACGCTTCCCATGATCGTCTCGTACATGACGTTGGAGGGGAGCCACCGCGGGGGCTTCACAAGCCCCCTGCCAGCGAGGTCTTCGAGTGTGCTCATCGGATGGGGCTCTCTCGCCGCGGGCCTGCGAACTTTTGATCCACCATCGTACGGAGTTGCCGGCCGACGCCGCGAGCCTCCCGACGCGGTGGCCTCGACCCGCGCTCGAGTCCCGAAGTACGATGAGGGTGCTGGTTACCACTCCTGAGAGCCGCTCCGTGCCCCCGATTCAGCTTCCCACCGCCGCCGTCGGTCGCCGCGAGCTCCTCCGGGTCGGAGCGCTCTCGATCCTCGGCTGCGCCGGCGGCGATGCCTTCGGACGGCGCGTCGCCACCGCAGCCACTGCCGCTCCTCCGGCCGATGGCTGGCAGCGACAGTGCATCTTCATCCTCCTTCAGGGAGGGGCGAGCCACATCGATCTCTGGGACCCGAAGCCGAGGGCTGTCGCCGAGATCCGCGGGCCTTTTCGGCCGATCGCCACGGCCGCCCCTGGAATCGACTTCGGCGAGCTCATGGAGCGGTCGGCGACGGTGGCCGACAAGCTGTGCGTCATCCGCTCGATGACGCACAAGTTCTCCAACCACATCGCCGGCACCTATGTCACGCTGACCGGGTCGAACAACCAGCGCGACCAGGATCGCGAGGCGCACTCCGACGACTTCCCCGGCCCCGGCGCCGTCCTCAACGCCCTCCAGACTTCCGCGCCCGGCGTGCCACGGAGCGTCTCGCTCCCCAACTGGCTGAGCATCCCCGGCCCCTCCAACCGGATGCCGGGGCAGTACGGCGGATTCCTCGGCGCCGTCCACGATCCCTTCATCATTGAGGGGGATCCGAATGCGGCGGGCTACAAGCCGCTCGCCCTCACGCCGCCGGAAGGGATGACCAACGACCGGCTCGGCAACCGCCTCGAGCTCAACCGCCGCCTCGACGGCGTCGCCCGGCTCCTCGAGAAGGACACGCGTCAGCACTACGACCGGCTGCAGCAGAGCGCCTACGACCTCGTCACCGACGGCCGCTTCCGCCGCGCGCTCGATCTCTCGGAGGAGCCTGCGCAGGTCCGCGAGGCCTACGGCCGGACGAAGTTCGGCCAGTCGCTCCTCCTGGCGCGGAGGCTCGTCGAGGTGGGGGTGCAGTTCGTCGCCTACAACGCCTTCAATCAGGAGTGGGACACCCACGGCGGGCTTGTTGGCCGCTACCAGCAGATCGTTCCTCCGATGGACCGGGCCTTCGCGGCCCTCGTCGCCGATCTCGCCGACCGCGGCCTCCTCGAGCGGACGCTCGTCGTCAACACCGGCGAGTTCGGCCGCACGCCGGGCATCAACAAGGACGCCGGTCGCGACCACTGGCCCAACGTCTA
>CAJBCV010000108.1 GCA_903951635.1 uncultured Planctomycetaceae bacterium
CGATTCAGGCCGAGCAGACGCGCCAGCACGAGGGGCTGGAGATGATCGCCAGCGAGAACTTCACAAGCCCCGCCGTCATGCAGGCGGTCGGCAGCGTGCTCACCAACAAATACGCCGAGGGCTACCCCGGCCACCGCTACTACGGCGGCTGCGAGTTCGTTGACAAGGTCGAGGATCTCGCCCGCGATCGGCTCAAGAGCCTGTTCGGCGCCGAGCATGTCAACGTGCAGCCCCATTCCGGCTCCCAAGCCAACGCCGCGGTCTACATGACCGCCATCCAGCCGGGCGATACGGTCCTCGCCTTCGACCTCGCCCATGGCGGCCACCTGACCCACGGCATGAAGCTCAATGCCTCCGGGGTGCTCTACAAGTTTGTCCATTACGGCGTGCGGAAGAGCGACCAGCGGCTCGACTTCGACCAGGTCGCGAGCCTGGCCCGCGAGCACAAGCCGAAGCTCATCGTCGCCGGCGCCAGCGCCTATCCCCGCGAGATCCCCCACGGCACCTTCGCCGAGATCGCGCGGGAGGTCGGCGCCAAGCTGATGGTCGACATGGCCCACTACGCCGGCCTCGTCGCCGCCGGGATCCACGACAACCCCGTCCCCGTCGCCGACTTCGTCACGAGCACCACCCACAAGACGCTCCGCGGCCCGCGCGGCGGCATCGCCATGTGCCGCTCGGCCGATGCCAAGATGCTCGACCGCTCCGTCTTCCCGGGGCAGCAGGGGGGGCCGCTGATGCACGTCATCGCCGGCAAGGCGGTCGCCTTCGGCGAGGCCCTGCGGCCGGAGTTCCGGCTGTATGCGATGAAGGTCGTTGAGAACGCCAGGGCGCTCGCCGAGGCCCTCGCCTCCGGCGGCGTCCGCTTGGTGAGTGGCGGCACCGACAACCATCTCATGCTCGTCGATGTCACGCCGCTCGGGATCGGCGGCAAGCTTGCCGAGCAGGTCCTCGATCGCTGCGGCATCACCTGCAACAAGAACATGATCCCCTTCGACGAGCGGAAGCCGATGGATCCCTCCGGCATCCGCCTCGGCACGCCGGCCCTCACCACCCGCGGCCTCGGCACGCCTGAGATGAAGCAGGTGGCGGCGTGGATCCTCAACGTTTTGAAAGATCCGGAGAACGAGCAGGTGATCGCCACCACGCGCCGCGACGTGGCCGAACTGGCCGAGCAGTTCCCGGTGCCGGCGGCGAAGTTCGAGGCGGTCGAAGGATGAGCCGGAAGCCGGCGGGGCAGGGGGGGAGCGTGCGCGGCCGAAACCCGGCCGCGTCGGGGCCTTCTTCGCCCTCGGGCGTCGTGAGAATCGGGCTGGTGCAGTCGGCCTGCACGCCCGACCGCGAGGCGAACGTCGAGCAGGCGCTCGCCGGGATCGCCGAGGCGGCGGGGCTCGGGGCCGACGTCGTCTGCCTCCAGGAGCTTTTCGCCGGGGAGTATCCCTGTCAGGCGGAGGAGCATGCGAAGTTTGCGGAGGCGGAAGCGGTGCCGGGGGCGCTCACCGATCGCGTCGCCGCGGCCGCCAAGGCCCACGGCGTCGTCGTCGTGGCGAGCGTCTTCGAACGCCGCACGCCGGGGCTGTTCCACAACACCTGCGTGATCTTCGATGTCGATGGCGCGCAGGCCGGGCTCTACCGGAAGATGCACATCCCCGACGACCCGCACTACTACGAGAAGTTTTATTTCACCCCCGGCGACACCGGGTTCATGAGCGTGCCGACGTCGAAGCTCGCCGTCGGGCCGCTCGTCTGCTGGGATCAGTGGTATCCCGAGGCCGCCCGGCTGACCGCGATGGCTGGCGCCCAGGCGATCTTCTATCCCACCGCGATCGGCTGGCTCGAGGGGGAGGAGGATCTCCACGCCGCGCAGTACGAATCGTGGGACACGATGCTCCGCAGCCATGCGATCGCCAACGGCGTGTTCGTCGTCGCCGTCAACCGCTGCGGCCGCGAAGGGCCGCTCACGTTCTGGGGGGCGAGCGTCGTCTACGCCCCGAGCGGCGAGACGCTTCTCAAGCTCTCGCACGACGAACCGGCGACGGTCGTCGTCGAGTGCGACCTCGAGCGGATCGAGTGGTCGCGGACGCGCTGGCCGTTCTTCCGCGACCGGCGAATCGACGCCTACGGCGACCTGACGCTCCGTTGGGGGCGGTAGGCCATGACAGCCACGCCTGGCCACGAAGCCGATGGAAGGACTCCGGCGGCGCTGGGCTATCGATTGCCGGCGGAGTGGGAGCCGCATGCCGCCACCTGGATCGCCTGGCCCCATCGCCGGGCGACGTTCCTCGGCCCCTTCGCCGACATTCCCCGTGCCTACGCCCGGATCATCCGGGCCCTTGCCCGCCACGAGCCGGTGCGCGTGATCGGCACGGGGGGCGTGCTCGACGAGGCGAGCGCCATGGTAGGCGGCGCCCCCGGCGTGACGCTCGTCGACATTCCCACCAACGACTCCTGGATCCGCGACACCGGGCCGGTGTTTCTCGTCCCGGGGCGGGAGACCAATCTCCCCCCGGCCGCCGTGACCTGGGAGTGGAATGCCTGGGGGGGCAAGTATCCCCCGTGGGACGCGGACGCGCAGGTGGCACGGTCGATCGCGGCCCGGGAGGGCTGCACGATCTTCGCTCCGGGGCTCGTCCTCGAAGGAGGCGCGATCGAGACCGACGGCGAGGGAACGCTCCTGGTCAACGCCCGCTGTGTCGAGACCGAGTCGCGGAATCCGGGCATCGTGCGGGACCGCCTCGTGGAGATCCTGCGGCAGAATCTGTGTGTCGATCGGGTGCTCTGGACGGGGGGGGAATTGGCCGGCGACGACACCGACGGCCACATCGATCAACTCGCCCGGTTTGTCAGGCCGGGGGTCGTCGTCGCCGCCCGCCAGCCCGACCGGGGCGATCCCAATCACCGCGCCCTCGCCGAGAATCTCCTCCTTCTCGAAAGTTTCGTCGATGCCAAGGGGCGGAGGCTCGAGGTGATCCCGATCGACATCCCTCCACGCTTCGCCTACGGCGGGGTGCAATTGCCGGCGAGCCATCTCAATTACTACGTCGGCAATCGGTTCGTCGCCGTGCCGGTGTTCCACGAACAGACCGACAGCCGCGCCCTCGACACCCTCGCCGCCTGCTTCCCCGGCCGGGTCGTCGAGCCGGTGCCACTCGACGTCGTCGTCCGGGGCCGGGGGGGGCTCCACTGCATCACCCGCGATCAGCCGGCGTGAGGGGCCCACGGCCCGGGAGCTTGGGCCTTGTGACGTTCCCCTCCTGCCCCGGTTTCCCTGGTTTCCCCGGCTGATCTGCTCTTGCCCCATCCGCCCCGGCCCGCCACCATCGGTTCCTGACGACCCCCGCCGCCACCGTGGCGGCCCCGGATGGCCAGCAGTCCCGGCGAGAGAGTGTCGGTATGGAGCAACTCGCAGCGGCGATGCAGGGATTCCTGGCGCTTGTCGCGCGGCTCAGCCTGGCGGCGATTTTCATCGCCAGTGCGGTAGGGAACAAGATCCCGCAGTTCCGGGCCACGGCCGAATACATGAAGACCGAAGGGGTGCCAAACCCCACCTTCGCGCTCTTCGGTGCCATCGGCCTCCTCCTCCTCGGAGGCCTGTCGCTCGTGATCGGGGCTTGGACGCGGATCGGGGCCTTCTTCCTGCTGGTGTTCCTGGCCGCGGCCACCTACTTTTTCCACGACTTCTGGCAGTTTGTCGATCCGCTCCAGCGGCAGCTCCAGACGATCCAGTTCCTCAAGAACGTTGCCATCGCCGGTGGCCTCATCTCGCTGATCGCCTACGGGGGTGGGAGTTGGAGCGTCGACGGCTGGATCAGCCGCCGTCAGGCGGAGGTCGAGGCCGGTGCTCCCGCCCCGAAGCCCCGGGTGACTGCGAAGTCGGCCGCCCAGGCCTGAGTCGGCAGGGCCCCGCTGCCGCCACGGCTCTCCATCCCGTACGATGCTTGGCTTCGGGGGGGCGTCCGCGCCGGGTGTCTCCTGCAGCGCACGTCGGGAGAAATACCATGTCGAGGTTCGCCGTCTTCGTCGCCGTCGGGATCGTGGGAGGGCTCCTCGGGGGAGTTGCTCGGGCCGCCGATCCGCAACCAGCCCAGGGAAAGTCGACCACCATGCACGCGCCTGTCGCCACCCCGTTCGGAACGCTCCCTGACGGCCGCTCCGTCAATCTCTGGACGCTCGAAGTGCCCGGTGGCTGGAAGGCGACGATCAGCGAATACGGCGCGATCCTGACGTCGTTCCATGTGCCGGCCAAGGCAGCGGGGGGGACGCCGGTCGACGTCGTCCTCGGCTTCGATTCGGTCGAGCCCTATGCCAAGGGGCATCCGTACTTCGGCGCCACCTGCGGCCGGGTCTCGAACCGGATCGCCAAGGGAGCCTTCGACCTCGACGGCAAGTCGTATTCACTCGCCACCAACAACGGCGCCAATCATCTCCACGGCGGCCTGTTGGGCTTCGACAAGCATCTCTGGAAGGCCGTCCCGCACCTCGCCGGCAACGCCCCGTCGCTCGAGCTCACGACCGTCTCGCCCGACGGCGAGGAGGGCTATCCCGGCAAGCTCACCGCGAAGGTCGTCTACACGCTCACCCCCGCCGGTGAGCTCCTCGTCGATCTGTCGGCCACGACTGACGCCGCGACGATCGTCAACATGGTCCATCATTCGTACTGGAACATGGCCGGGCAGTCGTCGGGCCACATCGGCCCGCAGCAACTCACCGTCAACGCCGACACCTACCTCCCGGTCGACGATGGCGGCATTCCCACCGGCGAGCTCGCCAAGGTGGAGGGAACACCGTTCGACTTCCGCCCCGACCGCAAGCCGGCCGGCACGCTCGCCGCTGCGATCGACAGCCTCCCGGCGAGTGCCGACGGCACGAATCCCGGCGGCGTCGACCACAACTATTCCCTCCGTGGCTGGAAGCCCGACGGGGTGTTGCGGACGGCGGCCATTCTCAGGGATCCGGCCAGCGGCCGGCAGATGGAGATCCTCACCGATCAGCCCGGCGTCCAGGTCTACACCGGCAACTACCTCGACGGCACGCTCACCGGCAAGGGGGGCGCGGTCTACGGCAAGCATGGCGGACTCTGCCTCGAGACGCAGAAATACCCCGATTCGATCCATCACGCCGACTGGCCGAGCACCCGTCTCGATCCCGGCCAGACCTACCGCCACCGGATGATCCACCGGTTCACGAAGTGACGATCGGGACCGCTGCAGTCAACCCGGAGCCCCTCGATGGTTTTCCCCGTCGCCGACGACAACTCTGATCGGACGCTCTTTCCGCTCGTCACGATCGCGCTGATCGTCTTGAACGTATTCGTGTTCGTCGTGCTCCAGGGGATGGGGGAGAATGACGACGTCACGCTCGCCTACTGCCAGGTGCCGGCGGAGATCCTCTCCGGCCGTGACATCGTCACCGAGCCGAGCGTTCGTGAGATCGCCGTGCAGGGGCAACAACTCTCTGTGTCGGTGCCGGGGCTGCGTCCGACGCCGATCCCGGTCTGGCTGACGCTCCTCACCGGCATCTTCATGCACGGCAGCGTCATGCACCTCCTTGGGAACATGTGGTTTCTGTGGCTCTTCGGCGACAATGTCGAAGACTGCATGGGGCATGTCCGCTACACGCTCTTCTATCTCGCCACCGGGATCATCGCGTCGCTGGCCTTCGTGGCTACCAACGCCACCGGCGAGGCGGCGCTCACCCCCTGCCTCGGGGCGTCGGGAGCGATCTCGGGGGTGCTCGGGGCCTATCTCGTCCTCCATCCGCACCGGCGCGTGAGCGTGATCCTGATGCGGATGATGATCGACGTCCCGGGCTACGTGGCCGTGGGGATCTGGTTCCTCTTCCAGGTCGTCAGCGGCCTGTTCGATTCCGGTGGCGGCGGCGGGGGCGTGGCCTACTCGGCCCACGTCGCCGGCTTCCTCGCCGGGATCGTCCTTGCCAAGCCGATGAGCGCCAAGTGGGCCCGCGACGAAGCCGATCCGCTCGTCATTCTCCGCCGCCGGATCGGGTGAGCATCCTCACGCCCGGGCTGGTTCACGCCGGGACTGGATCGCGGAAGGACTGGATCGCGGCGATCGTCTTCGCGGTGACGAGATCCCAGGTGCAGGTTCTCGCCTTGGCGATCGAGGCCAGTTGAAGCCTGTGGAGCCCGGCGGCGGGCATGGCGATGAAGCGCTCGATCGCGCCCCTCAACGCTCCGACATCGGGCCGGGGGAGGAGGACGCCGTTGTCGGCGTCGACCCATTCCGCCGTCGCGCCGACATCGGTGGCGATCACGGCCAGGCCCCGGGCCATTGCCTCGAGAACGACCGTCGGCATCCCCTCGGCGAAGCTCGGGCAGAGGAGGACGTCACTGGAGTCGAGGATCCCCTGAAGCGTGGCGGTGTCGGTGACGGTGCCATGGTAGACGACATCGTCGCGCTTCAGCCGGAGCGGCTCGGGGATCGGACCGACGAAGTGAAACTCGACCTCCGGGGCGCGCAGCGGGGCGATCGCCTCGAGGAGCTCCGGCACCCCCTTGCGTCGTTCGTGCCGGCCGATGAAGAGAAAGCGCCGCTTCGCCGTCGGCGCCGGCCGATCGGCGACGATCCAGCTGCTGTCGATGGCGTTGGGGACCTCGACGAGGCGGTCGGCCGGCACCCGGCAGCGGCGCTTGACGATCTCGCGGATCCGCCGAGGAAAGGTGAAAACGACATCGGCGGAGCGGTCGAGGGCGACGACCTGTCCGCGGAGGACGAATTGCTCGAGCCAGGATCGGAGATCGGCGACCGGCTGGAACATCTCGTAGCCGTGCTGGTTGACGCCGACAGGGGGGAGATCGGTGGCCCCCTTCCGCCTGGCGACCCCGAAGGCGATCCCGGTCAGCCCCTGAGCGTAGACAAAATCGGCGCCGACTTTCTCCTCCCGGTAGCGATCGAGGAGGAGACGCGAATAGGCGCGGCAGTCGTTGAGGTAGTGGCCGGGGTAGCGGCCGGCTTTCGGCGGCACGACGACGAGGCTTCGGATCCTCGAGCGCGCCTCGGCGGGGAAGTCGTCGAGGGCCTCGGCCCGGGACCGCAGCTCGGGGGTGTCGGCGGAGTGGAGAAGGGTGACCTGAACGCCCGCCTTGGCGAAGTGGAGCGCCAGCATCCGCGTGTGACGCTGGATCCCGCCGAGCCGGTAGGGATAGACGCCGTCGGCAAGGAGGGCGACATGGAGGGGCTCGGATGAAGCCGACGATGACATGGGGCATTCCGCCGGGCGAGGCCCGGGAGCGGTGAGGCCGCAGTTCTCTGCGGCGGACGCGTCACAAGCAGACCGGGGCGACGGGCGGGCACCCAGCCGTCGAATCCCCGAAAACCTCGGAGAATAGCTCTCTCCCGCCCCTGACGCAACGAACGCCCCGAGGGAGCCGGCGACGGCGCCGTTCGAGGTCCGACCACTCGGCCGCTCATCGCCGGGCGCGTGTCTCAAAATCATTGACACGTTCCGGACCACCGTCCTACAGTCGGTCCTCAAGCCCAGTGAAATCGGTTGGCTCGGGGGGAGTTTCACCGGCTCCTCGCTCTCAACATGCGGATCCTCGTCACCGGTGCCACGGGCTTTCTCGGGGCACACTTCGCCAACGCCGCTTGTGCCGGCGGGCATGAAGTCGTCGCGGTCCGGCGGCCGGGGGCGGTGCCGCGGGTTGCCGTCGCGTCGGACGTGCGCTGGCTCGACAAGCCACTCGCCGATGTCGCGACGAGAGACTGCCGTGGGATCGACGCCGTCGTGCACTTCAGTTCGCAGGGAGTTTCACCGCAGCGAACGACGTGGCAGGAGGCGTTTCGCCACAACGTGACCGAGCAGTTGAGGCTGCTGCTGGCTGCAGCCGACGCGAACGTCGGGCGGTTCGTTCTGTCGGGAAGTTGTGTCGAATACGGACCGGAAGCCGCGGCACACGAGTTCATAGCGCCATCGACGCCGCTGTCGCCGACGGGCGCCTACGCGGCATCCAAGGCCGCGGGGTGCGTCGCTTCGTTGGCCTTGGCCCGCGACCAGAGCCTGCGTATGGTGTATCTGCGGGTATTCCATGCCTTCGGCGCGGGTCAGCACCGGGACAATCTTTGGCCGTCGCTTCGCGCCGCAGCGATCGCCGGCGCCGATTACCCGATGACGCCGGGGGAGCAGATCCGCGATTTCGTCCCCGTCGGCGACGTGGCCTCGACGTTTCTCGAGGTGTGCGTGAATCGGTCGCTCGAAGCCGGGCGCCCCGAGGTTCACAATGTCGGCAATGGCCGGCCCGTGACGATCCTCGAATTCGCCGACCGGTGGTGGCGCACGTGGGATGCGAAGGGACGGCTCCTGCCGGGGACGATTCCGTATCGCAAGGACGAAGTGATGCGGTGCGTGCCGGAGCTCACGATCCGCCGTCCATGATTTCGGGATTCGCGAAGCCGAGAGACGTTTGCATCGAAGGGCTCAGGTCATGAGGGCATTGGTCACGGGCGGCTGCGGTTTCCTCGGCGCGAATCTCAGTGCGGCGCTCCTGCATCGCGGCGTCGAACTGTGCGTCGTCGACGCACTCCTGCGGGCCGGCTCACGGTCGAATCTCCAATGGTTGGAGCAGCAAGCCGCACCGGGCCAGTTGCACCACTACGCCAACCGCGTCGAGGACGGCGAAGGCGTCGTCGAGGTGTTTCGTCGCCATGGCCCTTTCGATTGGGTCGCCCATCTCGGCGGGCAGGTCGCGATGACGACGTCACTTGCGGATCCCCGTCTCGACTTCGCCACGAATGCCGTCGGGAGTTTCACGATTCTTGAAGCGGCTCGGGCCTTCTCTCCGAACGCGGTGCTGACATTCAGCTCCACGAACAAGGTCTACGGCGACTTGGGCCATGTCCGGTACGCCGAAACCGCCACCCGTTACACCGCTCCTGACCATCCTTACGGTTTTGACGAATCGCTGCCGCTCGACTTCGCCTCGCCGTACGGGTGCTCGAAGGGTGCGGCGGATCAGTACTTCAGGGACTGGTTTCGAAGCTTCGGGATGCGGACGATCGTGTTTCGGCACAGTTCGATCTACGGAGGTCGCCAGTTCTCCACCTACGATCAGGGATGGGTCGGCTGGTTCTGCGCAAAAGCGATCGAGCAGAAACGGGCGGCGGAGCGTGGAGAAGCCGTCGAATCCTTCGAGATATCGGGAACGGGAAAGCAGGTCCGGGATGTCCTGCACGCCGAGGACCTGGTGCGGTTGTATCTCAACGCGTTCGAGCGAGCCGATGCCGTCGCCGGCGAGGTGTTCAATGTCGGAGGGGGGCCCGACAACAGCCTGAGCCTGATCGAACTGTTCGCCATGCTCTCGGAAATCCTCCGTATCGAGGGAGGCCTGCGCTACAGCAGGCTCGCCCGGCGGCACAGCGACCAAGACGTGTTCGTCGCGGACATTCGCAAGGCAAATCGCTTGCTCGGATTTTCTCCGGAAGTCAGCGCTCGAGACGGCATCGAAGAGATGGTTCGGTGGGTCGGTGGACTCAGGTGATCCCCTCTGGCGAAGCGGGGGCGTTCCGGCTCAAGATACGAAGCGAGTGGCAACATGGCACCATTTCGGCAGGCACCCCGCAGCGACGATTTCGGGAGAAAGGCATGTCCGGTCACTGCTTGGTCATCCTCCTCGGGCAGACCCGGTCTTCCGGTTTGACGGCCAGGAGTTTCGAGACGTTCGTGCGTTCATCGATCAATCCTCATGGCCGTGTCGACATCGCGCTGTGTCGATGCGAAGGCTATGCGGAGCCTGATTCGTACTTCGCTCCGCAGGCAACCCACGTCTGGGAATGTCCGCAGCCGCACTCATGGAACGAGGTTTTCACCGAGGTCGCACGAAAGAACGGCGTGCCCGACCCGAACGGGTGGGAAACGCTGTTGCCCATTCCAGGAAACTGGATGGGAGAGATCACGGAACGCGGCGCGACGCGCGCCGGCTCCGCCGCACGATGCCTCGCCCTGAGACACCACGCCCTGGAGATGATCGAGCGACTCCGACTGCAGAGGGAGTACTCGTGGTTCATCCTTTCGCGTTCCGACTATCTCTACCTGGCGCCGCATCCGCCTCTGGACCTTCTGGGGAGTGATGGCACGTGGATTCCCCGCGGCGAAGGCTACGGCGGGGTGACGGATCGGCATGTCGTGTTTCCGGCCCACGAGGCGAGGCGAGCCCTCGACCTGCTGCGTCCGTTGGTCACGGATCCGGTGAGCTTTCGGCGTCGCCTCCACATCACGTGCGACTGGAATCTGGAGCGATTCCTGAAGGTAACGTTTCTCGCCAACGGCCTGTATCGGGGCCTGAGACGTTTCCCGCCCGTCGGCTTTCTCGTCCGGAATGCCGACGCCGAGACATCATGGTCGCAGGGGTCGCTCGATGAGTCGCTCGGATATTTCGTGAAATATCCGGCCGAGCGAGCCGCCGCGGTCGCGACGGCCGGGCAATTGACGGAAGCCGGCGGTTGGACCAAGGCCTTGCTCAGCCCGACCGTCTGGGAACGCTTCGAGCGACTCCTCGTCGGGGCTGTGCCGGATCTTTACCCCGCGAAGGTGCGTCTCGGGCCCGCTGTGCATGCCTTCAATTCGCGGCGCTCGGCATGGAGGCGTGCCGGCCTTCCCCCGAAATCCTGAGCCAGTCGGCTCGGCGGATCCATGGTTCCCTTTCCCGCGGCCCGGCGATCCCGCAAAGAGAAGCCGGGCCGGGCACCCTGCGATGCCCAGCCCGGCTGTGAATCAGCGATCGACAGGGCTGCTCGATCAAGCGAAGAACATGGCACGCCGACGCCGGTTCTCGATCATCGCGAGCACCCCGGCGACGAGCGACAGGGGCGCTGCCTCCGGTGGCGGGATCAATTTCGGGGACCTGACTGATACCACACAAGTCGCCGTCGCCGGATGAATAAACAAGCTTCAAGCCGCCGACGAAGGCGGCGCCGGAATGAAGGGCTTGGGCCAGAGAAGTGCCGAACGCCAAGGTGATCAGTACGCACAAAAATTTTCCGGCCTGATTCGGAAGACGGCGATTTCCGGATCGGATTGAATAAACAGACGCTCTCGACATGGGGTGATCCTCTCGGAAAAAGAAAGACGAACGAAAGTCCGTCAAAGACGAGCGGCCGAAAACGTTTTCGGCGCGACTGGCGAATCGACACGCTTCAACGACTGAATCGTCGAGCGTGGATCGGCCTACGCTTCGACACCGCTCCGCAAGCGGAGAGATGGCAACTCGTCTTCCAAGGGCAGGTTTCCTTGGCGTCTGGTCCGGGACTTCCGTCCCCGCCCACATGCCCTGAAGGGAGGTGCAAACTATCAGATCGGGATAAACCCACGGCCGGGATTTCGGTTCTGCCGTGGTTTGTTCGATCGCGAGCCGTGGGGACGCTGATCGAATCTTGAGGACATTCTCCGCCCCCGAAGTGGGATGGGGGGGAAGCCCCTTGGATCAGGTCTCCCAAGACCGGGCACCGGCGGCACGAACGGCGCCCTGGAAGCGATCCTCCCCAGGAAGCAATTCCTGAGGGAACCATGGGTGATGAACACCCAAGAAAGTCGGGGCGACTGGATTCGAACCAGCGACCTCTACGTCCCGAACGTAGCGCTCTAGCCAGGCTGAGCTACGCCCCGATCTGGCGGCGGACCAGAGGACCACCGCAACGCAGGTCCTCAGGCTACCCTTCCCGGCCCTGGC
>CAJBCV010000109.1 GCA_903951635.1 uncultured Planctomycetaceae bacterium
GCTTGGAGCAAGAGAGGCGAGTCTACCGGCGTAAGGTCGGGCCGCTGCGCGGAGATGAGCCGAGCCACGTGCTCGATGAAATCCTCTCCGAGTGGCGGCATGCGGGCAATCTGGGAGCCGTAGAACGGCGCGGCGTTGGTGTTGACCAGGCGGAGCAGCTTGTCGCGGTCGGAACCAGACATCACGAGCATGAGGTTCACGCTGCCTGGCTGATTGAGCTGATCTCGGGCCGACTTCAAGGCTGCCATCGTTGCTTCCCCGGCGTCGCTCGTGAGCGCGTGCTGTGCCTCGTCCACGATGAGCGCGACCGGTGCCTTGGCGGTCTCGTGCAAGGCCCGCAGGGCATCGGGCAACGTGACGCCGTCGTGCTTGCCAATCTTGCTCAGGTCGATCTTCAGCATGCCTGGGACGGTCACGCTCTCCACGCCCGCTTTCTTCGCGACACGGCTCACGAAACTCGCATGCGGCGCGAGCGATCGGGCAATCGCATCCGCGATGAGCGTGCCTGGATCCCGCCGCAGGTCGGCCCACAGGTCGACGTAGGCCACCACGACGCCGGTGGCTCTGAGCGCCGGGGCCAAGTCATTGAGGAGGAACGTCGACTTCCCCGTCCGTCGGGGCGCCGCCAGAAACAAGCCGTTGTGGGCGTCGCTGAAGGTGGCCTCACCGCGGAGCGCGACCACCAGTTCCCGAGCCAATGTGGGACGTGAAAAGTGGATCATTCTATGGCCCTTTATTGCGTGTTTGATAATTTATCCTAATCAGAGTAAACGTCAATAAAACGGTATTTTGGCCGATCATGGCGTCAGGGCATCCCTCCCCCCGAGCCCAGACTGCAGCGGCTCGAGGGCCCCTCTGCCGGGGGCCGCAGCGGCCGTAAAGCCGGCTTGTTCGCGGCGACTGAGGGTGGGAGATTGAGGTCTGAGCGACTGCGACGTCAGGGGTTTCCCCGCCCCCGAAGTGCCCCCGAGGAGGTTTTTCATGATCCCCCCCCGCCCTGCCCGCTTCGCATGCCTCTTGGCCCTCTCGATGGCCACTGGTCTGGCCGGAGCCGGATTCCTTCCCGCCGTCCGTGCCGAACAGCCGCCGGCGATCGATCCGGCGCGGAATCCCGCCGGGGCACTGGCCGCCGATCTCGGGCCGCTGTGGGAATGCCTCACCGGCGCCCGGGAGACGTTTCAAGTCGACGGGACGGTGAAGATCGGCGGCAGCGGCAAACCGATGCAGGTGGCGATCAAGCTCGAACGCTTCGATGCCCACGCCTACGACCTCGAAGTCACCCACGACGACTACGCCTTGGTGCTCAGGCACCGCGCCGACGCCACGGCGCTGGCCCTCCCCAAACACAAGATCGTCCACATCGGCCGCGGGGCGACCGATCCGGCCGACCATCTCGATCCGGCCGGCATCGGCGCCCGGCTCGTCTCATCGGCGACGCAGGTGTCGTTGGCCACGCCACTCCTCCTCCAGCCCTCCCCGGCATCGCTCACCGCTCTCTTGGTCGGCCTCCTCGGTGTGAAGCACGATTCACAAGATGCCCGCTGGGAGCGTGGCGACGGCTGGCTCGACTTCGACGACGCCGGCCGGCGCATCAGCGCCAATGCCGAGAAGGTGGAACTCGATCTCACCGTCGGAGAGCCGGGCGAGTGCCTCGCCGTCGACGACTTCCCCGGCTATGAGACAAGCGACGTGCCGCGCGACGAGATCGAGCGGACCCTCTGTCGTGGCGTCCGCCGGGCCCTCGAGATCGCGTTGCCGGGCCCGGAGTTGACGGCGCCGGCGGCCGAAGCCCGCAGCGTGCCGCACGGGAAGCTCGAATGGGCCGAGGGCTTGCGGGTCGTGACGCTCCATGGGAGCCCGGAGGAGATCGGCAAGGCCCACGGCGAGTTGCTTGCCGTCGAGGCCAACCGCTGCGTCGACTCGGTCCTCCATGTCGTCGGCGCGGTGGAGACGATCCGCGGGGGAGTCTGGTTTCGCAAAAAGCTCGACGATGCCGCGGCCCGGCTCGCCCCCCACATCCCCGCGCGCCATCTCCGGGAAACC
>CAJBCV010000110.1 GCA_903951635.1 uncultured Planctomycetaceae bacterium
CACGGTGGCTGGGTGGACGGGGAGCGCGATCCTCGCCGGCGGCACGGGGGACGACGCGTACGTCTTCACGGGGACCGAGTCGGCGAGCGTGACGATCGTCGAAGCGGCCGATACCGACGCCGACACGCTCGACTTCACGACCCTTGCCAACGGTGGCGTGAGTGTCGATCTGGCCTCGACGGAGGCCCAGACGCTCGTGGCGGGCTTGACGCTGACGCTGTCGAGCGCGACGGGCGTGGAGAACGTGACGGGGACGGCGCTTGCCGACACGCTCCTTGGCAATGCCCGCGCTAATACGATCGTGGGGCTTGCCGGCGATGATGCGCTTGTCGGCCGGGAAGGGGACGATCGCTACGTCTTCAGCGGTTCCTTGGCGGCCAGCGTGTCGGTCGTCGAGTCGACCGACGCCGATAGCGACACGCTCGACTTCTCCGGCCTCACCAATGGCGGCCTGACGCTCGATCTGGCCACGATGACTTCCCAGGCGATCGCCACGGGGCTGACGCTGACGCTTTCGAGCACGACCGGACTCGAGAACGTCGTCGGCACGGTATCTGCCGATACGCTCGTCGGCAACGCGAGGGACAATTCTTTCACGGGGCTCGCCGGTGATGATCGTCTCGAGGGGGGCGACGGGGCCGATACGGTCGTCGAGACCGCGGACGTCGATTTCACCCTCACCCCCACGAGCCTCATGGGGGTCGGCAGCGACGCCCTTGTCGGGATCGAGCGGGCCGAATTGACGGCGGGGGCCGGCGCGACCACGTTCCTCATCGATGCCTGGACGGGGAGTGCGACGCTCACCGGCGGCGTCGGGAGCGATCGCTATCAGTTCGTTGGCGCGGTGTCGGCGGCGGTCGCCATCGTGGAGACGGCTGATGCCGATACCGACTCGCTCGACTTCTCCGGTCTCTCGCTGGGCGCTGATGAGGGGACGACGATCGATCTCGCCCTGACAAGCCCCCAGGCCGTGACCGCCACCCTCTCGATCGCACTCTCGGACGGCGCCGGGATCGAGGATCTCACCGGCACGGCGGCGGCCGACACGATGCTCGGCAACACCCGCGACAACTCGATCATCGGCCTCGATGGCGACGACACACTCGCCGGCCGTGCCGGCAGCAACACGCTCGACGGCGGAACGGGCTCCGATACCGTGGCCGAGGCCGGGAATGTCGACGCCACGATCACGGCCACGACGATCGACGGTGTCGGCCATGACACGCTTGTGAGCATCGAATCGGCCGAACTCACCGGGGGCGTTGGGGCAAACACGTTCACGGTGAACGGTTGGTCGGGGAGTACGCTCCTCGCCGGCGGTGCCGGAGACGATGCGTACCGTTTTGTCGGCGGGACGTCGACGACCGTGACGATCGTGGAACTCGGCGGCGCCGATGCCGACACGCTCGACTTCTCCGCCGTCACGCTCTCCGGCGGAGCGGGGCTGACGGTCGATCTTGCCGTTACGACGGCGCAGGAAATGACGCCAGGCTTGTTCATCACGATGTCCTCGGCCGAAGGGGTCGAGAACGTCGTCGGCACCGAGGCTGCCGACACGATGGCGGGGAATACCCGCGACAACGTTTTCCGCGGACTTGGGGGGCAGGACACGATCGATGGCCGCGACGGCGCCGACACGTTCGTGAAGGCCTTCGGCATGATCAACGTCGTCGTCACCGACGCGAGCCTCACCGGCTGTGGCACCGACGCTTTTGTGAACATCGAGGTGGTGAGCGTCACCCTCGGCCCCGATCCTTCCGATTGCGGTGAGGTCGGGCTCGACGGACGCGTGCTCGATGCCTCGGGCTTCAACGGCACGTTGATCGCCGACTTTGGCAGCGATTCCCTCGAGATCACCCGATCCTCGTCCCCGTCCGGCCTGGCGGCGACCACGCTCGTCATCCCGGCCCTCCTCGGGGGCCTCTCCGTCATCAGCGGCGAGATCTATCTGACGTCGGAGATCGTCACCACAGCGGGTGGCACGGTCACGCTCGATTCCAGCGGCGCGATCATCGACGACAACGATCCCGAGGCCGACGGGGCCGAGCCGATCAACAACATCGTCGCCTCCAGCCTCGTGCTCCGGGCCGTCGGGGGAATCGGGAGTCCCAACGTCCTCGATACCCAGGTGAGCTTCCTCTCGGCGACGAACTCCGGCTCCGGCGACATCTCGATCGTGAATCAGAAGACCGTCCACGGCCCGGTGGACATCATCAATGCGGTCAACACCGCCGGCGGCGTGATGGTGGAGAACTTCGGCGACGAGACCAACGGGATCACCGTCTCCGGGACGGTTCGCGCCAGCGGCGTCGTGACGCTCATCAGCCACAGCCCGTTGACGGTCGACGGCAGCATCCAGAGCACGAGCGACAGCGAGATCACGCTCGAGGCCGACACCCTGACGATGTCGAACACGAGCAAGATCGTCACGTCGGGGGACGTGGCGATGAACAGCCGCGTCGTGTCGCTCACCGACTCCGACATGACCGACGCGAAGATCAAGAATTCGCGCAACGACGCCCTGATCGACGTCAGCGGCGGGGCGTTCAACACGCTCACGTCGACCGGCAAGGGCTCGCAGATCGACGTTCGGGGCGGTTCCTTCAAGACGCTGTCGGCAAACTCGGCGGGGAGCATTGACGTCCGGGGAGGCTCGTTCACGGTGCTCTCCACGAGCAACGTCGGCAAGATCGACGTCAGCGGCGGGAGCTTCAAGACGCTCAGCGCCAGCGGGGTCGGGAAGATCGACGTCGCCGGCGGTTCGTTCGAGGAGCTGACCACGGACGGCTCGGGGTTGATTGGGATCACCGACGGCTCCTTCAAGACGGTGTCGGTGAGCGGCTCGTCGGGGATCGACGTCCGTGGCGGCAAGTTCGGCGTCCTCACCACCACCAGCAGTGGCACCATCGATGTCCGCGGCGGCAAGTTCAGCGTTCTCAGCACGAGCGGCGGCGGGAAGATCGACGTCTCCGGCGGCGACTTCGAGGAACTCGTCGCCTCCGGCGACGGCGCGCTGGGGATCACCGACGGCTCGTTCAAGACGGTGACGGTGACCGGCGCCGGCGCCATCGACGTCCGTGGCGGCAAGTTCACCGTCGGCCTGGGGTCGAGCGGGGCCGGGAAGATCGACGTCTCCGGCGGCGACTTCGAAGCGCTCGTCGCTTCCGGCGACGGCGCCCTGGGGATCACCGACGGCTCGTTCAAGACGGTGACGGTGACCGGCGCCGGCGCCATCGATGTCCGTGGCGGCAAGTTCACCGTCGGCCTGGGGTCGAGCGGCGCCGGGAAGATCGATGTCTCCGGCGGTGATTTCGATCAGCTCGTCGCCTCGGGTACCGGTGCCCTCGGAATCACCGATGGCTCGTTCAAGACGGTGACGGTGACCGGCGCCGGCGCGATCGACGTTCGTGGCGGCAAGTTCGAAGTGCTCTCGAGCAGCGGCACCGGTGCCATCGATGTCCGCGGCGGAAAGTTCACCGTCGGCCTGGGGTCGAGCGGTGCCGGGAAGATCGACGTCTCGGGGGGGGATTTCGATCTCCTCGTCGCCTCCGGTGATGGCGCGCTGGGGATCACCGACGGCTCGTTCAAGACGGTGACGGTGACCGGCGCCGGCGCCATCGACGTCCGTGGCGGCAAGTTCACCGTCGGCCTGGGGTCGAGCGGCGCCGGGAAGATCGACGTCTCGGGAGGGGATTTCGATCAGCTCGTCGCCTCCGGCAGCGGCGCCCTCGGGATCACCGATGGGTCGTTCAAGACGGTGACCGTGACCGGCACCGGCGGGATCGACGTCCGCGGCGGCAAGTTCGAGGTGCTCTCGAGCAATGGTGCCGGCGCCATCGACGTCCGTGGCGGCAAGTTCAGCGTCGGCCTGGGATCGAGCGGTGCGGCGAAGATCGACGTCGCTGGTGGCGATTTCGATCTCCTTCTCGCCTCGGGTACCGGTGCCCTCGGGATCACCGACGGATCGTTCAAGACGGTGACGGTGAGTGGCTCAGGCGCCATCGACGTCCGGGGGGGGAAGTTCAGCGTCCTCTCCTCGAGCGGTACCGGCAAGATCGACATCGCCGGAGGTTCGTTCAACATCCTCAGTTCCACAGGCGCCGGGAAGATCGACGTCGCTGGTGGATCCTTCAACACGCTCAACGCCAGCGGTTCGGGGGGCATCGACATCCGTGGCGGCTCATTCAAGGTGGGGGTCAATTCGACCGGCTCCGGCAACAAGATCGACGTCGCCGGTGCCGACATGGTGTCGCTGCGCAACTCCGGCGCCGGATCGACGATCACCGTCGGTGGCACCCGGTTCGAATCGATCACCAACGAGGCCGACAATGTCTCCCTCACCGTCGTCGGCGACGCCGGCAGCAACGCACTGATCAACAGCGGCAACGACGTCACGATGTCGTTCACGGCGGGGGATGGCGACGATGTGTTCGTCAATGACGGCCGCGGCGATGGCAACCATGGCGCTCGCTTAGCGCTCACGATCGATCTGGGCGCCGGTCGCGATCGGGCCGTCGTCGGAGGCACCTCGCTGACCGGCTCGATCGTCGGTGGCAGCGGTGACGACACCGTTCTGTTCGTCGGCGGCGTGACCGGGGCCCTGACGCTCGACGAAGGGGCAGACCTCGACACCGATACGCTCGACTTCTCGTCGCTCTCCGTCGTCGGCGGCACCGGGGTCACCGTCGACCTGGCCCTCACGACCGTGCAGGCGGTGACGGGCGGCCTGTCGCTGACGTTGTCCAGTGGCGTCGGCTTCGAGGATGCGGTCGGGTCGAGCGGGGCCGACATCCTCCGCGGCAACGCCCGCGACAATGCCCTCTCCGGGGCCGATCTGCCCGACGATCGTCTCGGAACCGCCGCCACCTCCAACGGCCGCGTCCAGAATGTCTATCTCGATTTCGACACCGAGACGGATGTCTCCGTCGGCGACCATGCCTACACGACCGCCGAGCGGGCGGCGGTCGCTGCCCGGCTGTCCGAGATCTACGGCGCCTTCCGCGTCGTGTTCGTGCTCGACGTCCCGTCGTCGGGGGAGTACGCCACGATCCAGTTCAACAAGCCGCGGCCGGAATCGGAGGACTCCGGCGGCTGGGCCTCGGAGATTGACTTCGGGAACAGGAATTACGGTGGGTACGCCACCGTCGACGTCAACGGGCTGCTCGGCGTCGTCGGTGGACCGGAGACCACCTCGGAGAACATCGTCGCGTCGTCGTCCTGGGTCGGCGCGCACGAGCTGGCGCACCTCTTGGGGATGCGACATGCCGATTCGTTCGGCCCCCCGGGATTCGGTATCGAGGCGCCGCCAGGGAGCGATGGCTACTTTATCGATCCGGTCTACCCCGGCGCGTCGGCGGCGTGGGAGACCGATCGGCACATCATCGAGACGCCTGCCCTGACCGGATTCACCCTTTGGGACCTCGTGGCGCCGCAGTTCTTCGGCGAACGGGAGTCGATCAAGCTCGTCTACAACGACACCGCGCCGATGACCCCGGACGGTGATCTTCTCGTCGCCGAGCAGGCCACTCCCCACGACACCCAGACCCTGTCAGGCGCGCAGGAGCTTCTGCCCGTGCCGCTGTCGCTCCCGAGCACGCTCACGCATGGCCTCAATGCAGCCAAGGATCTCATGGCCGGAGCCGTCGCCGTCCTCGGCGAGCTCACGGCCACCGGCGAGCTCGACGTCTACCGGATTGCCGGGCGGCGCGGCGACCTCCTGAACCTGCAGGTGATGTCGTCGGCCCTCGACCGTTATCAGCATGCTTCCTCGTCGCTCGACCTCGACGCCGTGCTCACCGTTTACGACGCGGCCGGGATCGTCGTCGCGTCGAGCGACGACGAGTTCGAGACGCGCGATCCGAGCATCATCGACTTCGTCCTTCCGGCCGACGGCACCTACTACATCGAGGTCAAGGGCTTCTACCATGCGGATGGTGAAGCCGCCGACACCGGGAGCTACGAGCTGTTCCTCTCCCGGTTCGACGCCGCCAGCCGTGACGATGCCGGCGACACGCTCGAGGGGCGCGGTGGTGACGACACGCTTTCCGGGGGACGGGGCGACGACACCTACGTCTTTCAGGGGACGGGGCTGGGGAGCGACCGGATCGTCGAGGATGCCAGGCTTGAAAAGAGCGGCATCGGCGCCGACGGCTCGCCCGACGGCCGCGACAGCGGCGATGCGCTCGATTTCACCGTGTTCGGGAATGCCGTGACCATCGACCTCGCTTCGACGGCGGTTCAGGTGGTCGCCGCCGGGGATCTCTCGCTTCAGCTCTCGTCGGCCATCGATTCCTCCGACGAGCCGACCGCCGCTCAGGGCCTCGAGCGCGTGTTCGGCAGTGCCCAGGGGAACACGCTCACCGGGAATGCCCGCGCCGGCACGTTCGTCGGCGGCGGTTCCGTCAACGGCTTCCAGGGCGATGTGGCCGACGACGCGTTCCAGCTCGGGGAGGGATCCAACACCGTCGACGGCGGGACGGGTTTCGATGGAGTGACCTTGCCGGGGAGTGCCGCGGACTACGTGATCACGATCAGCGGATCGACGGCCACGGTCACGAGCCTGCCGGGCGTCATCCCGGCGAGCGAGAGCATCCTCACCGGCGTCGAGGTCGTGCGGTTCTCGGGCGACGGCACGGCGACCTACCTCGTGGGAGTGGGCGACGGGCTGACCGGTGTCCAGGCGGCCATCGATGCGGCGGCTGCGGGCGATACGATCCTCGTGGCCCCGGGGACCTACTCCGGCGCGATCGACCTCGACAAAGACGATCTGACCCTCGTGTCGGCGGATGGCAGCGGGACGACGATCCTCCTCGGTGGCGGAGCGAGCGCCACGGTGACCGTGTCGGCCACTGGCGCGACCGTCGGCGGCTTCACCATCGACAACGCCAGTGTCGCCGACGGCAGCGCGATTCTTCTGCGAAGCGCGGCCGAAGTCACGGTCGTGGGGAATCTCCTCCGCCAGGCCGTCCATGGCGTGGCCCATGTCGACGACGGCGGGTCAGCCGGGGCTTCGATCACCGGCAACACGTTTGCCGACACGGTGGAGATCGGCGTGGCCGGCACCGCTCATGTGGCGCTCACAGCACTGTCGGGGAACACGTTCCAGACCTCGGTTGCGGCGATCGAACTCGGGACGGACGTGTCCCTTGTCGGTAACGTTCTCGATCGCGCCGGGATCTTCGTGCTGATCGATGCCCAGACGCTTGATCTCAGCGGCGGGGACGCGGTCGTCGATTCACGGACGGCGACGAGCTATCGCGTCGCCGCACCGAGCGTCGACGAGCATCAACTCGCGGTGGCGACGGTGCCAGCGACGGGGCTGGCCGGGGCGGCGACGTACTCGCTCGTGGCCGGCGTCGATGCCGGCCTGTTCCGGGTCGACGGGTCAAGCGGCGCGCTGTCCTTTGCCAACCTCCCCCGATTCTCTGCCCCTGCCGATACCGACGCCGATCATGTTGCCGAGGTGATCGTCTCGGCCACCGACGGGACCGGCGATGTGGTGACCCGGTACCTCGTGAGCGTGGTCGACGTGAACGTCGCTCCGGAGTTCGCCGTGGCCTCGCGGGCTGTCAATCTCGCCGAGAACGTCTCCGTGGCCGGCGTGCAAGCGGCAACGGATTGGGATCTCGACGCCCTCACCTACACGATCGCCGTCGATCCCACCGACAACGCCGACGGAGCGCTGTTCACGATCGACCCGGTCACGGGCGTTGTGTCGTTCGCCACCGCGCCCGACTTCGAAAACCTCACCGATGCCGATCGAGACGGCACCTTCGAGGTCCGCGTCGCGGCCACCGATGCCGGGGGGCTCGTGGCTTGGCAGGTGGTTTCGGTGGTCGTAGCCGACGCCAACGACAACGCCCCGGTGTTCACCAGTGCGGCGAGCGCCACGGTGGCCGAGAACACCGCCATCAGCACCGTGCTCTCTACGGCGACGCGGACCGATGCCGATACGACGGCGGCCTTCCGGCAGGTGTCGTATTCGATCAAGGCAGGTGTCGGCGATGCCGCCAAGGTGGCGATTGACGCGGCGACCGGGGGCGTGACGCTGCTGGCCGCGGCGGATTACGAGACGAAGACGTCGTACCTGATCGTGGTCGTCGCCGACGATGGCATCAACCGCGCCGAACGGATCGTGACCTTGAACGTCGTCGACACCAACGACAATGCCCCGGTGATCACGAGTGCCGCCACAGGATCGGTGACCGAGAACGCCGCGACGAGCACGGCGATCTACACGGCAGTGCGGACCGACGCCGACGTCTCGGCCGCTTTCCGTCAGGTGACGTGGTCGATCAAACCGGCCGTCGGCGATGCGGCGAGCGTGGCGATTCATCCCGCGACCGGCGCCGTCACCCTCCTCGCCTCGGCCGATTACGAGACGAAGACGTCGTATGCGTTCACGGTCGTGGCAAGCGACGGAGTGGGCACCGTGGAGAAGGAGGTGACCGTCAGCGTCGTCGACGTCAATGACAATGCTCCGCTGATCACGAGTGGCGCGACTGGCTCGGTGACAGAGAACGCCGCGACGACGACGGTGATCTACACGGGCACCCGGACCGATGCCGACGTCACGGCCGCCTTCCGCCAGGTGACCTGGTCGATCAAGCCGGCTGTCGGCGATGCGGCGAGGGTGGCGATCCATGCGGCCACGGGTGCCGTGACCCTCCTCGCCACGGCCAATGTCGAGACGAAGTCGTCGTACCAGTTCACGGTCATCGCCGCCGACGGAGTCTCCACGACCGAACAGACGGTGACGGTGAGCGTCGGCGATCTCAACGACAACGCACCCGTGTTCACGAGCGGGACGACCGGCACGGTGGCCGAGAACGCGGCGACGAGTACGGTGATTTACACCGCCACCCGGACCGACGCCGACGTCACCGCCGCCTTCCGCCAGGTGACCTGGTCGATCAAGCCGGCGGTCGGCGATGCGGCCCGAGTCGCGATTCATCCCGCGACCGGCGCCGTCACGCTCCTCGCCTCGGCGAATTACGAGACGAAGACGTCGTACCTGTTCACGGTGGTCGCTGACGACGGGGTCAACCGCTCCGAGCGGGCGGTGACGGTGGGCGTCGTCGATCGCAACGACAATGCCCCCGTGATCACCAGTGCCGCGACCGGTTCGGTTGCGGAGAACGCGGCGACGACCACCGCGATCTACACGGCGACGCGGACGGACGCCGACGTGACGGCCGCCTTCCGCCTCGTGACGTATTCGATCAAGCCGCTGGTCGGTGATGCGGCGAGGGTGGCGATTCATCCGGCGACCGGGGCGGTGACGCTCCTGGCGTCGGCCGATTACGAGACGAAGACCTCGTATCTGTTCACGGTGATCGCCGACGACGGCGTCAACCGGGCGGAGAAGGCGGTGACCGTCGCGGTGGTCAATGTCGACGATACGGCGGCGACGTTCACCTCCGCCCGTACCGCCACGGTGGTGGCCAGTGCCACGCTCAATCCGCCGGTCTACACGGCGAGGGTCATCGACACGGCCGACGTTTCCCAGGGTGTGGCCTACAGCCTCGCCACGGCTGACGCGACGCTGTTTGCGATCGATGCGACGACCGGCGTGGTGACCGTGAAGGGCTCGACCCTGGCGATGAAGGGGAAGACCTACACCTTCACCGTGACGGCGACCGACAAGGGAGGAGCGAAGAAGGTCGTCAGCCAGGTGGTCACGCTGACGGTGGCGTAGCCGATTGAACGGGCGGAGCGCCCGCCGGTGGGGGCGGGGCTGACGGACCGGGGATTCGCCCCGAGAGGGCCCGGTAGCCGGGAAGATCTCGGATCGGATCGAGGTCGGGATCGGTGTCGAAGGCGACGCGGTCGCTGTAGCCGTCGTCGATCGCTTCGGCGAGCGCCGCGATCGCCGCGTCGGCGTAGGCGTCGGCCCGGGGAGCATCCGTGGCGCGGAGTGCCGCGGCGCACTGGGCGTAGCAGCGGGCCACCTCGCAGAGGAGTTCGGGATCCTTCGAGCCGGTGCGGACCGCCTCGGCGATCTCAATGGCGCGGCTGTCAGCGCCAGTGCGCGCCAGGGCGAGCATCAACTCCATCCTTCGGGCGTCATTCTTCGGGTCGAGCGCCACGATGGCCTCGCGGAGCTTGAGCGCCTCGGCGAAATGGCGGTCAGCCGCGGCCGTATCGCCCGCACGGCGGGCGAGCACACCCATCCGGTAGGCCGACGATCCGGCCATGACCTTGAAGAGAATGTTCTGATCGTCGAGGGCCATCAGTCCGCTGAACCGTTCGAGGGCGCGCTCGAACTGCTTCCGGGCACTGCCGTTGTCGCCGAGGCGGATGAGGACGTCGCCGTAGTTGCCGCACGACTCGGCGAGTTCGAACGTCGCCTGGATGTCTCCGGGGTCGTTGGCGAGGATCTTCTCCCGCTGGGCGATGCACTCGTCGTAGTGGGTGAGCGCGGCCTTGGTGTCGCCGTTCAAGAAACAGACTTCCCCGAGGATGTTGGAGGCCTGGGCGAGCGTCTGCTGGAAAGCCTGGACGTCCGGAGCCATCGCCACAAGCTCCTGCCGCAGGGTCACGACCTTCTCGAGGAGGGGGAGCGACTCGCCCGGATTTCCCTGCTTGAGGAGCGTCAGGGCCACGTTCTTGTTCGCCTCGGCGAGACGGTCGAGGAGCTTCGTGGGGGACTGCGCGCCGACGGCGCTGGGCGGCTTCGCGGCGAGCGTCTCACAGATCTGCAGGGCCTCGCGGTAGCACGCCTGGGCGGCATCGACGTCGCGCTCGAGTTCCTGCCGCATGTCGCCGACCTGGCTGAGGACCGCGGCCAGGTTCGCCTGCGAGGCGTCGTTGTCGGGATTCGCCGCGGCGCGCCGCCTGGCGATGTCGAGCGACTTCTCGAACTCGTGCATGGCATCCTCGGTGTCACCGAGTTGCCTGAACATCCCCCCCATCTGCATGTGGGCTCCGAGCATCGTCGCCTCGATGCTCGTCGAGCGCTCCGCCTCCTTGGCGACGGCTTTCAGCCCTTCCATGGCGGTCTCGAGGAGATCCCGCTTGATCTGCTGGGTGCGGGGGGCCTCGTCGAGCTGCGTCTGCACCTTGTCGATCAAGACCTGCATCGTCGTCAGGGCCAAGCCGGCTTGGTCGGCGGCCGCCTTGGCATTGTCATCGGCCGTTTTCTTGGCCGCCTCCGCCACCTCCCGGGCGTCGACGGCATCCTTGCGCTGGATTTCCTTGAGATTCCGCTCTTCGGCGATCGTCAGCGCCGACACCGTCGACGTCACCGCGACGAGGACGAGGAGCCCGGCGACGGTGGCGAGGAGGCTCGCCACTTTCGGGTTGCGCCGACACCAGCGCCACGCCCGCTCGGCCGGGGAGATCGGGCGGGAGAGGATCGGCTCGCCGGCGATGAAGCGGCGGCAATCCTCGGCGAGGAGTTCCGCCGAGGCGTAGCGCTTGGAGGGCTCCTTCTGGAGGCACTTCAGGCAGATCGTCTCGATGTCCGTCGGGAGCTTGGGCATCAGCCGCGACGGCGGCACCGGCTCCTCCTTGATCACCTGCATGATGGTGTCGAAGGGGCTCGAGCCGAGGAACGGCGGCCTGCCGACGAGCATCTCGTAGAGCATCGCCCCGAGCGAATAGATGTCGGCGGAGGGGCCGAGGGTTTTGAGTTCCCCGCGTGCCTGTTCCGGCGCCATGTAGCTCGGCGTGCCCATGATCGAGCCGTCTTTGGTCTGACTCGAATCACCCTCGAGCTTCTTCGCCAGGCCGAAGTCGGTGATCTTCGGCACCCCGTCGGAAGTGAGGAGAACGTTGGCCGGCTTGAGATCGCGGTGGAGGATGGCGTGGGCGTGGGCGAAATGCATCGCCCGGGAGAGCGTCTCCACGAGCTTCGCTGCATCGACGGGCTTCTGCGGCTTGCCCGCGAGGGCGCGGTCGAGCGGGGCACCGTCGACGAACTCGAGCGAGAAGTGAGGGAGCGAATCGTGTTCGCCGACCTCGTAGATCTGGACGATGTTCGGATGCTGGAGCGCCGCCACGGCCTGCGCTTCAACGAGAAAGCGGGCCAGGGCATCGGGGCTGGCGTGTCCCCCGGAGAGCACCATCTTGAGGGCGACAAGCCGGTTGAGCTTGGCCTGCCGGGCCTTGTAGACGACCCCCATGCCGCCACGGCCGAGTTCGCCGAGGATCTCGTAGCCGCTGACATGCGGCACCGGCCGCCCGGTCGTGGGATCGATCGAAGGGCCGATCGAATCCGCTGTCGACGTTGCGAAGGCGACGCTCGCGTTGCCGCGCGGCGACTCCCCCGGCCCGAGTGCGACGGTGCCGTCGTCTGGCGTTCCCTTGGCCGGAGGGAGAGCCATCGTCGCTCCGCTGTCGGCGCTCGTGGTGTCGGCGGGCGCCGAGAATTGGATGGTGGCGTCGGTCGCGATCGTCTGAGCGGGGGTCAACTGGATCGTGGCGTCGGCCGCGCCGGCAGGAAGATTGATCGTGGCGTCGCCTCCGGACGCGGCCGGAGGGAGGTTGATGGTGGCGTCGCCCCCCGGGGCGGGCGGAGTGGCCTTCCGGTCACGGTCGTTCGGTTGGTCCATGATCACTCCTCGAACGTCCCGGGCTCGGGCTGACCTGCGGGGCGAGGCCAGCCCACGGCGAGGCCCCGAACGTGAGCCCCGAAGAAACCTCGACAGAAACCTCGGCATCTTCCCCGACTTCGGCCAGCCGTGGAGAAAACGAACCCCGATTATCGAGGGCCAGGGCGGGGCAGTCCAGCACCGCCCCGGCTCGCCGCCTCAGGCGCGCCGCCAGAGGCTGTCGGGGGGGAGGCCGCAGCGCGCGAGGACGGCCGCCGCCTCCTCGCGCCACCGGCGGGCATCGAGGGGATAGCCGGCCGTCGCCCGCAGTCCCGGTGCGAGGGCCGTCCAGTGGGCATTGAAGGCCGTCATCGCCAACTCGCGGAGATACTTCGCCGTCATGCTCGAAAGCGCTACGGGCACCCGCGCTTCGCCGCCGACGGTGAACTCGATCCGCAGGCCTTCGGCGGGGATCTCGTAGACGCTCGTGGCAGCGGTCTCGACGAGCGTGCGGACCAGGGGCGCGGCGAAATGCCGGCCGACGAGCGCTGCATACGACTTCCGCCCACCATGGCGGTCGCACCACACGATCGCCGGCTCTCCCGGAGCCATCCGGCGGAGATCGGCGGCCAGTTCGAGGGTCGTTTTCGAGAGGATGTCGGACTTGTTGAGGCCGCTGTCGAGGAGGGCATTGAACGCGGCGGGAGGGAGCAGTCGGCACGCGACGGCGACGAGCTGCACGCCATGTCGGGGGAGGATCGTGGCGATGGCCGCGTCGAGGGCCACGAGGCTCTCGGAGGAAACGGCGACGGGGATCGACATCGCCATCAACCGCGGCCACTCCGGAGGCGCGCTGGCGACGGGGATCTCGATGCCGAGCCGCGCCGAAAGTGCGGCGCCGTCGGAGGGGATCGCGCGGCTCGTGGGCTGCGTGGTGGAAGCTTGTCCTGTGGAAGCGAGCGCTGCGAGCACGCCACGCTCGAGAGCGCCGAGCCCGCCCCCCGGTTTGTAGAGCTGCTTCGAGTCGGCCCATGGCGGCTGCCCGAGGGCCGCCGCGGTGCCGATCTCGGCCGACAGACGCGCGAACCGGTCGGCGGCGTCGTCCGCGGTGGGCAGTCTCCAGGCCGAAGCCGCCACGACCAGCGGGCCGAGGTTCGGGCCGTAGCCCGCCTCGTCGGTGCCGATGAGGAGCGTCATGCCGGCTCCACGGCCGGCTGCAGTGGTCCGCCGGCGGGGAACTGACGGCAGTATTCATAGACCGCGACCGCGGTCGAGGTCGCGGCGTTGAGGCTGTGGGGGAGGCCGGCCATCGGGATCTCGGCGACCCGGTCGAGTCGGTCGAGGATCTCTTCTTCGAGGCCGAGCCGTTCGTTGCCGATGACGAGCACCGTCCGCGACACGAACGGGAAGGAAAAGAGCGACTCCGATCCGGTCGTCTGCTCGAGTCCGACCAACTGCCAGCCGTCGCGTTTGAGCCGGTCGAGGACGGGCCCGAGGCTGCGGTGGACTTCGAGGTCGACTGAATCGGCGCCGTCGCGGGCGATCTTGTCGTCGAGTCGGGCGGCGCCGCAGGCGATCACCCGGCGGATGCCAAAGCAGCCGCAGGTTCGTACGATGTGGGAGAGATTGACGTGGCTGCGCATCGGGGCGCAGGCGACGACGAGCTCGCGCGGCACCGCGAAGGTGTCGGGGGCCTTGTGGCGGAGATGGACGAACCTGGAGGTGGCCATGGCGGAACGGGTGGCGATGGGGATGCTTTGCACGTGGGGGCGATTGTCGCGGCGCGGGGCCTGGCTGGGAACCGTGCTTCTCCTGGCGGCGGTGTCGGTGGCCCCGGCCCCGGCCCAGACGCCGGGCAAGGCGACCGTCAGGCTCGTCGACCTCGCCGGGCTCGAGGCCGAGATCGCCCGGCATGCCGGGAAGGTGGTGGTCGTCGATTGCTGGAGCACCTCCTGCCCCCCGTGTGTGAAAGAGTTTCCGAGGCTCGTCGCCCTCGAGAAAGCCCACGGCGACTCGGTCGCCTGCCTCTCGTTCTCCGTCGACTACGAGGGGATCGATGCTCCGGAGGACCTCCTTCCCACGGTGGAGAAGTTCCTCAATAAGATCGGGGCCGGCGAGGTCGTCAATCTCCTCTCCACGGAGGAAGCTGATGTCGTCTACCGGAAGCTCGATCTCGTGAGCGTGCCGGCGGTCTATGTCTATGGCCCCGACGGGAAGCTCGCCCAGCGGTTCGACGAGGACGACGCGACCAAGCGGCTCAAGCGCCCCTTCACCTACGACGACGTCGAAGGGGTGGTCGACCGGCTGCTGGGGAAGTGAGGCTGGGTGGGGAAGCGATCGACGTGAGACAGGATCGGTTTCCGCCGCTCCGCGGAGATCCGACCGACAGGATCGCTTGCCCCCGCCCCGTCTAAAAAATAGTCTGCGGGGATCGGTAGCCTTTCCGCCCGGAGCCCGTTCATGTCCATCGACAAGAGCCGTACCCCGTCCCCGCCGGCCGGCGATGCCGCAAGAGTCCCCGCTGCGGCCCGGCTCCGCACCCGCGACATGGTGGTCCATCCGTTGGCTTTCGGCCGGGAGACGATCGAATCGATCGTCGTCGCCTTCACCCTCGCCCTCCTCTTCCGGGCCTTCGAGGCGGAGGCGTTCGTCATTCCCACAGGCTCCATGGCGCCGGCCCTCATGGGGCGTCACAAGGATCTCGTCTGCACCGCCTGCGGCCGCGATTACCGCGTCGGCTGTAGCGCCGAAGAGGACGACCAGTCGCAGAGCTTCCGCGAGCAGTTGGCGCAGCTCGAAGGGGACCTCGCCCGGGCCAAGGGCGTGATGGCCGACCAGAACGCCCCCGCCGGCGATCGCGAACAGGCCCGGCGCCGGGTGGAGACGCTTACGTCCCCGCACGGCCAGCTCGAGCAGGTCCGCATGCGTCTGGCGAACAAGCTGATCGGGTCGTCCCGCTGCCCGAACTGCGGCCACGACATGGATCTCCTCACCGACGACCACATGGCCTACGATCCGCGCTATCCGTCGTTCAACGGTGACCGGATCCTCGTCAACAAGTTCGCCTACGACTACGTCGACCCGAAGCGCTTCGATGTCATCGTCTTCCGCTACCCGGAGGATGCGAAGACGAACTACATCAAGCGGCTCATCGGACTGCCGGGGGAGACGGTGTCGATCGCCGGCGGCGACATCTGGACCAGCCACGACGCCGCCGAGCCGACGATCGCCCGCAAGCCGACGGCCAAGCTTCTCGCCATGCTCCAGTGCGTCCACGATTCCCGTCACGAATCAGACGATCTCGCCAAGGCGGGCTGGCCACTGCGGTGGAGCGACTGGGGCCCCGGGGCGACGCCCCGGTGGTCGACCGACGACGGCGGCCGTTCCTGGGCGGTCGACGTGCAGGGAGACGGCCCGGCCACGCTCCGCTACCGGCACTTCATGCCGACCTCCGACGACTGGGAGGAGATCAGGGCCGGCGTGCGTGTCGATGGCGACCTGTCGCCGCTGCTCATCGACGACTTCCAGCCCTACAACGCGATCGTGACCAAATCCCATTGGGTGGGCGACCTGGCGATGGAGACGAGGCTCGAGAGCCGTGGCGAGAGCGGCACCGTCGTCCTCGATCTCGTGGAAGGGGGGCGTCGCCACGAGGCTCGAATCGATCTCGCTTCCGGCGGCGTCGAGCTCGCCAGTCCGTCCCTCGGCGGGGCGCGGCCGAAGGCGGCGACGAAGCTCCGCGGCCGGGGGGCGTGGACGGTCCTGTTTGCCAACGTCGACGACGAACTCTCCCTGTTCATCGACGGCCGGCGGGTGGCGTTCGACGCGCCGACGACCTGGACGACGCCGATCGATGCCGCCGCGGTGGCGAAGCCGGTGAAGGAAGAGCTTCGCCCCGGCTCCGACGCGGTCTCTGATCTCGCGCCGGCCGGCGTGACGGCGATCGGTGCCTCGCTCCGCCTCTCGGCGGTGCGCGTCCTTCGCGACATCTTTTACATCGGGGCCGACGGCATCAGCGCCGTCGGGGGGATGATCGAGAAGCCCCGGCTCGACTTCCCGCTCGAGGCCGATCAGTTCTTCGTTCTCGGCGACAACTCGGCGGCGAGCAAGGACAGCCGGCTGTGGCTCGAGGGGCACCACGTCGATCGCAACCTGATCGTCGGCAAGGCCCTGACGATCTTCTGGCCGCACGCCTGGTACCCCGATTGGGCCGTCCCGATCCGCTTCCGGGTGCGGGGAAACCCGGTCGAGTTGCGGTTGCCCTCATGGCCGAACTTCGGGAGGATGGGGCCGGTGCGATAGGTTGCCCGAGGACGATTCGATCCCTGCCGAGGGGGGAGCCCGATGCCGCTGCTGCAGGTCGAAGGCCTGGTGAAGAATTACGGCCGGCGCCGCGTGGTCGACGGTGTCGATTTCCACGTCGAGCAGGGGGAGATCGTCGGCCTCCTCGGGCCCAACGGCGCCGGCAAGACGACGAGCTTCCGCATGACCTGCGGGATGGTGATCCCCGATGCGGGCCGCGTCCTCCTCGACGACGAGGAGATCACCCACTGGCCGATGTTCAAGCGGGCCCGCGATGGCGGCATGGGCTATCTCGCCCAGGAGCAGAGCGTCTTCCGCAAGCTCTCCACCGAGCAGAACCTCCTGGCGATCATGGAACTGGTGGGGATGAACCGGAAGGAGCGCCGCGAGCGCTGCGAGCAACTCCTCGATCAGTTCTCGATCCAGCACATCCGCAAGTCCCGCGCAGGGTCGCTCTCGGGTGGCGAGAAGCGACGCCTCGAGATCGCCCGCTGCCTCGTCACGAACCCGCGGATCATCCTCCTCGACGAGCCGTTCACCGGGATCGATCCGGTCACGATCCATTCGATCCAGAAGATCATCGTCAAGCTCCGCGACGACGGGATCTCGATCCTCATCACCGACCATCGCGAGCGCGAGACGCTCGCCATTACCGATCGCAGCTACGTCATCCGGGCCGGGAAGGTGCTCTGCCACGGCACCGCCGACGAAGTGCTCAACAACCCCGACGCGAAGAAGTATTACTTCGGCGAGTCGCCGGTGACGTCGGCGCCGCCGATCGGGCCCTCGGCGCAGAGCCTCGCGCCCGCAGCCCAGGCCCCGTCCGGCGACCGGGCGGCCTGACGCGCGGGGTCCGCGGCTCCCACGGCGAGCGTGGGAGCCGAGGGATGCGGCTGATAGCATGGTCGGCTCCTCCCCTGGAGAATCTTCCATGCGCTTCCCTGCCGAGCCCTTTTCCGCGCGCCGGTCGCGGCGCCGCTTCCTCACGACGACTTCGCTGGCCGCCGCCGCCGTCTGGGCGTCGCGGGCCGAGGGGCGCGTGCTTGCCAATCCGTCGTTCCCTGCCGATCCGTTCGCGCTCGGCGTTGCCAGCGGTGATCCGACGCCGGAGGGGGTGGTTCTGTGGACGCGTTTGGCCCCTCGCCCGCTCGAGGCCGACGGAGGGATGCCGGCGGAGGCGGTCGAAGTGTCGTGGGAGATCGCCGACGACGAGGGCTTCACGAAGGGGGTGCGCCGCGGCACCGTCACCGCTACCCCCGACTGGGCCCACAGCATCCATGTCGAGCCGACGGGCCTGGCCCCCGCGCGGTGGTACTTCTACCGCTTCCACGCCGGAGCAGCCACCAGCCCGGTGGGGCGGACACGGACGACGCCGGCGGCCGGCACGATGCCCGAACGCTTGGCCTTCGCCTTCGCCTCGTGCCAGAACTGGGAGGAAGGGCTCTACACCGCCTATGGGGCGATGGCCCGCGCCGAGCTCGATCTCATCCTCCATCTCGGCGACTACATCTACGAATACCCGGCGCGTGAGGGGCGTGTCCGTCGCCACGGTCCCCCGACCGACTCGCTCGCCGGCTTCCGGATCCGCCACGCTCTCTACAAGACCGACCCGCTCCTCCAGGCGGCCCATGCGGCCTGTCCGTGGCTCGTCACCTGGGACGATCACGAAGTGGAAGACAACTACGCGTCCGCCACCCCACACTCTGCCACGGAGACCCCAGAGCAGCTCCTCGAGCGCCGCAGTTGGGCCTCCCGGGCGTACTGGGAGCAGATGCCGCTCCGCGCGGCGAGTCTTCCCGACGGCCCCGACATGAAGCTCTACCGGCGCAGCGACTGGGGAACGCTCGCGGAGTTTTTCGTCCTCGACACCCGCCAATACCGCACCGACCAGCCCTGCGGCGACGGCAACAAGCCCCCGTGCGGCGAGGAGATGCGCGACGACGCCACGCTCACCGGGAGCGAGCAGGAGGCCTGGCTCCTCGAGGGCTTCCGGGCATCGCCGGCGCGGTGGAACGTGCTCGCGCAGCAGGTGATGATGGCGCGGATCGACCGCCGGGCGGGGCCGGGCGAGGCTTACAGCATGGACCAGTGGCCCGGCTACGAGCAGCAGCGGCGGAGGATCCTCCGCGCCTTCGCCGACCGCCCCGAAGCGAACCCGCTCGTCCTCACCGGCGACATCCACAGCCACTGGGCCAACGATCTCCTCGTCGATTTCGACGGCGGTCCGTCGCGGAAGGTGGGGGCCGAGCTCGTCGGGACGTCGATCTCCTCCGGCGGGAACGGGACCACGACTCCGGCCGATCTCGCCGCGATCCTGGCGGAGAATCCCTGCCTGCGGTTCCACTCCCAGCAGCGTGGCTACGTGCGTTGCGAGGTGACGCCCGAGGTGGCCAGGGCCGACTTCGAGGTCGTCGACTTCGTCGACAAGCCCGGCGGGACGGTCTCGACCGCTGCGAGCTTCCGGATCGAGAACGGTCGACCGGGGCTCGTGCCCGCCTGAGGCTCGCGGCCGCCATGGCCTCGGATTTCCCACTCAAGCGCCGTGAGGCGCCGCCTTGCCGGAGCTGCAGGCGGCACGGAGGACGGCGTTCCGGAAAACGATCGGACAACGTCGTTGGCGATCTCGTCGCGTGACCGATGGGCGTCGTTTTTCGCAGAGCGCCATGCGTTAATCGTTGGTTGCCTTGGCTCGGTGAACGTCGTATGTTTGGCATCTCAGGGGCGGTTCGCCTCGCTGCGTGGGTGTCGGATGCGACGCCCCTTCTGCGGCCCTCACCGGACAACGAGTGATGCTCTCCAGGCTACGAACGGTGGATGGTGTCGATCGGTTGATTTGTGGACGTCTGGATAGGGAAGTCCGGATATGGGGAGTGATCCTCCTCATCCTCGCCGGGGGCTGCTCCCGCCTTCCCGACTCCGCCTACACCCTTCGTGCCGAGAGCGAGAAGCTCGAGCTTCCGGCGAAGCACAAGGAGCAGATCGCCCAGTATCTCGCCGCCTACCACGGCAGCCCCGCCAGCCCCAGGATGGCGTTGCCGAAGGAAGGGGAGGGGGATGCCGAGGGGAAGGGGGTCGACGCGATCCCGCGCGTCGACAAACCCGGCTACGACCGGCTCCATCTGGCCCTCGGCCGCGACGTCTACGCCCGGCAGTGCGCCGGATGCCACGGCACGACCGGCGACGGCCAGGGGCCGGCGGCGGTCCATCTCAATCCGCCCCCGCGGGACTACCGCAACGGCGTCTTCAAGTTCGCCTCGACACCGCGCGGGTCGAAGCCGCGCCGCGACGACCTGCGGCGGATCGTCATCTACGGTGCGAAGGGGACGTCGATGCCGGCCTTCCGGTTCCTCCCCGAGGAGGAGCGCGAGGCGGTCATCGACTACGTCCAGACGCTCTCGGCGCGCGGCGAACTCGAGATCAACCTCATTCGTGAGGCGACCGACGAGCTCGTCGAGGAGGACGACTTCGACCCGGCCACCGTGGCGGAGTTCGTCACCGACATCGACGCTTCGTGGGCGCGTGCCGACGAGGAGTTCGTCCGGCCGCTGACGGTCAATCCGGCGAAGACGCCGGAAACCGTCCGGGACGGCGCCGTGGCGTTCGCCGAGATGTACTGCGTGAAGTGCCACAACCGCGACGCCGCCGGCAGCAAGTCGGCCGACGTCGGCGTCGACACCTGGGGGCGGATCGCCTATCCGGCGAATCTGGCCATGGGGATGCTCCACGGCGGACGCCGGCCGGAGGACATCTACCGCCGCATCTATTCGGGGATCAACGGGACACCGATGCCGGCGTCGAAGGATCCCAACACGGTCAGCGGCGAGACGGCCGAGGCACGTTCCGAGCGGATCTGGCATCTCGTCCACTTCATCACCGAGGTGATCGAGAACAACGGGATTCCCGCGGCGGAGCAGGCGGCGATCGACGAGGTGCTCCAGAAGAGTGCGGCCCCGGCGGAGCCGGCGGCAGCGGCCGTGATTCCGCCCGTCGACGGCCTCGATCACCACGCCGCGATCCCTTCGTTTCCCAGGCCACACGTCACGACCGTCCGCGCGAAAGGCGGATCCCATGAGCCCTGAAACCCTTGCCGCGAAGCGTGCCCGGCTTGCCGAGCTCCGCACCCAGACGGCACGGCTCGAGGCGGAGCTCGATGCCGCCGTCGACGCCGGCCTCGAGGGGGCCGGCCTGCCCCGCAACGACTGGGCCCACCAGGGCTACTACCTCACCTATTACGCCACGTCGGGATTCTTCCTCGGCATCGTGGGAGCGCTTGCGAGCCTGATGTTCAACATCATCGGCGCGACGCTCGCCGGCAAGGATCCCCTCCAGCTGATCCGCGTCTACCTGACCTTCGGCCTCGGCGGAAAGGCGCTCGACCCGGCCTTCAACGACTCGCTGGCGCTGGCGATGGGGTGCGTGCTCTATATCGCCACCGGCATGCTCCTGGGGATCATCTTCCAGGTGGTGTTGGGGAAGTATGCCGCCAAGGCGGGGCTGCCGGGGCGGCTTGCCTGCGCCAGCGCGATCGCGGTCGTCGTCTGGCTCGTCAACTTCTACGGCGTCATCTCCTGGCTCCAGCCGCTCCTCTTCGGTGGCAACTGGATCGTCGACAACGCCCAGCTCCCCTGGTGGGTGGCGCTGGCGACGCATCTGGTGTTCGGCTGGACGATGGCGTTGATCTTCCCCTGGGGTGAGTTCCACCCCTACCGGCTTCAGACGGAGGAGTCATGACCCACGGCGCGTCCGTCCATCACCGGTCCGACGGTCCCGTGGCGGGAGACGCCGCAGCGCCTTCGCACGACGACCTCGTCGATGAGAAGATCATCGTCTGCTACTACGTGGCGGCGCTGACGTTCCTCACGATCTCGATGCTCGCCGGGCTCCTCGTGGCGCTCCAGTTGGTCCACTGGAATCCCTTCCGGGGGACGGAGCTTCTCTCGCCGGGGCGGTGGCGGATGATCCACACCAACGCGATTGCCTACGGCTTCCTCGCCAATGCCTTCCTCGGCACGCTCCACTGGGCCGTGCCCCGTCTGACGTTCCACAAGGTGCTGAGCACCCGGCTGTCGTGGTTCATCTTCGGGGCCTGGCAAGTGATCGTGCTGTCGACGGCGCTGGGGATCGTCCTCGGGCCGACGTTCCAGGATCAGCCCTGGATCCTGGCGCTGGCGAAGAAGTGGCACCTGCCGATGAATCTCGGCGCCCAGGGGCTGGAGTGGGGGGAGACGCCGTTCTGGATCGATCCGTTGGCGCTGGTGGGGCTGGCGCTGGTGGCGGTGAACTTCATGGTGCCGATCGGGAAGAGCAAGGGCCCGATGTACGTCTCGCTCTGGTATTTCATGGCGGCGTTCGTCTGGACCTTCCTCACCTACGCGATGGGGAATCTCCTCCCGGAGTATGCCGTCGCCGGCACCAGCGCCGGGGCCATCGGCGGACTCTTCATCCACGACCTCGTCGGCCTGTTCGTCACGCCGCTGGGCTGGGGGCTGATGTATTACTTCGTGCCGATCATGCTCAAGAAGCCGATCTGGAGCCACGGCCTGTCGCTCGTCGGCTTCTGGGGGCTGGCGTTCTTCTACCCGCTTCAGGGTATCCACCACTTCCTCTACACGCCGATCCCGATGTTTCTCCAGTACGGCGCGGTGATCTCGACGATCGCCGTGGAACTGGTCGTGGCGACGGTGGTGATCAACTTCTTCGGCACGCTCGTCGGCCGCGGCAAGGAGTTTTTCGAAAACCTCCCGATCCGCTACTTCTACACCGGCATGGTCTTCTACTTCATCACCTGCTTCCAGTGCGCCCTCCAGGTGACGCTCACGTTTCAAAAGCTGATCCACTTCACCGACTGGGTCGTGGGGCACGCCCATCTGGTGATGTTCGGCGTCTTCAGCCTGTGGCTGTTCGGGATCATGACCTACCTCTTCCCCCGGCTCCTCGGCCGGCCGTGGTGGAGCCGGAGCCTGTGCGAATACCACTACTGGCTCTCCGCCGGCGGCCTGTCGGTGATGTTCCTCGATCTCACTTTCGCGGGGATCTTCCAGGGCTATTACTGGTCGTCGCTCCAGCCGTGGGACGCCTCGACCAACGGCTCTCAGCCGTTCTGGATCACGCGCGTCTTTGCGGGGCTGGCGATGTTTGCCGGTCTGCTCTGTTTTCTGTTCAACCTGTGGATGACGGCCCGAGGGGCCGAGGCGACCGACCCGCTCCCCGCCCGCGCCGCCGGCACCCCCACCGCCTGATCCTGTCCCGCCGGTTCGTTGCCCCGGATTCGATGAAGACCCTTGGAGTGACCGCATGTTCGAGAGCAAGTCGGGCATTTTCTTCATCGCCGGGATCGGCTTTTTCCTCATCGCGTTCCTCGGCAACGGCGTGGTGCCGATGATCATGTACAAGGACCGCCACGAGCAGACGGCCGAGGAGGTGGTCAACAAGCGCGTCATGGCCCAGTTTCGCGATCTTGCCCAGCGGTATCCGGAGTCGTTTCAAAACGCCTTCGGCGAGCCGACGGAGGAGGCCTGTGCGGAGGCGCTGCGGCTCGGCCGCCAGCTCTATGTCGGCGAGGGGTGCTGGCACTGCCACAGCCAGTTCGTCCGCCCGGTGTCGAACGAATCACGCCGCTTCGGCCCGGTGTCGAAGTCGGAGGAGTACGACAACGAGCTCCAGCGGCCGGTGCTCTTCGGCACACGCCGTGTCGGGCCCGATCTGAGCCGCGAGGGGGGACGGCGCGGGAATGACTGGCACGCCGTCCACTTCCACAAGCCGCAGGTTGTCTCCACCGATTCGCCGATGCCCGAATATCCGTGGTTTTTCGACGGATCGCCCGACAAGCCCAACCGTCGTGGGATCGCGGTCATGACCTACATCCAGTGGCTCGGGTCGTGGCTCGAGGAGTATCCCTACTACGAGGAACTCGCGGAGGTGAAGGGTGAGCCGTGAATCCAAGGTGGCCGCCGCGCCGCTCCCCGGTCGATCCGTCGCCGACGTCCGCCGCCACGGCATGAGCCGTCGGCAGGCGTGGGTGACCGCGGCGATGGCGGTGCTGATCCTCATCCCCAGCATGTACGGCTTCCTGGGGAAGTTCGTCGAGTTCGTCCACATCTACCGGGGCACCGGCGGTGGGGAGTTCGCTGTCGCTCCGATCCTCAACTATCTCCTCGCCAGTGCCGGCTTCTTCTGCATGCTCCTGTGGGCTGCGTGGAACGGAATGTTCCGCGATATCGAGAAGCCGAAGGTCGATTTCCTCGACAACGAAGCCCGCCTCGACGGCGGCCGCGTTCACGCCCTCTTCCCCCATCGCGGAGCTCAACCGAGGAGTCCAAGGCATGCCTGAGACGCGTCCCGGTGCCCCCGAGGCGGAGCACCGTTTCCACAACTACACCGGCAACGACATTCCCTGGTACGTGCGGGCGATCTGGATCGGTTTCTGGGTGTTCGCGATCACCTACACGATCCGTTACCTCCTGCCGGCGATGCAGGTGGAACTCATCCAGCGGCCCTGAGCCGCCCCGAGACCCGTTCACGGGGGGAAGACATGGCCGGAGCGGGGGCTGCGTGCGACTATTGCGGACTGCCCTTGGCTGGAGTGGCCGCTGGGGACGGCGCTGAAAAAGATCACGAGCCGCGCTACTGCTGCCTCGGCTGTCGCTTCGCTGCCTCGATCACCGCCTCGAGCGGCGCCGATGGCGAGGCCCGCTGGATGATGACGAGGCTCGGCCTTGCCATCTTCTTCACGATGAACGTGATGGTGTTCACGATGCTCCTCTGGTCGCAGCAGGAGGGGGCCGCCGCCGATCCGTCGGCCGGATCACGGGTGTTCTACGACCTCGCGCGGCATGCCTGTCTGCTGTTCACCGGGCCGGTGCTCCTGCTCCTCGGCGGGCCGCTCGTCGAGGACACGCTGGCCGATCTCCGCCGCGGGCGCATCGGCTCGAGCCTCCTCCTCCTCGCCGGCGTGGCGGCCGCGTTCGGCCAATCGGCCTGGGCCACCTGGCAGGGAAGCGGCCATGTCTATTTCGAGGTCGCCTGCATGGTGCTCCTGGCCGTGACGCTCGGCCGGTGGCTCGAGGCCTCGGGGAAGCTCCGCACCACCTCCGCGCTCCGCGACCTGCAGAAGCTCCTCCCGGATCGGGTCCGCGTGGTGACCGCCGATGGCGAGGTGGAGGTGCCGCTTGTCGGGGTGCGGCCGGGGAGCAGGGTGCGTTTGCTCCCTGGCGAGCATGTTCCCACCGATGGGCGAATCGTGGCAGGCTGCGGGGCGATCGACGAGCGGACGGTGACCGGCGAGAGCGTGCCGGTCGTGAAGGGGCCGGGCGATTCCCTCCACAGCGGCACGCTCGATCTCGACGGTGAACTGATCGTCGAGGTGACGGCCGCCCCCGGCGCGGGCACCCTCGAGCGGCTCATCGAGGCGGTCACTGCGGCCGCGGCAGGGGGGAGCCGGCAGCAGCGGCTCGCCGAGCGGCTCGCCGCCTGGTTTCTTCCGCTGGTGCTCGTGGTCGCCGTCGGGAGCTGTGCCGTTCACTGGTGGCGCGAGGGGATGGCGGCCGGGGTGCTGGCGGGGCTCGCGGTCGTCGTCGTGTCGTGCCCGTGCGCCCTCGGCCTGGCGACGCCGCTGGCGCTGTGGGCGGCGATCGGCAATGCCGCCCGGCGGCAGGTGCTCGTCCGCGATGGCGACGCCTTCGAACGGCTCGGCTCGGCGCGGGCCTGGTGCTTCGACAAGACCGGCACCGTCACGACCGGCTGCCGCCTCAGCGACGTTTTCCTCCTCCCCGCCGCGGCCGCCGCTGGCATCCGCGACGACGACGATCTCCTCGCCGTGGCCGGAGCGCTCGCGCGCGGTTCGACGCATGTCCACGCCCGAGCGCTCGTCGACGAGGCGGAGGCTCGCGGTCTGACGACGGCGGCGATGATCGAAGTGCGCACCGTGCCCGGAAGGGGGATCGAGGCGAGGCGCGCCGCCGACGGAGCGACGGTGCAACTTGGCAGCCTCCGCTGGATCGAGAGCCTTGGCGGGCAAGGGGAGATCGAACGAGCGCGGGCGTTCGCCGCTGACGAGCCCCAATCGGCCCTTGCGATCGATGGCCGGGTGATTGGATGCCTGTGGTTTGCCGAGACGCTCAGGCCGGAGGCGATCCCCACCGTGGCGGCGCTGCTCGCGCGGGGCGTGCGGCCGCTGATCCTCTCTGGCGACAGGCCGGAGAGGGTTGCGCGGATCGCCGACGAGATCGGAGTCGAGTGGGAGGCGCCCCTCCTCCCCGAAGGGAAGCTCGAACGCATCAAGGCCCTCGAGGGAGAGCGTGGAGGCGTCGTCATGGTCGGCGACGGCATCAACGACGCGCCGAGCCTGGCCGCCGCCGACGCCGGCGTGGCCCTCGGCTGCGGGGCCGATGTCTCCCGCTGGTCGGCCGACATCTGCCTGCTGCGCGACGACCTCTCCGACCTCCCATGGCTCGCCGATCTCGCCGCCCGCACCGGTCGCACGATCCGCTGGAATCTCCTCTGGGCCTTCGGCTACAACGCGGCGCTGGTGCCACTGGCGGCTGCCGGATGGGTTCATCCGGCGCTTGCGGCGCTGGCGATGCTCGCCAGCAGTCTGTTGGTCGTCACGTCGTCGCTGCGATTGGCCGACGGCAGCACCGAGCGGGCGACACCTTCCGCAGGTGCGATGGCTGACATGCCGCGTTCCCTTGCGGCACCGGTGCTCCAGCCGGCCGGGGCCGCGGAGACTCACCGATGATCGAATGGCCGTTGCTCGTCGCTTCGGGGCTCCTCGGGTCAGCCCACTGCTTGGGGATGTGCGGGCCCTTTGCCCTTGCCATCGGCAGTGCGGCGCCGGCATGGCGGGCCAATCTCGCCCGTCAGGCAGCCTGGTCGGCCGGACGAGTGTTCACCTACGCCGTCCTCGGCGGCGCCGCCGGCTTCATCGGCCTGCGGGTGTCGCGGGCGCTGGTGGGTTGGACGAACGTGCCGGCGATCCTGGCAATCGCCGCCGGGGTGCTCCTCGTCGTCCAGGGGCTGCTCGCAGCCGGGGTGATCCGGCGGCGCGGTGTCGGCGCCGGCGGGTGCCCCGGAGGCGGGGCGTTTCGGGCGCTCCTCACGGCGCGGGGAACGCTCGAGGTATTCCTCGCCGGGATGTTCACCGGCCTCCTCCCCTGCGGCCTCCTCTACGGCATGCTCGCGCTGGCCGCCGCGACGCACGACGTCCCCCGTGGCCTGTTGACGATGGTCGCCTTCGGCGCAGGGACCGTGCCCGCGCTCCTCGTCGCCGGGCTCGGTGGATCGATCCTCGGCCTCGCCGCCCGTCGCCATTTCCACGCGATCGCGGCCTGGTGCCTCGTCCTCACCGGCTGCGTGTCGATCGCCCGCGGGGCGGGCTTCGTCCACTTCGGCGACGCCGCACCGGCCGGTTGCCCGCTGTGCAGCCCGGAGGTCATGCCGGCGGCTGGACGGTGAGCACCGCGACGGCCACCGGAATCCCCACGCTGAGGAGCAGCGTGATGAGAAGGATGACGCCGTAGATCGTCTGCATCCCCTCGTCGACCCGCCCCTTCGGACGGCCCGACCAGCGACCGGCGACCATCGTGCAGACCCACGACCAGTGGAACATGACATGGAGGAGGATCCCGCCGGCGAGGGCCGCCAAGAGCCCGAACTGGATCCCGCCCCAGGCGTCGTAATCGAGCCCCCACAGCTTCCATCCCGCGGCTCCGGGGCCGGGGGGAAAGACGTGGCGCACGATCACGGCGGCAAAGCACTCCGCCGCGAACAAGAGCATGAGGACGACGTCGAGGACGAGGTTGATGTCGTTCCACGTCCAGGGAGTGCGGCCGCGCGGTTTTCCCTCGGAGACGCCATCATCGTCGGCCATCGGCGTCGATCGGGGGCTTTTGGTGCTGGGCATGGTGGCCGTGGGACCGGGATGGACCGGGCTGGATAACGCAGTCGCGGATTCTCCGCCGCGCCGGTCGCGACCACAAGCGGGGAGCGTCGGGCCGGCCCGGGGAACAATCGGTTAGCATGCTTCAGGTTTCGGTGCCTGCCGAGCCCCACGCTCGACCCCCTTCTCACCGTCGGAGCCGTTTCATGCCGTCCCTTCGTATCTCTGCGATGCTCTTGGCCGTGATGGTCGGGGCCCTCCATGTCACGGTCTGTGCGGTGGTTGCCGAAGCGGCCCCGACGCCGTCGCGGCGCGTCCTCGTCTGCGGGCCACGGACGGCGATCGTCGAGATCTCCCCCGACCACCCCGAGGGGAAGGTCGAATGGAGCCATCCGGCGAACACCCGCGAGGGCTGGGTCCTCCCCAATGGCAACGTTCTCCTCGCGCTGTCGCGCGGGGATGGTGGGCCCGGGGGTGCGGCCGTCGAGATCGAGCGCGGAAAGGACGGCGCCGCCGATCGGGTGGTGTGGCGCTTCGACGGCACCCAGGAGGAGGTCAACAGCATCCAGAAGACCGCCGAGGGGACCTACGTCCTCACCGAGGCGGGGCCGAATCCGCGCCTCCTCGAGATCGCCGCGGACGGTACGGTGAACGTGGAGTTTCCGCTCGCGTGCCAGAAGGCCAACGGACACATGCAGACCCGCATGAGCCGCAAGCAGGCCGATGGCACCTACCTCTGTCCCCACCTCTTCGACTTCGCGATCATCCGCTACGACGCCACGGGAAAGGAACTGGCGCGGATCGGCACGCGCGATCCCGCCGCCCCGGAGCTCAACACCTGGCCGTTCACGGCGATCACGCTCGCCGATGGCGGCATCCTCGCCGGCCTCACCAACGGCAACCGTGTCGTCGAGTTCGACAAGGCGGGGAAGATCCGCTGGCAGATCGACACCAGCGACGTCGACGGCGCCATCGCCGATGCCTGTGGCATCCAGCGGCTCCCCAACGGCAACACGATGATCGCCAGCTACCACGTCGGCAAGCAGGGGGAGCGCCTCGTCGAGGTGTCGCCGGAGCGGAAGGTCGTGTGGGCGTGGAAGGCCGACGTGCCGGCCGTGCACCACTTCCAGGTGCTCTCGATCGACGGCAAGGACCTCGCCGGCCCGCCGCTGCGCTGAAAAGCCACGGAATCAGCCGGCGCTTTCGCGATACCGATCGGGCAGCCGGGAGGTAAAATAGATCTCGGTCTGCCCGCCTTTTGGCGTGGCGGTCGACCGGGGGCGGGTGGGGCATCGAGCCCCCGGCCCCCGTGGCCCCCGGAGGACTTCGACGTGGCGTGTTTCATGGTCCGCGGTCGACGAGGGATCGCTCTGGCGGTCTTGATGGCGAGCGCAGCGGGTTTGGCCACGGCGGCTGCCGCCGAGTTGCCGGGAGCACCGTCGGCCGAGGATGCCGAGTTCTTCGAGTCGCGGGTCCGTCCGCTGCTTCTGGAACACTGCTCGGCCTGCCATTCCCGGGCTGCCGGCGAGCCCGAAGGGGATCTCTCCTTCGACACCCGCGCCGAGACGCTCGGCCACGAGGGGCTGGCCACGCCGGGGAAGCCGGACTCGAGTCTCCTTGTCGAGGTTGTCCGCTACGACAGCAAACTCCAGATGCCGCCGGACGGCCGGCTGCCGGCCGAGGCGATCGCCACGCTCGAGGAGTGGGTTCGCCGGGGACTCCCGTGGCCCGTCGAAGGCGCGGTGACGGCGGGGCCGGGGGGCTTCGACATCGCCGCCCGCAAAGCCGATCACTGGTGCTGGCAGCCGCCGCGGGCCGCGGCGGCGCCGCCGGTCGAGGCGGTCAGTTGGTGCCGCAACGACATCGACCGCTTCGTCCTTGCGCGTCTGGAGGCCGCCGGCCTGACGCCGGTGGCGGAGGCCTCCCGGGCGCAACTCGTTCGCCGGGCCGCCGAACTGCTCACCGGGCTTCCCGCCGATCCGGCCGAGCTCGAACGGGTGGTCGCCGATCCCGATCCGCTCGCCTACGAGAAGTATGTCGACGGGCTGCTGGCATCTCCCCACTTCGGCGAACGGTTCGCCCGCCACTGGCTCGATGTCGTCCGCTACGGCGAGACGCGCGGCCACGAGTTCGACTTCCCCATTCCCAACGCCTGGCGGTACCGCGATTGGGTGATCGACAGCCTCAATACCGATCTCCCTTACGACCAGTTCGTCCGCGAGCAGATCGCCGGTGACCTCCTCGAAACCCCCCGGCTGAACGCCGCCGGCGCCGACCTGTCGGTGGTCGGCACCGGCTTTTGGTATCTCGGCGAGGAGATCCACTCGCCGGTCGACATCGCCCAGGACGCGGCCGACCGCACCGACAATCGGGTCGACACTTTCGGGAAGGCGTTTCTCGGCATGGCGCTGGGGTGTGCCCGCTGCCACGATCACAAGTTCGACGCCATCTCCAAAGAGGACTATTACGCCATCGCCGGCACGCTCGGCTCGAGCAGCTACCGGCAGGTGCCC
>CAJBCV010000111.1 GCA_903951635.1 uncultured Planctomycetaceae bacterium
CACGGCGGCGGGGGAGGAGGCTGATCCTTCGGCCTCCCCAGCCGCCGACCGTCCCGACAAGCTCCGGCTGCGGATTGCCGGGGAGGCGGGGCGGATGCTCGCCGACCGTGGTGGCGACGCCCGGCGCGCCGGCTTCCGGGCCGCCAGGCGCGTGGGACGGGGCTGGGTGCCGCCGCAGCATCTTCCCGACACGGGGGAGATTCGCCGCGAGACGGAACGGGCGATGGTGCAGGGCTCCGATGCCCCGGCCGGAAAGCCGGGGCTTCCCGGCGACCGCTTCGATCGGATCGCCGAACTTGTCCGCGTCCTCGGCGCGGTGAAGCGCGATCCGGTCAAGTATCCGGAGGGGGACGCGCTCGAGCATTCGCTTCAGGTGTTTGCGAGAGTGAGCGAGGAGTGTCCGTGGGACGAGGAGCTGCTCACGGCGGCGCTTGTCCACGACATCGGCCTGGCAATCGACCGCTCCGCCGCGGTGGCCGTGGCGCTCGAGGAGCTTGCCGACCTTGTCACCGCTCGCACCCGGTGGCTTGTGGAGATGCTGCCGGTGGCGACGGCCCTCCACGCCGGCACGCTCGGGCACCGGGCCCGCCATCGGCTCGAGGAGCATCCCGACTACGACAGCCTCCGGCTTCTGGAGTCAGCCGACCGCCGCGGCCATGTCCGCAGCGGCGAGGCCCCGACGCTCGAGGAAGCGATTGCGATGTTGCGGGCGCTCGACAGCGAGAATGGCGCCGGTGATGCTTGCGACGAGGATCAGGCCGACGCGGCCGACAGACCCGACGAGAACGCCTGACAGGGCGTGCAAGTTCGATGGGCAGCCCCGGCCAGGCGACCGTCAGGCCAACGGATCGCGGAGAGCGAGACCCCGCACCTTCACGCAATCGCTGCCCGCGCCGAGTGATGCTCGTCGGTACCGGAGTGATGGGCGTCGAGGAACCGATGGGTGTCGAGCGCGATCATTGTCGGCCGGCAAAACGCTCTCGCATCGTCGCCCGGTCCACGGGCGGCGTCACGCGGTGCGCAAAAAAGAGGGGGCTGGCCCCGAGCGGAGCCCGCCCCCTCGTGCGAACCGGTGCACGATGCCCCGATCCGGTCAGGAACGCAAGCAAGAGAGCCTTCGCCGCTCGAGGAGGCCGAGGGCCCCGGTGACCAGTGCCATCACCGACCCCATCCCGGCGGGGTCGATCTCGGGGACGGCGGAGGGAACGGTCAGTTCTTCGGAGAGGCCGTACATCCTGTAGCTATTTGTGCTAACTTGCACGGTAGCACGGATCCATCCTTGGTTGGCGCTAACACTCACCACGCCGTACATAGAATCAGAGTCGCCGAGTTCGTAAGTAGGAAACTTGGTGCCATCCGGTTGTGTGCCAGTCCACGCGCGTGTGTTCGAGCCTGGAATAGTCCCACTCAAGGTTTCGTTCGGCGCCGCGAACAACGAACTGGTCCACAAGCCACCCGCGTTGGTCGTGAGATCATTTGCAATCTTTGTCCCTGTGAAGGGCTTGTACACCGGAACGAGACTTCCAAACCCGCCGACATTGTCGCGGGCGTCCACGACGGACGTCGAGCCGATTGCCTTCCAATTCACGACGCCGCCGTTGTACACCGCGTCGCCGAGATCAGTCTGCACGAACGTGTTGTAGGTGTTGATGCTGGTTGTTGTTGCGGTCGTGGTGCCGCTGGTGACGGCCAGGAAGCGGAACTTGTCGCCGGGATTGAGCCCGGTGGGCGTGGAGAGCGTGATCGTGCCCGCCGAGGCGACGCCCGCCACGAGCAGCAGGGCCGCAACGGCCCTCGTGAAAATCGAGAAGAAATGACGCATCGTGCGAAAAACCCTTTCCTGGGGGAGATGTGCGGACACAGTCGCGCGTGCCTTCAGGCCCGGTCAGGGCAGTGGGCCGAGAAACACCGCTGAACCCCATACGGCCAGAGCGCGGCGATCCTAAATCTCCCCCGGCAGGGATCCTGGGCACGGCCCCGCCCCGACGAAAAGCCGGCAAAACCGTGCCCAGGGCGGGGAACACCGGGCGGGGGGCGTGAGCGGGCAGACCGCGACCTCGGGAGGGCTCCGAGACGGCCCGGATCAGTCCGCCGGGTTTGGTCCGCGGAGCGGCCGGTCCCTTGGCTCCGCCGGAGCGATCGCGGTCGCCCCGGGGACGCGCTGGTCGGCCTCGAGCCGCTCGATTTCGGCCTTCACCTGGGCGAGCTTGATCGGAAAGGGCTCGGGGGAGCCGTCGTCTTTCACCCAGGGGAGGATCACGTCGCGGAGCCGACGGTGGAGGGCGAGCGCCTCGGCCCGCCGACCGGTCGCCTCTTCCATCATCGCCTTGAAGGCGAGCACATCCGCGAGCACCCACGAGCGCTGAAACACGGCCGGCTCCTCCACAAAGGCCGCCATCGCGATTGCCTCGGCCTCGTCGAGGCCGGCCCGGGCATCACCGGGGCGGCCGAGGGCGCGGAGGCAATGGAAGCGATGGACGGCGGCCGAGACCAGAATGTCGCTGAGGGCCCGCTCGCGGGGGTGCTCGGCGGCGAGCCGCCGGGCCAGGTCGGCCCGCCGCTCGGCGTAAGCGAGCGCCTCGGCGGCGTTCCCCGCCTCGAGGTCGGTCTCGGCCAGGAGCGCGAGGCCGAGGGAGAGCCCCTTGGGAAATTCCTGGGCTTCGGTCGGAAAGCTCTCGAGCCCCGCCGCGGCCCGCTCGACGAGCTTTTCGAGGAGCGTTCGCCGGGCAAGCGGGTGATCGCGGAAGGCGGGATTGATCGCGGCGTTGTGGAGGATCGTGAGGAGGAGCTTCTGCCGCGAGGGATCGAGCGGGGCTGCGGCCACGAGCTGCTCGAGCATCGCGATCGACGTCTCCTGCGCGGCCCGCGATTCCTCGAGCCGGCCCACCTTGCCGAGGAGATTGCCGAGATCCCCCCACGCCCCCGCCAAATGCACCTCGGCGGTGGGGTCGGCGGCTTCGTGCGCCTGGAGGCGTTCGACCGTCCCCCGGGCGTTGGCTATCGCCTCGTCGATCCGCCCCGCCTTCACGAGCAACCCGCGCTCCAGACGCTCGAGAAGGTGCAGCCGCAAGCCTTCTTCCCCGGTGGCGATCCCGCGGCGTTCGAGCGCCTCGATACTTGAGCGGTGGTCGCGGCAGGTTTCGAGGGCGTCGTCCTTCCAGTTGAACCGGTCTAGGAGGAGGGCAATCCGGAAGAGCCCAACGGCGCGGAAGTGGAGCGCGTCTTCCTCGTCGGGCTCGAGCGGCCAGTCGCGGTAGCGATCGCGGAGCGCGAGGAGATGATCGCGGTCGGCCGCGTCGAGAGGCTGGCCGCGGGCGAGGAACCGTTCGGCCGACCCATCGGTGAGCCGGGCAAACGACTCGCGGGCAAGCGTCGCCGCCGCGATCGCCTCCCCCGCCTTGGCCGCGACAACCGCGCGGGATCGGGCCAGGCTCCGCACGTGGTGGGCCCCCCCCACGATCGCCGCCAACGCGACCAGCGCCCCCGCGGCCACGACCGCCGCCGCCGCCGG
>CAJBCV010000112.1 GCA_903951635.1 uncultured Planctomycetaceae bacterium
ATCGTCGCCCCGGAAGAGAGGAAGAGAAGCGGGCATGGTGGAGGCTCCCCATCGCTCTGCGGGGACGCGGATCCGCCCCGCCAGCCGCAAAGCGGATGTTGACGTCCATTATTGTCGGCGCGGCCACCGGACGCAATTGAAGGATCCTGCCTGCGGATCGGGTGAATGTCGCGACCAGGCTCAACGCAGCCCGAGATCGAGCCGAAGGAGGCGGCCGTGGTCGTGGCCGCCGGCGACGATCAGGACTCCCGGCCGGCCGGGGGCGTCGTCGAGACCGATCGATAAGATCGGCCAACCGGGCCGCACTTCGTCCAGGGTCGTCCCCACCTCACCATCATAGAGCCGGACCGCTTCTCGGTTGGCGATGACGAGGCTCCGACCATCCGCCCCCCAGACGATGCCGATCGGGGCCCCTCCGAGTGTCAGCGGCGCGCCGAGAAGCGCCCCCGTGCCGGCGTCGAGCACCCGCACCTCTCGGTCGTGGTTGCCATAGGCGAGCCGCGAGCCGTCGGGCGACCAGGCCACCTCGACGATGTATTGCCCCGGGGTGTCGTCAGCACGCACGAGCGTGTGCGGATGGCGGGTGTCCGGGAGGCCATCCGGCCCGCAGTCGAACACCAGCAGCGCGGAGCCCACCGCCACGGCGACGCGGAGACCACCGCTCTGGGTGACGGCGAGGTGATCGATGGGGCGATCATAGGACGCAAGCTCGAGCGGCGTCGTGCTCCCTCTTCGCCAAGCGACGAGACGTCCCGGGGAACCGGCCAGGATCGTGCCGTCCGGAAGGCACGCCAGGCTCTGCAGCAACGGCACCGGCAACGGGGGAGCGGCGGACACCGGATCGGATGCGGTGCTCAGGTCAATCAACTCATGGATCGTGCCCGGGGCGCCGAGAGCGGCGGCCGGATCGGTGGTATCGGCCACGACGACGAGGCTGCGATCGTCCGTCGTCGCGGTGTGATAGGGTTTGTCGAAGCGGACGCTGGGAGCCTCTCGGCACGGTCCGCGTGGCCCGTTGCAGATCACCGCCGGTGACGAGGCCGCGGCGATGAGCCAATCGCCGTCGGTTCCCCAGGGAACGACTCCCATCACCGGGCCGTGCGGGAGCGACGCTTCGCGGAAACCGGCAATGGCGGGAGGAGCGTGCCGATCCCAGCGTCGCAGGCTCCCGTCGGCACCGCAGGAGAGGATCGAGCCCGACGCCTCCCACTTTACGTCCCACGTCCGGTCGACGTGGCCGATGAACCGCGCTCGTTCCTCGCCGGAATTGCTGTCGAAGACGCGGATCACGCCATCCCGGCAGCCGGTGACGATCTCCGTCCCGTCGGGCGAGATGCCGCAGCCCTGCACCCGGTTGGGATGCAGCGGAAGGCGCCGCAGGAGGGTGCCGGTCGCCGTCTGCCAGAGGAGCGGAATCCTCGTTGTGCCGACCGTCACGAGCATCGAGCGGTCGGCCGAAAGCGCAAGATCGCCGACGCTGCCGTCGGCATGGTCGAGGGTCCGGAGCATGTGACCGTTGCTGACCCGGAGAAACACGACCGTCTGTCCCGACGCCGCCGCGATCGTATCGTCGTCGAGGAACACGAGTGCCTGGGTGTCGGGCGCAGGCCCCTCTTCGGTCCAGGCTGCGAAGGGCTCGTGCCGCGCGACGGGTCCGACGGGCGTTCCTTCGGCGGCCAGGGATTGGATCTCGACGGTCCGGCTGCGGCCCCCCCAGGCGATCCGATCGCCGGCCGGCGCGAACGCCACGCCGAACACTCCGGCTGCGCTTCCAGTCTCTCCCACCTTCGCTCCATCCGCGGCCCTCCACAGCCGCACTGCCCCATCCTCTCCCACCGTCGCTACGAGCCGGCCGTCGGGGGAGAAGACGACGTCGTTGATCTCGTCGTGGGCTTGCACGGCGATTGTCGGCGCCGTCGCTCCCGGCGGAATCACCAACAGCGTGCCGTCGGCGCCCCCGACGCCGACGCTCCCGTCGGGCGACAGTCCGATGCAGTAGAGGTCGCGGCGCTCGACGGCGAACGGCGAGGCGGGATCGGCCCGATCGAGAAGGCGTTCCTGTTCGGCGCGGGTTCTGGCCCGCAGCCACCGGGCTGGCAGGCTGCCGGCGAGTTCCGAGGCCTCCGCCCGTTCGAGCGCGCCCTTCACATTCCCCCCCCGCCAGAGATCGAACGCTTGATCGGCCGCCACGGTCAACTCGCGCTTGCGGGCCTCTTGATCGCGCTGCCTCGCTTGGCCGTACTGCCAGACCACGAGGGCACTGGCGACGATCGCCACGGGGAGCGCCACGGTCAAGCTCAAGGCCGCGGCGCGGCGGCGACCGCCTCGCAAGAGTCGTTCGAAGACCGTCTGCGGCCTGGCGAGTGTCGGCAGGCCGTCGAGAAACCGGCCGAGATCGGTGGCCAGTTCAAGGGCGGAGCCGTAGCGGTGCTCAGGTCTCTTGGCCCGGGCCTTGAGCGTCACGGCAACGAGGTCGCGAGGGATTCCGCGGACGATCTCGTCGGGGGGCCGCGGCTCGGAAAGGAGGAGTGCGCGGTAGATCTCGGTCGCCGATCGGCCGGCATGGGGAGCAAGGCCAGTGAGGAGCCGGTCGAGGAGCAGACCGAGGGCATGGATGTCGGTGGCCGGGCCGATCGGCCCGAAGGCCTCCGGATCGACCTGTTCCGGTGCCATCCACGCCGGTGTGCCGGGGCGGGCATCGGCACGCGTCAGACGCGAGTTCGCATCGCCCCCGTCGTCGGCAAACAGTTTGGCGAGACCGAAATCGGCGAGCTTGGCCCGGTGGATGATGCCTTCGGAGACGATGCTTCCGAGGGAGTCGGCGGCGAGGAGGATGTTCGACGGAGTGATGTCTCGGTGCAGAATGCTCCGGTGGTGAGCGGCAACGACCGCCTCGGCGAGACTGAGGACGATCGTCGCTGCGAGACGCGGGTCGGCCGGGCCGGGATGCCGGGCGAGCCACTCTGCCAGGGAGCCTCCCGTGCAGAGTTCCTGCGCGATGTAGCTGAAGCCATCTGCCTTGCCCACTTCGTAGACGGTGACGACATGGGGATGATTGATCCGGGCGGCAAGACGGGCGTCGTCGAGAAAGCGTTGCTGCAATCCGGGGAGATGGGGAGTCTCGGGCCGGATCACCTTGAGGGCGACGTGCCGATCGAGCGATTGATCGATCGCCTCATAGACGATCGCGAATCCACCCCGGCCGATTTCGTGGAGCGTTCGGAAGCTGCCGATGACGAGCCCGGTGGAGGGCTTGTCACTGGTTTCGGCAGGCTCGACCGGGCCATCACCACGGCTCCGTTCGCCGGCCGCGCGGAGGCGGAGGATGACGTCGAGGTGGTCGGCGATCGTGACGGCATCCCCGTCATCGACGATGCCGACCGGGTCATGGACCGTGGAGGTTTTCCCCACAAGCAGTTCGTCGATCTCCGCGAGACGATCGGCAAGGGTGTCATCCTCACCCGCGTCGTCATCCTCGCGATGCCCGTCATCCAGAGCAGGATCGGATTCGTCCTCCGGTGTCGCCATGGCTGTCGGGGTGTGCTCCCTACTTCAATTCAGCGCGGAGGCGGACGATCGAACGCCCCCAGATCTTCCGCGCCGCCCCACCGGAACGGCCGACCCGTCGGCCGATGTCGTCCCATTCGAGCTTGTCCCAGCATCGAAGGCGGACGATCATGCGGTGGGTGTCGGGAAGCTTGGCGAGCGCCAGGCCGAGGGCTGAATCCTCCTCGGCGCGGATCACCGAGAGTTCCGGCGGTTGATCGCCGATGAGCGACGGGTCGTCGCGCTCGCGGGCATCGAGTTCATCCAGGGGCCGCTCCATCCGGACGTCGCGCCCTTGGCAGTCGCGGAACTGGCGGATGCAATCGTGGACATTGTTGCGGAGGATTTTTCGCAACCAGCCATAGAGCTCTTCGGGCGTCGTTCCCTCGAAACGCGGTGAATCGAGGTAGGCCTCGAGGATCGTCTTCTGGACGAGATCGGAGGGGGCGACCTTCGTGCGCAGTTGCAGTGGAATTTGCCGGACGGCCAGCAGTTGGAGCCATCCCCGCGCCGCCTCGAGCGCGGCCACGATGCGATGGGCCGGACCGTGAGACGGGCCCGAGCTGTCGCCGGAGGAACCGGAGTGTTGCGGGCGATCGAGGGGAGCGTCCATGGATTCGTTGCTTCCTGAACTCCGCCTCAACACCATTTATCAGGGTGGCAGCGTCGACCGACGGCGTCAAGCATGGCCCCGGGATGGCACGCTGCCGTGCGGTCAGAAAAGCTCCTCGCCGCGGGTGTATTTCCGCACCGCGGCGCGGTCGAGGGTGAGGCCGAGGCCGGGGAGAGAGGGGATGGCGAGCATGCCGTCGGCGTCGAGCTTCCAGCCCCCCTGCGTGATCTCGTCGATGAAC
>CAJBCV010000113.1 GCA_903951635.1 uncultured Planctomycetaceae bacterium
ATCGCCACGTTTTCGGGCGGGTTGATCCAGACCTCGGCTGCGGGCTTTGAGGGTCTCGGGATGCCGCGGACGAATCGTTCGGGATGCAAGGCGTAGGCTTCCTCGAGGACGACTCGGCGCTGATCGAGGATCCTGCCAGCCGCGCCGGAGTGGACGGCGGCAGGGGTGAGCAGCCCCAGGTTCATGTGCCGGTGGTGGTTGTTGTACCAATCGATGAGCCGGCGGCCGCAGTCGAGGGCGTGGTCAAAGCTCTCGAAGCGATCTGGGAAGTCGGGATGGTTCTTGAGGGTCTTGAACTGGCTCTCGGAGTAGGGGTTGTCGTTGCTGGTATGTGGTCGGCTGTGGGACCGGGAGACCCCGAGGGATGCCATGAGTTGGCTGACAGGGCGGCTCGTCATCGCCGCACCGCGGTCGGCATGGATCGTGAGCTGGTCGGGGCGGATCTGCTCCTTGATCGCCGTCTCGCGAAGGAGCCGCTCGGCGAGGTACTGGCATTCGCGATGGGCAAGCATCCAGCCGACGACATAGCGGCTGTAGATGTCGATGACGACGTAGAGGGGATAGTAGGTCCACTTCTTCGGCCCGAGGAGCTTCGTGATGTCCCACGACCAGACCTGGTTCGGTGCGGTGGCCACGAGCTGCGGCTTGGCGTGTGTCGGATGCCGAAGCTGGTTTCGACGCTCCCGCACCTCCTTGTTGGCGTCGAGGATCCGGTACATCGTGCGGATCGAGCAGTAGTATTTTCCCTCGTCCAGGAGCGTGGCGTAGGCCTCCGCCGGGGCTTTGTCTGCAAGCGGCATGCTGTGGAGTGCATCAAGGACCGCTTGCCGTTCCTCGGCGTTGAGGGCCCTCGGGCTGACAGGGCGCGGCCGGGGTTTCGGCTCCGCCGGCGATCGCTTGCGATAGACCGTTGCCCGCGACACGCCGAGAGCGGCACAGGCTGCCACGGTGCCGACGGAGTCGGCCAGGTCCGCGACCGCGGTCATGGCTCGCTCTCGTAATCGTTTGGCGGTAGTTCGATCCCCAGGATCTCGGAGAGTTTTTTTTGGACGTCGAGAATGACTTCCGTCCGCCGGAGTTTCCGCAGCAGCTTGGCGTTCTCGCGCTGGAGCCGTTTGTTCTCCTCGACCAGCGGCGAGTGCGGGTCGGCCTTCCGGCCGCGACGCTTCGGCGTCAGGGCAGCGAGCGAGGCGGCATCGCGTTGCTTCCGCCATGCCGCAAGATGGGACGAATAGAGCCCTTCGCGTCGAAGGAGTGCGCCAAGCTGGCCCGGCGCGGTCGCCTGGTCGGCCTCGCGAAGGATCCGGGCCTTGTACTCCGCGCCGAAGCGACGCCGAGACGCCTTCTCCGACACAGCTGGATCGGGCCGTTCTGGGGCTCTCTCCCCCGCCAGTTCGGCGGCCGCGGTGGTGGGCGGAACTCCAGTCGGGCCTGGCCCTCCTTCCGTTCCGCCCACCACCGCCTCTGGTAGTCCAATCATCCTCTCTGTCTCCATCTGCCTGCCTCCTGGCCCTCTACTCTAATAGGGACAAGGCAGGTGTCTCACCTATCATTGGCACAGAGGGCGAGCCGGCGGCAAAGGAGTGATCGTTATGGGGCAGAGCATCGCGCGACTGCCGCGATCGGTGGGAACAGGCTCGCCACAGCGGTGATGGCCG
>CAJBCV010000114.1 GCA_903951635.1 uncultured Planctomycetaceae bacterium
AGGCTTTCGCCATGGCATCGCGGAAGTCGCCTTTGACGGTAAACGAGGCTACATCAACACGAAGGGCGAGTGGATTTGGGAGCCGAGCGAGTAGAGCGATTTCAGATGCCAGGATGGCGTCTGTCGCAGCCCGCCGCTGTTTCGCTCCGTCGGCGGTTCACGGACTGCGGTCTGCGGCGTGTGAAGCCCATGGAAGACGTTTGAGTCGACGTGGGCGGGTGGCTTCCGTGGCCCGGCAGACCGTATGATCCTTCTTTCATCAGCGTCATCGTTCCGTGGCAGACGCAGCAGGACGGCTGACGCTTGCGTCCAGTGGCCTCCATCAACCGAGAATGAGGATACGACCGTGACCCTGCCACCCCGAGTGCTGCTCGTCGCCTGCCTCTTACTTCTCTTTCATGCATCGCCATCGCACGCGCGGGCTGACGAGGACGCGCTCCCGGTGAAGCCGCTCAAGGTGTTCATCCTCGCCGGGCAGTCGAACATGCAGGGGCATGCGAACGTGTCCACCTTCGACGACATGGCCAACGACCCCAAGACCGCCCCGCTGCTCGAGACCATGCGGGACGAGGACGGCAAGCCGACGGTGTGCGACAGGGTGTCGATCACGTCGGTCGGTTGCCTCGGCAATGCCTACGACGACCTGGACGAACAGACCGGCAAGCTGACCGCCGGGTTCGGCGCGGGGGGAAAGGACAACATCGGACCGGAGTTCACGTTCGGGCTCACCCTGGAGAAGCACCTCGACGAGCCGGTGCTGATCATCAAGACGTCGTGGGGCGGGCGGAGCCTGCACACCGACTTCCGCCCCCCCAGCGGCGGGCCGTTCATGTTGGCCAAGGAGACCCAGAAGCTGTGGGACGAGAATCCCAAGGGCGCCCATGGCATTCCGAAGGTCGAAGAGCGGCCCAAGTTTTGGGCCGAGAAGACCGCCGCCACCGGCGTGTACTACCGCGAGATGATCGCACACGTGACGAAGGTGCTCGCGGACATCAAACGCGTCGTGCCCGACTACGACGAAAAGCAAGGGTACGAGTTGGCCGGGTTCGTCTGGTTTCAGGGATTCAACGACCTTGTCGACGGCGGCGTGTACCCCAATCAGGGTAAGGCCGGCGGCTACGACCTGTACGCTGACCTGCTCGGCCACTTCATCCGCGACGTCCGCAAAGACCTCTCCGCCCCGAACCTCCCGTTCATCATCGGCGTCATGGGCATCGATGGCCTGAAGGGGGATACGATGGGCGCAATGATGCACTTCCGCGAAGCCCAGCGGAAGCCGACCACCCTCGACGAGTTCAAGGGGAATGTCGTCGCGGTCGAAACGGCGCCGTTCTGGGACGACGACTTGGGGGCGTTCGTCGGGCGGAAGGAGCGGATTTACGAGAAACTCGAGCAGGCGTTCCGCAAGGCTGATCCGCAGCCGAGCGAGCCGGAGAAACAGGCCGCTCGCAAGAAGGCCATGGACGAAGAGTTCAATCCGGAAGAGTTGAAGCGGCTGAACACCGGTGTGTCCAACGGCGGGTATCACTATCTCGGGGCAGCGAAGATTCTCGCCCCCATCGGCCAGGCCTTCGCAGAGGCTCTTGTCGAAGTGAAAGCGGTGGAATAGCGTTCCGAGCTAGTCAGCGGCTGGCGAGAAGGTCGAGACGGGCGTTGGAGCAGACGGACGGGCCGAGGAGTCAGGAAATGGAAAAGACCTAGAATCCGGTCTCCTCACGCCCGTGGGGAGGAGCAGCCGGCCGCGCCCATTCCGCCGCACGGACAGCCGGTAGTTCGTCATCCCAGCGATCGGCAGGCGGTGATCCCGCCGGAGACTTCCTTCCTACCCCCATGACCACTCCCCCCGTCGCCCTCACGATCGCCGGCTCTGATCCATCTGGCGGCGCCGGCCTCCAGGCCGACCTGAAGACGTTCCACCGGCACGGCGTCTACGGCACGAGTGTGATCACGCTGGTCACCGTGCAGAACACGCGAACGGTTTCGGCCGTCGAGATCCTTCGCCCCGCCCTTGTCGTCGCCCAACTCGAGGCCGTCCTCTCGGACATCCCCCCGGCCGCCGCGAAAACCGGCGCCCTCGGCGACGCTGCGGTGATCGCCGCGGTCGCGGCGCGGCTCCGTGGGACCACGTTCCCGCTCGTCGTCGATCCGGTGATGGTGAGCAAGCACGGCGCGGCGCTGATCGCCGATGACGCGGTGCAAACGCTCGTCAGCGACCTCCTGCCCCGCGCCACGCTCGTCACCCCGAATCTCGCCGAGGCCGAGCGACTGGCCGGGTTTCCCGTCGCCGACGTCGCGGCGATGGAGCGGGCCGCACGAGCGATCGCAGCCCTCGGCCCCCCCCACGTGCTCGTCAAGGGGGGGCATCTCGACGGCGCGGCGGTCGATCTGCTCTGGTCGGAAGGCCGTGTGACGACCTTCTCGGCGGCTCGGATCGACACCCGCCACACCCACGGCACAGGCTGCACCCTCTCGGCGGCGATCACGGCGCGGCTGGCGGCGGGCGAGGCCGTCGCCTTGGCGGTGGCGGGCGGCTGCCGGTTCATCCGCAACGCGAT
>CAJBCV010000115.1 GCA_903951635.1 uncultured Planctomycetaceae bacterium
CCCCGTCTGGTCGCGCGGCCGCCAGCTCGACGCCGCCACGACCGCCCGCGCGATCCTCGCCGCGCTCGAGCGTCATCGGTCAACCGTCTACCCCGGCTGGTCAGCGAAGGGCTTCGCCCTCGCCGCCCGCTTCTGCCCGCGCCTCATCGACCGCATCATCCGTCGCCGGATGGCGAAGGGCTGAGCCGCGGCGTAACACACAGTAGCCTACCTGGGGCAGAACTTCGGAGAATGAACGACCGGCCAATGCCATCCCAACCCTGCCGGCCAAAAGGTGATGAAAAATACGATCGTAAAAATGCTCCCCCGACTCAGCCGCTGAGCGGGAGGCAGTATCAACGGGAGATCAGGCCCGAGTCAGCGGCCAAGGCCCAGTTCCATCGCTTCAGGCAGCTTGAAGTGCAACCACCATACAACGTCGGAGGCTTCTTCGGCTGAATCGATCGAGTCGAGGACCTCGCGGAGTTCTTCCCATCGCTGCGATTCAGTGAGAAGGCAAGCCAATGCCTTGCGGCGGCCCTTCGGCGACCGGATCCGGCGAGCTTCGTCGATCGCTGCCTGCGTCATGCCGGCGTTGGCAGGTGATCGGAGCACGCTTTCGATAGAGGGACTCCGCCAGGCTGATCGCCGCTCTTGCTTCGCCTCGCCCATCGCTTCCTCAAGGAGCTGCCTGGCGATCACGGTCTCTCCGAGTGCACTTGCCGCTTCGGCCAGCGCATTGGCGATTGCCGTCGACGACCACCCCGCTTCGGGCGTCGTCCATTTCTCATGATTGACCAGTGCCTGCCGAAACCACTCACGGGCCTCATCGCGAGCCCCGAGGGCGGAAAGGGCCACGAGACAACTCACGAACTCACTCACCGGAATGTGGGTATTCGGATCGGATGGATCGGCAGCGGCGGCGAGGCTCCGCTTCAAGGATTCCCGGAGCCGCGGCAGCGCCTCGGCCTCTATCCCCAAGCGTACGAGGACCTCCGTCTTGATCGCACGGGCGCGATCGTCCGGGTCGATCAAGTCTAAGTGCCGCCGGACGGCGGCGACATCTTCGAGGTCGGCGAAGGCGGCGATGGCCCGCTTGAGGTAATCGGTTCTCCGCCACTCGTCCCTCTCCTCAGCGGCGACGCGTACCATCGTTTCCGCCGCGCTCCGTGCCGCGGCTTTGTCACCGGCGTCGAGCGACCCACGGAACGCACGGCCAGCCCGCTGGAACGTGGCCAGGGTGATTTCCTCATCACCGACGGCGTCCGACGGATCGAGAATCCCCTTCCACGCCCGGAACTTACGAACCGCATCGAGCGAAAAACCGCGGTCACCCTTCCTGGTGTTGAACGGCTCGGTCGCCGCCGCGATCGCGAGGTAGTGCTCCATTTCTTTGAGCTTCCCGGCATCGAGACAGATCTCGGCTCCAAGTTTGGCCATCCGCACCACTTCAAGCACGCTCGACGGCTTTAACCGCTGGAGCTGCGCGTCGACGTGCGACAGTGCCTTATCCACCTCGCCGATCCTCGCTAGCGTTCCGATCGGCAAGTGCGCTCGCTCAGCGCCCATGGCCTGATCAGGGATCGCCTCGCAGACGCAGACCAAGGCGAGCATCCAATCGCGAACCGAGCCATCGGCGGGCCAGTGGCCTCGCCATGGCTTGGATTCCGGCCCCCCGGCCGGCGACGCCGCACGATCCCCCCGTGCCTTCGGGGCGACGGGCCGCTTCCGCACTGCCGGGATCTTGACCGCTATCCCCGCCGAAGCCGACGACTGCTTCGGTACGGACTCGCGCCGCACCGATGGTACTGTCTCGATCCACTGCACCGGATCGAGGCGGAGGTTCGCGTGCACCTGCCGAACCAACGGATGATCGGGGCTCGCCCCCTTACCCAGACTGAATTGAAGGATCACTCCCAGGTCGGTGCCACGATAGACGTGAAACAAACTCCTCCCCGACTGGGGGCGGGCGTCGTGGGTCCAGTCCGCGGGAGGCTCAAGGAGTGCGAACGTATCGTCGGTCACGGCCGTGCGATTGGGGAGGCGACACCGTTCCTTCTTCGACTTGCAGAACCAGTCGATCTCGCTGTCGAAGCGAACGCGGCGACGAGGGAAGCGGTACATCCGCAGTGCGACGAACGCATTTCCGTCAGGCCTGGGCGGTGACTGGAGCAGGATCACCGCGTCGTCCCCCCGAGTCGCGAAGGACGCCCAAGCCACCTCCAACCGATCGGCGTGGCCCAGCACCGCGCACCCGAAGCGGATTTTGGCGGGAAGCCGATCCCGGTACTCGACGGCGGCAGCCATGCAAACAGCCCCCCAAATCATCGAACCCTGGAGTTAAGGGTATCGCCCTGGCTGATCCTGAGCGAGGTCGTCAGTCCCAGTAGTTTGGCATCGTCGCGAGGGGTCGCCCATGCCCTGGGAGCCGGCGTCGGATGCAAGCGGAGCCAGGATGGCGAAGCGCAGCAGGCGCCGAGTGAGCGGAGGCCACGGATAGCCGGAGCGAACGTCCGGCGACAGGGCGCGGGCGACCCCGAGCCCCCCACAGGGGGTTGCTTCACCCTGCCCCACGACGGTGCGCCGCAAATAAAAAGAACAAAGCCCGGCCCCCGAACCTTCACGCCCCCTTCGCGCGCTCGAGGTCCATGCCGATGGCGAGGAGCTGCTCGGCGTCGAGGAGGGTGTCGTTGGCGGCGAACAGGCGGCGGATCGCTTCCTTGTGGATCTTCATCTTCGTCCCGCCGACGCCGAGGGCGCCGTAGACGATCCGGCCGCCGTCGTCGCGGGCCTTGTCGGCGGCCCCGATCCCGGCGATCCCCGCCGGGGGTACGGCGTTGAGATCGACAAGCACCCGTGCTCCGGTCGCTACCCCCCTGCCCTGCTCGTCGAGGAGCGTGACGCCGGCGGCGCCGCAGGCGACGACGAGCTCGGCGCGTGCAAGCGCCGCGGCAAGTTGCGGCTCGCTGCCGGCTGCGCTGCGGGCCTCGAGCGGATGGAGGGTCGCCCCGGGCACATCGGCCCGGACGCGCTCGCACACCGCGCCCGCCCGCTCGAGCGACCGCGACACGAGCGTGACGCCGACGCCGAGGCCGGCCAGGAGCCTGGCGACGCGCTGCCCCACCGGGCCGGTGCCACCGAGGACCACCGCCGTGAGGCCGGCGCCGCGATCGTCAAGCGGGAGATGACGGCTTGCGGCCACGACCGCGGCTGCGGCGGTCGTGTTGGCCCCGGAGGGATCGAGGAGAACGCCGACGCGCACCGGCCCGAAGAACGTCTTCTTGATTTTGGCAAACACCCCCTCCGCCGCCGCCACGTCGCTGCCGCCGACGAAGATCGCCGTCGAGGCGAGATCGGCACCGCCGCGCGTGAACATCGCGCCGTGGACGAGCGGCACGACGGTGTCGACCGTCACGCCACCATGGCGGAGGAGGACATCGACGCCGGCATCGACGGCGACGACCGCGTCGAAAGTGCTGGCTTGAGGATCGGTGTCGAGCTGGAGGAGGATCCGGGCGGGCATGGCGAGCCACTCCTTCGGGAGCCGAGAGACAGCGGGACGAGGGGGAGGAAACGAGCGAAACCAGCGGGAGGGGAAGCGAACACGATCACGCGGCACCGAAACGACGCCGCCCGTGGCGCGGAAGGCCGCGCCACGGGCGAACGGGTTTGCGAACACCGAGCCGGGCTCAGAAGCCGCGGAACGGATGGACCTCGTCGCGCTTCGCGACCATCTCGGCAGCCGTCGGCTTGCCGTGCATCGCGTTGGCGATCGCCATCTTCGTGGCGTTGTAGTTGTAGGTGTAGATCTTCTTGTCGTCGGCGGCCTGCCAGTGGATGAACACGCCGCAGACGATGACGAGGTTCTCGGCGTCCTTCTGGGGGATCACGCCGTCGGCCACGCTGTCAGCGACCGCCTTGGCCACCGCAGCCTGCGCGGGGCCGAACATCTGCACGGCCTGCTTCGCACCCTTGATCGTGACCTTCGTGATCATGACCGTGGCCGGCTTGACGGCGACATTCGGCGTCAGCACGGCGAGGAGGTTGGAGTGACCCTCGCTCTGCCGGGCCAGCGCGTTGGCGAAGGCCACACCCACCGGACCATCCTTGCTGCCGATCAGCAGATCGATGTGGGCGATCTCGTTGCCCTCACCGTCGAGCGCCTCACCAATGAACATCGACATCTCTGTCTCCTCGTGAAGTGAAACTCCTCCCCGCACTGGGAAGGAGTGGACCGGACGGCCCCTGGGCCAGATTCCGGAGTTTCCAGGTGCGGTCACCTGCGTGCTGGTCGTGCCCTCGGAGCCCGACTCGGATTTCCGGGCCACCCGAAGGTGCTCCGGAAACGACCGACCGGGCAGGACAGCCAACGCAGACCCCCCGACGCCCGCCCCGTAGGCAGTCCCCGCTGGGATCGGGAGGATACCATGTCCCTCGTTACCGGCAACAAAGTCTCCTCCCCGCCGCCGGGACATCCCCGCCCCGAGCCCCCGGATGCCGTCGGAACACGCCCCCTCCCCCCGATCAGGCCACGGAGCCGGCCCGCACGATCCGGCACAGCCAGCCCAGTCGCTCCTCATTCTCGGGGCAAGCGCGAGAGCCTGGGCCGTGTCGGCTGCCCGGACGGGGCTTCGTCTTCAGGCCGTCGACCTGTTTGCCGACCGCGATCTCCTCGCCGTAGCCACCGCCGTCGCCATCCCGGCGAAGCGGTACCCGAGCGCCCTTGCCGAGGCGGCCCTCGGCTTTCCATCCGGGCCGTGGTGCTACACCGGCGCTCTCGAGAACCATCCCGGGCTCGTCGATACGATCGCCGCCGCGCGCCCACTGGCCGGCAACGGCGGCGACGCCATCCGGCGGGTCCGCTCCACCCATCATCTGGCCGAGAGCCTCGCCGAAGCCGGGATCGGCTTTCCGCGCACGCTCGACGACCCGTCGGCGGCTCCACGCGACGGCACCTGGCTGCGAAAGCCCCGCGCCAGTGGCGGCGGGCACGGGATCGTCCCCTGGACCGCGTCCGTGGCCGCCGCCCGAGGACCCGCCCCGCCACACGGCCACGTCTGGCAGGAACGCTGCGACGGACTACCAGTCGCCGCCGTGTTTGTCGTCACGAGCCGAGGAGCCCGGCTCGTCGGCACCAGTCGACAGTTGATCGGCGTCGCGGCCTGGCATTCCCCCCCCTACGCCTACTGTGGATCGATCGACGTCGACCCGCAGTCCCTCCCCGACGATCTCGGCGAGCAGTGGGGCCGGATCGGCAGCTTGCTTGCCGGAGCGTTCGCCCTCCGCGGCGCCGTCGGCGTGGACGCGATCGTGACCCCGTCGGGCCGACTCGTCGTCATCGAAATCAATCCCCGTCCGACCGCATCGATGGAGCTGGTCGATCGACGCACCGGCAGTTGCCTGGCCGGCGAGCACCTTGCCGCCTGCGGCATCGTCACGGGAAGCGGCTCTCCTGCGCCGTCAGGCGGCCGGTGGGCGAAGGGAATCCTCCGCGCCGCGCATCCGATCGCTGTCGATGACAAGCTCTGCGACCGTCTCGATGGATTCAATGCCGCCTGGAGCGGCGCGGATGGCTGGCCGGCGATCGCCGATCTCCCCCGCCCCGGCACCGAGGTGCCATCCGGGGCGCCGTGTATCACGCTGTTTGCCGTCGCCGACTCCGGCCGGCAGGCGCGGGGCCTTCTCGAGACGCGGATGAAAATCGTCGCCGAAGCCCTCGGCCAGCCGTGAGCCCGTCGCCGCCGATTCTCCCGTCTCCTCCCGATCAGCCGGCCATCCGCCGCGGCATCGCGATCGAAGGAGCCTCGGCGGAGAGGTATTGCATGAGGTAGGCGTCTTCGGTCGAGTCCTCGTAGAAGTCCTTGAGGACGGAGATCGCCCGGTAGCCGAGCGACCGGAAGAAGACCTGCGCCGGGAGGTTGCGCTCCCGGACCTCGAGGAGGATCCGGTCGCGACGCTCGACGCTCAATTTGGCGAACAGCTTCCCCATCATCTGCGTCCCGATCCCCAACCGTCGGTGGGAGCGGCGGACGGCGAAGTTGAGGACGTGCAGACGCGTCCGGTGGAGCTCGTAGATCATGAACGCCACGACGGAGTCCCCGACCTCGGCGACCATCCCGATGCAGTTCCGCTGCCGGAGGCACCGGGTGAAATCCTCGTCCGACCAGGGAAACTCGAAAGCTTCCTGCTCGATCGACAACACCTCCGGCATGTCTCGGCGGATCATCCAGCGCAGTTGAATCCGGAGTCGGTCGGCTTCCGTGGTCGCCACGTGTCGTCACTCCAACGAGTCGGGGGTCAAGGTGGGGGCGAACCGTAGCAACTGCCCCCGGGCGAGCCAAGAGAACTCCGCCCCGAAAGGCGTCCTCCCCCCGAAACCGTCTTGAACCTCTCCGGCGATCCTCCTACCCTCCCCACCCTTCCGTCCGGTCTTTGAACAGCCGGAGCGGAAGGAGGCGGCGCCCGCGGCGCCCCTGTACGACACGACCCCGGGGATGACGGTGTGCCATGCAGACCACTCGACACTCCTCGCCCGCCTCACGCCTCCCCGTCCCCGCGGCCCCCGCGGGCACGCGTCGACGGGTCGGGCTCCTCATGGCCACGGCGCTCCTCGCCCTGCTCGGCTGTGCCGGACCCGCGATCCGCAGCCAGAGCCCCGAGGTGGCGGCGCTGATCGGGATGGAATCCGACATCCGACTCGTCGGCGACTATGCGGCCCCCTGGGGCACCCACCCGCAGCGCATCGAGCGAGCCGCGCTGGTCACCGGCCTGCCGGGAACCGGAAGCGATCCGCCGCCGGGCACCCAGCGGGCGCTCCTCATGTCCGACATGCAGGCTCGCGGTGTGGCCGAACCGAACAAGCTCCTCGCTTCCCCTACCACGGCGCTGGTGTGGGTCCATGGCTATCTTCCCCCGGGCATCCGCAAGGGAGACCGCTTCGACGTCATGGTCGAGGTGCCCGCCGACAACGAGACGACGAGTCTCAGCGGCGGCTGGCTGATGCCGACCCGTCTGGCGGAGATGGCGATCCTCGGCCAGCGGGTCCGCGACGGCCATGTCCTCGGTGACGCCGAGGGGCCGCTCCTGGTCGATCCCGTCTCCGGCGGCACCCTCGACTCGAAGTCGAAACTCCGCGCCCGCGTTCCCGGCGGCGGCGTCTCCCGAACGACGCGCCAGATCGGCCTGATCATCGCTCCGGAGCATCGTTCGATCGCCCTCTCGAAACGCGTCGGGGACACGATCAACCGCCGCTTTCATGCCGTCATCAAGGGGACGAAACGAGGCGTCGCGACTCCGAAGACGGAGCGTTTCATCGATCTCGAGATCGCGCCGGCCTACGAGCACAATCTCGCCCGCTACATCCGCGTCATCCGGGCGATCGCGGTGGTCGAGCCGCCGGCGGGCCGGCACGCACGGATGGAACTGCTCGCCCGACAACTCGCCGATCCGGTCACGGCCCCCGCCGCCGCGCTCAAGCTCGAGGCGATCGGCCGCGACGCCATTCCGGTGCTGAAGCACGGGCTCGAATCGTCCGACGCCGAGGTCCGGTTCGCCGCTGCCGAGGCGCTGGCGTACCTCGGCGAGTCGAACGCGGCGCCGTTTCTGGCCGAAGCGGCCCTTCATCTCCGCAGCGCCCGCCCCGCGGCCCTCGCCGCGCTCCAGGTGCTCGACGACGCCAACGGCATCGACGCGCTTCAGTCGCTCCTCACCAGCACCAGCGCCGAAACCCGCTACGGTGCCTTCCGGGCGCTGTGGAAGATCGATCCCACCGCGCCACTCATCCGCGGCGAGCGCCTCGGGGATGCCTGCTCGATCCATTGCCTCGATGTGGCCGGGCCGCCGTTGGTCCACTGCACGCGGAGCACCAGGCCGGAGATCGTCCTGTTCGGTACGGAGCATTCCATCGACTCCGGCCTCCGGGCCGAGGCCGGCAGTTCGATCGTCGTCGTGGTCGAAGGGGGCAAGGCGACCATCAACCGCTTCGTGGCGGGGGAGCCGGATCAGGTCGTCGAGGTCGATGCCCGGGTCGATCCGGTGGCCAGGGGCATCATCCAGGTCGGCGGCACCTATCCCGACGTCGTCCAATTCCTCCAGCAGGCAAGCGCCGGCCGTTGCCTCTCGAGCCGTCTTGCCTTCGACGCGGTCCCCAACGAGTTCGACGGGCGGACGTCGATCCACGACGAAGCCTCGTCGCGCGATCGGGAGGAGGACGAGGAGTCCGATGCCCCGCCGGCCGACGAGCCGACCGACGGGGACGGCGACGGGGACACGGCCCACCGCGGTCCGAGCCGCGGCTCGGACGTGGCCGCCGGGGAGGGCCACGCCGGCGCCTCGTCATGACACGCCTCAAGGCACTCGAACTGTTCGGCTTCAAGAGCTTCGCCGACCGGACGCGTTTCGAGTTCCCCGACGGCATCACCGTCGTCGTCGGACCGAACGGTTCGGGCAAATCGAACGTCGTCGACGCGATCAAGTGGGTGCTCGGCGAGCAGTCGGTGCGCAGCCTCCGCGGCCGTGAGATGACCGACGTCATCTTCGCCGGGTCGGTCTCCCGCAAGCCGCTCAACAGCGCCGAAACCTCCCTCGTCTTTGACAACAGCGCCCGGCTCCTGCCGGTGGAGGCCGACGAGGTTCAGATCGGTCGACGCGTGTACCGCTCCGGCGAGAGCGAGTATCTCATCAACGGCGAGGTCTGCCGGCTGCGAGACGTCCGCGATCTGTTCAGCGGCACAGGCGCCGCCACGGAGGCATACAGTGTCATCGAACAGGGGCGGGTCGATGCTCTCCTCATGGCCTCGGGCAAGGATCGCCGTGCCGTCTTCGAGGAGGCGGCCGGGATCACGAAGTTCCGTGCCCGTCGCACCGAGTCGCTGCGGCGATTGGAGCGGGCCGAGCAGAACCGACAGCGCTTGGCCGATATCGTCGGCGAGGTGGCCTCACGCCTCGAGACGGTCCGCCACCAGGCCGCCCGCGCCCGCCGCTGGCGGCAAATGACCGACCGCCTCCGCCGCCTCCGGCTCGTCGCCGCCCGTGAAGATCTCGCCGAGGTCGACGGCGCCGTCGCCGCGGTCGAATCGGCGCTCGCCCAACTGCGCGCCGATCTCACGGCGACCGAGGCCGCCGCGACGGAAGCCGCCGCCACGGCCGCGGCCCGCACCGCCGAGGATCAGGAACTTCTCCCGCAGGTGTCCCAGTTGCGGGGCGTGGTCACCGCCGAACGGGAACGGGCGGCTGCCGCGGAGGCCCGCCGCCAGCCGCTCCTCGAGCGGATGGGGGAGTGGGAAGGGGAATTGGCAAGGATCGACGAGGAAG
>CAJBCV010000116.1 GCA_903951635.1 uncultured Planctomycetaceae bacterium
CAGCGCGAGCTTCTTGGGCCTCGACAGTCGCTTGATCGCCGCCTCGCGCTTCAGGGCGGTGCTGTGGGTGAAGCCTGGCTCCTCGTGGACGAGCTTCACCGGCAGCCGGCTCCGCGTGTAGCGTGACGCGGTGCCGGCATTGTGGGCGGCGAGGCGGCGGTCGAGGTCGGTGGTGATCCCGGTGTAGAGCGAGCCGTCGCGGCAGCGCACGAGATAGACCGTCCAGGTTGATGCCACAACAGCGGTCCCAGGGTCAGTCCGGCGCAACGTTCAAGTGCCATGGGGAGAGAGTCTAACCACCCCCACGGGGAACGGTGGCAGGACCGCCCCGGCCCGGCGTATCCTTTGGGGCCTGGGATTCGGGGCTGGAGGTCGTGGGGAGAGAAGCGATGCTGACGACGCGACGGGCGATGCCTCTGGGCCGCGGATGGCGGGTGGCGGTCATGATCCTCCCTCTCCTCGGGCTTGCCGCCTCCCCCCCGATGACGGCCCGCGCGGCTGACGATGCCCCGGCGCCCGCCGCCACGTCCTTCCGCGCCGGCTTCGCCGAAGCTGACGTCAGCCCCAAGGTGGGGGACGAGGCCCCGGGGGGCTACGGCAAGGCCCGACACACCGCCTTCCACGATGCCTGCAAGGCCCGGGCCGCGGTCTTCGACGACGGCACAGGGCCGGTGGCGATCGTCGGCCTCGATGCCCTCCTGATCCGCAAGCCGCAGGTGAGCGAGGCCCGGCGCCGGATCACCGAGCGGACTGGAATCCCCGGGGAGCGGGTGATGATCGCCGCTTCGCACACGCATGCCGGCGGGCCGACCGGGATGATCCTCCCCGGTGAGTTCGACACCGAATCCGACCTCGTCCGCGACCTCGCCTACGAGAAAACGGTCGTGGCGTCGCCCGACTACCTCGAGAAGGTCGTCGAGGGGATCGCATCCGCTGTCACCGCCGCCCACGCTACCCGCGTCGATGCGAAGGCCGCTGCGGGCTACGGTCGGGCCGAAGGGGTGGCCTTCAACCGGCGCTTTCGGATGCGGAGCGGCTTCACGATGACCCACCCAGGGGTTGGCAATCCCGACATCCTCGGCCCCGCCGGCGGGATCGACCCCCAGGTCGGCGTCGTCGGCGCCTGGAACGCTGCCGGCGATTGTCTCGGCGTCGTCGTCAACTTCGCCTGTCATGCGACGACCGGCCCGCCGGGCATCTCCGCCGACTACGTCGAGCATGTCGAGCGCACGATCCGCGGCGCCTTGGGCGACGGCTGTATCGTCGTGTTCACCGCCGGCATGGCCGGCGATGTCACCCAGGTCAACAACCGCAATCCCCACGCCTATCCGCAGTTTGGCAACGTCGCCGCCCGCCGCCTCGGCTCGGCCGTCGGGGCTGCAGCCGCCACGGCGCTGCTCGGCCTCGAGCCCTCTGCCGCGCCGCTTCTCCCCCTCGCCGCCCGCTCGCGCACGCTCGAGATCCCGCGCCGCGTCCCGAAGCCGGAGCGTCTCGCCCGCGCGCTGGCGCTCGTCCACACCGGCCCCGAAGTGAAGGTCGATCCGACGGAGTGGACCTTTGCCAAAGAGATCGTCCTCCTCGATGCCCGCCTCAAGCACGAGCCGGTCGCGCCGGTCGAGGTCCAGGCGATCCAGGTCGGCCCCGCCGTGTTCCTCAGCTGTCCGGCGGAATACTTCGTCGACTACGGCCTCGAGCTCAAGGCCGCCGGACCGTTCCCCGTCACCTTCCCGGTCTCGCTTGCCAACGATTGCATCGGCTACGTGCCGACCGAAGACGCGATGGGGCCGCGCGGCGGCGGCTACGAGACGCGACTGACGAGCTACTCAAACCTCATTCCCACCGCCGGCCGGACGATCTGCGACGCTCTCAAAGGTCTTGCCGCCGAGTTGACCCCCGGCGCCGTGCCGGTGCCCGCTCCCGCTGTGCCGTTCCAGGGACAGCCCTGGTCGTACGGCAACCTCCCACCGGAATTGGATTGACCGTGCCCGCGTTCCGCCCCGTCATCCTCGCGATCCTCGCCGCCGTGGCACTTTCGGGCGCCCCGCGCGCGGCCGATCCCCCCGGGCCTGACTTCGCCGCGGCAAAGCGCGACGCCCAAGCGGCCGTGAAGTCGAACCAGCCGGCAAAGCGGCAGGGGGCCTTCGACCGGCTCGCGGAGATCCCGACCGCGGAATCGGTCGACACGATCATCCGCCTCGGCCTCAGAGCGAAAGACGAGCCGACGCGGTCCGCCGCCCGCCGGGCCCTGGCGGTGCTTGCGGGAAGGGCGCGGATAACCGACGACGCCCCTACGGCTCCTGCGATCGATCCCGCAGCGGCTGCCGACGTCCGCCGCCATCTCCATGAGCTTCTCGACCGAGAGCTCAAGGGAAAGGCCATTCCGGGCCCCGTGGCGGTCGGCATCGCCACGGCGCTGCTGGCCGCGGAAGATCCCGGCGCCCCGGAGAGCCTGTTTGCAATCCTCGACGGCGGCGGCGTCGCCAAAGGAGCACCGCTCTGCTGGGGGATCGCCACCGCGGCCGCCGCTGACGGCGACGTCGGGGTCTCCGTGCTCCGCGGGCTTACCGAGCTCCAATTCTTCGCCGCCGATTTCTCCTTCCGCCGCGGTGTCGTCCGCGGCCTGATCACGATCCATGCTCCGGCCTCGGTCGTGGCGCTCGTCGACCTCCTCGACACGCTCCCCGGCGAGGTTCGGGCCGACGTCGCCGGCTACCTTGCCGCGATCAGCGGAAAAAACAACGGCGTCGACGCCGATGCCTGGCGGGCCTGGTGGGAAGCGGAAGGGGAGGGCTTCGAGTTTCCGCCGAGGGCTCCGGTCTATCCGGCGCCGACCGTGGCCCCTGGGGATGCCGGCAATGCTTACTACGAGATTCCTGTCTATGCCGACCGGATCGTGTTCGTGATCGACACCTCGTTGAGCATGGAGGGGGAACGGATGGAAACGGCGAAGCGCGAGCTCGTCTCGGCGATCCACACCTTGGCCCCCGAGGTTTCCTTCACCGTCGTCTCCTTCAGCGACGCCGCGCACGCCTGGCAGCCGCAGCTCGTCGCCGCCGGTGACGACGCCAAGCGGTCGGCCGCGGCCTATGTCAGCGCCCTTGTGGCCGCGGGGAAGACCGCCTCGTTCGACGCCCTCGACACCGCCTTCCGTTACGACGCCGAGGCGATCTTTTTTCTTTCTGACGGCAAGCCGACGGCCGGGCGAATCGTCGATCCCGCCCAGATCATCCGCTTCGTCGCCGAGGCCAACAAGAACCGTCGACTCTCCCTCCACACCATCGGGATCATGCCCGACAACGGCCTGGCCCAGTTCCTCCAGGTGCTCGCCACGAGCAACAACGGCGCCTACCGGCACGTTGCCGACTGACCGCGTCCCTCCGAGCCATCGATCGATCCGACCACTCTCCCGTCCGTTCTCCGTAGGAGTCTCCCATGCCCCCCGTCTCCCGTCGCAGCTTTCTCCGCCACGCCACGCTCACCGGCATCACCCTCCCGCTCGCCTCGTTTACCGGCGTCGGCCGGGCGGCGGCGAATGACAAGCTGCGTCTGGCCGGGATCGGTGTCGGCGGCATGGGGGGAGCCGATCTCGCCTCTCTCTCCTCCCATCCGCACGTTGAGGTGGTGGCCCTGTGCGACGTCGACTCCGGCAACCTCGCCGCCGCCGGTGAGCTCCACAAAGGGGCGAAGCGGTTCGCCGACTTCCGGAAGATGTTCGACGAGATCGCCGGATCGATCGACGCCGTCCACGTCTCCACCCCCGACCACACCCACGCGCCGGCGGCGATGACGGCCCTCAACCATGGCAAGCATGTCTATTGCCAAAAGCCCCTCACGCACGATGTCCACGAGTCCCGTCAGCTCCGCGCCATCGCCGCGGCCAATCCCGCGCTCGTGACGCAGATGGGCACGCAGATCCATTCCAACACGCAGTACCGCACCGCGGTGAAGCTCGTGCAGAGCGGGATCATCGGCAAGGTTCGCGAAGCGCATTCGTGGAGCGGCAAGACCTGGGGCTACGACGGCCCGAAGCCGGCCGCCGGGCCGGTGCCTGAGAATCTCAACTGGGACTTGTGGCTCGGCACGGCAGCCGAGCGTCCCTTCTGCCCCGATCAATACCACCCCGGCAACTGGCGGCGCTGGTACGACTTCGGTGGCGGCACGATGGGCGACATGGCAATCCACATCCTCGATCCGGTGTTTAGCGCCCTCCAACTCGGCCCGGCCCGCTCGCTCCTCTCCAAGAGCTCGGCGGCTCCGGCCGAGTCGTTCGGGATGCAGAACGAGACCCGCTTCACCTTCCCAGCGGGGAAGTACACCACCGACGGCTTCGTGCTCACCTGGTATGACGGCGGGAAGATGCCCGACACGACCGCTTGGCCGCTCGACGGCGCCGACGGGAAGCGGATGGCGCTCCCCGACCAAGGCTCGATCTTCCTCGGCGAGAAGGGGGCGATCCTCCTGCCGCACGTGGCGATGCCGACGCTCCTCCCCGTCAAGGACTTCGCCGACACGAAGATCGAGGCCGCCCCGGATGGCAACCACTACCACCTCTTCGTCGATGCC
>CAJBCV010000117.1 GCA_903951635.1 uncultured Planctomycetaceae bacterium
GAGTGCCGACACGGCTGCCGCCGTTTCGGCCGGGGCGAAGATCCGCACCCGTTTGACCAGATCGTCGAACTGCTCGCGCGCGAGACTGCGAACGACAGGGGACAGTTCGGCCAAGGATCGCCAACGTACGGCGCCGGGGCCTGCGGGGGCGCCGGCTTCCCTGGGACGCTGGCGGACGTTGAGGTTGAACTCCACCTCGCGTTCGGCGGGCGGGGCATCGATGAGGAGCGTCTCCGGGGCCACCGCCATCCCCACCCGCCGGGAGAGCCGTTCGGCCAGCCGGGCCGAGATCCGGGCCGTGGCGGGATACGAGCAGCCGGCGAGGGCGCGGTGGATGTCGGGATGATTGAGGGCGTCGTAGGTGGCGACGCGTTTGACGAGGGTCCGCCGAGGACCGAAAAGTCCATCCACGAGCGGTGCAGCACCGGTGCCCTCGGCTGCCCCCTGGAGCCAGCCGATGAACCCTTGCTCGTCGGCCCGGGTGAGCCAGGGGGCATCGATCGAATCACGCACGATCCACACCGCCCGCTGGAGCATGCCCGTGGCAGCCCGCACGGCGTGGTGCCAGTAGACCTCACTGAACATCACGTAGCGGGCGAAGACCATCAATTCGGCAGCCGTTCGTCCCTTGTCGGTGATCGCGAGTGTCTGCTCTCCAGCGTCGATGCAGAGGCTCGCCAGAAGCCGATCCTGGTCGAAGTGACGGCCATAAGGGACGCCAGCGTGGAGGCTGTCGCGGGCGAGGTAGTCCATCTTGTCGACGTCGATCGGTCCGGACAGGAGCGAGTGGAGGAGCATCCCGGCCGGGTCGGTGGCCGTCCCGTCGATGAGGGCTGCGACCCGGGCTGGCTCGAGCCCCCATTCTGACCGGAGGATCGCGGCAGGCTCGCCGGCCCCGAGGATCCGGCCGACGAGGGATTCGTGGCGGGGGAGTTCCGCGAGGCCCATGTCTTCGAGCGGATGACAGTAGGCCCAGTGCCCGATGTCATGGACGAGGGCGGCGACGATGAAGGCCGCCGCGTCCCCCTCGTCGACCGTGGCCGCGAAGTGGCTGTCGCGACGGAGCCGGCCGAGGAAGGCCAGCGCCAGACGATAGACCCCGAGCGAGTGCTCGAAGCGCGAATGGACGGCGCCGGGGTAGACGAGCGACACCAGTCCGAGCTGACTGATCCGCGACAGTCGGCGCATCTCGGGGGTGTCGATGAGAGCCCTCACCCTGGCGGTCAGCGGCACCGTCACGTCAGGGGGAATGCGGATGCCGTCGGCGGCATGCTCCGTCGCGATCAGCTCCGGGAGTGCGTCGTAAGCCATGGGGGACCGCGGAGGAGGGGGCGTCCGTGAAGCCGGTCAGAGCGAGGTGACGCCGGCGAGCCAGCGAAGCGCGAGCGTGACCATGAGAAAGAGCGAGAAGTGCGCGATCGCCGAGCCGGTCTCGAAGTCGAAGCAGGCAAAGGCCGCAAAGGCACCGACGGCGATAAAGGCCGGGCCGTAATAGAGCCACTCCCACATCTCGATCTCGGCCGGGAGATAGCCCCGGGCGACCCACAGCGCCACGTACACCGCCGCACAGATGAGCGTGCGGAGGGCGAGGCTCCTCCCCTGGTAGGGCTGGAGCTCCCGGTCGCGGATCGCCACGTAGCCCAGAAAGGCGCAGGGTATGGCGAGGAGGGCCGCCCCCGTCAGTTGGAACCAGCCCGGGGGAGCGCCGCCCCACTGCACCCTGGCGACCGCTGCTGCCATGATCGACAGGACCGTTCCCACGCCGAGGAGGGTCCACTGGAGCGCCGACACGGGGCGGTCGATCCGCTTGAGGGGCGCCGTCGGCGCCCGTCCGGTCGCGGTGGAGGTCGTCGCCGGGGCCTCCGGTTCGTGGATGACGACGGCTTTCACCGGGGCGGCCGGGATCGTGATCGGCTTCTTGCACTTCGGGCAGGGACCCGTCCGGCCGGCGAACTGATCGCTGACGGAGAAAGTCGACTTGCAAGACCCACACAAAACCTGGATCGCCATGATCTCACCCGCATCGAAGATGTGACGGCCCGGGCGCCCGACGATCGACCATCCCCGCCCCGGCACACGCTACGACCGAGGGATGACCAACGACCCGCGGGGAAGTGTCAGAGGCTGCCGGTCCGCCGTCAAGTGATGCGTTGCCACGGCGGTGGGTGGTAGAATGAAACCAAGGTACCTCGGACGCCAAACAGGCCATTCATAGGCCTTCCCGAGGGTGGCAGGTGGAGGAGGCAAGCGTCCCGTGGCCGACCCGAAATCCCCGCAGCCGGCCCCCGGCGACGGTTCCCGCTCCCCTGCCGCCATGATCACGTTTTCGTGCCCAAACGGGCACCGGATCAGTGTCCCTGCCAAGCTTGCGGGAAAGCGGGGCGCGTGTTCCAAGTGCGGCACCGCCGTCGTCATCCCGCCGACGTCGGTGACGATCACAGCGCCGTCGGCACCCTCCGCAGGACGGCCAGCGGTGCCCCCGATCGAAGACTTCGCCGCCGGTGGGGATCACCACGGGGGCGAAGACGGGACGATCACCCTCAAGGCTCCCCCTGCCTGGCCACCAACGCTGGCGGCGGTTCCTCCCGTTGCCGCGCCGACCGGAGCGACGGCGCCCCCGAGCGGTTCTGGCCCCGCGTCATCTCCGTCGGTCCAAGCCGGCCCCACCGCGCGGGGCGCGGGGGGGTCGCAAGAAGGCTCTGGTGGGGCCGGAGGCGATCCGGCCGCCCAGACGCTCGTGGCCAACCCGACGGCCCTTCTCGTCGCCCGGCTGTGGGCGGAACGGGACCACGGCGGGATCGTGGAGCTCCATCTCGTGGGAGGGAGCGTGATCCTTCCGGAGTGGTACGAGCCAGCCTGGTCGCAGGGGAGCCACGGGCTGTTCGCCAGTCAGGCCGCCGATGGCTCGGTGACCCTCACCGCCGTGGCCTGGGACTCGATCCAAAAAGTCGTCGTCCGGCAGGTCGAGGGGCTTCCCGACGGCATGTTCGAGTGACGTCCGCAAAATGCCCTGTAAAACGCGGTGCCTTTGACACGAGGGCCTGCCAGGCCGGAGGTCAGTCGTCTTCGTCGAGATCCCCTTCGGTGATCATCGTGAAGCCGCGCTTGCCGAGGGTTTCGAGCCCCATCTCGGTGTTGTCGACCATCAGGGCGACCGCCGGGCGTCCGCGGGGGCGGACGAGGATCGGGTAGGCCTGGATGATGTTCACCTCGGCCTGGAGGAGCGCCGTGCAGACCTGGAGGAGCGGCTGGGGATGGTCCGGGAGTTCGACCCCGATCAGATCACTTTCGATGATTGCCAGCCCCGCCCGTTCCAGGATCTCCCGCCCCTGTTCGGGATGGCTGACGAGGAAGCGGACGAAGGCGCACTCGCCGGAATCGTTGATCGAGAGGGCGACGATTCTCACCCTCGAGCCGTCGAAGCGGCGTACCACCTCGAGCAGCTGGCCGACCCGATTCTCGAGAAAGACCGTGAATTGCCGCAACGTCGGCCAATTCCGTCCGCGGGCGGTGGCGAAGCCGATCCCAGCACCCTCACCCGAGTCGCCGATGCTCACGGTTGCAGCACTCCAGTGGTGGCGGCGGCCGGTGGCAGGCTCCGGCTTCCCGAACAAGCGCCCGGCGGCCTAAGGTTCGCGGGAGCCGGCAGGCTTCCCAGCGAGAATCTGGCAGCGAGAGAATAGAGTCTTCCCGGCACCCCGGTCAACGAGTTCATGCCACGCCAGACGAGGACGACCATGACGGCCGCGCCCACGCACGAGATCACGGTCAGAGTTCGGTATCAGGAGACCGACGGCCAACGCCGCGTCCACCACGCCAATTACCTCAATTACTTCGAGGTGGCCCGCACGGAGATGCTCCGGGCCAGCGGCATCACCTACCGGGAGTTGGAGGATGCCGGGGTGTTGCTCGTCGTCTCCGAGGCGACCTGTTCCTACAAAGCGCCTGCCGACTACGACGATCTCCTCACGATCCGCACCTGGGTCGCGAAGGCAGGGGGGGCGAGCCTCCGTCACGGCTACGAGGTGGTCCGAGACGGGACGATCATCGCTACCGGATCGACGGTGGTGGTGTGCGTCGACCGGGACGGCCGCGTGCAGCGGATGCCCGACTGGCTTCGGGGATCGCCGTCTTCCCGCTGAGCCTCCACCCTCCTGGCCCCCCTCCGCACGCTCGGCACCAGGCCTTTCGGGAGCCCTTCAGGGATCCGTGGCCAGCGGTTCGAGGACGAATCGTTGGTCGCCGCACTGGAACTGCGCGGCGGCGTCGAGCCTGACCGGCGCGTCGATTCGCACCCAGAGGCCGTTGAGGCCGCGATTCACGATCCGCCAGGTGCTGCGGCCGGCGATCACTTCGGCATGGATCGGACTCACGAACGGATCCTCGAGGAGGAGCGTGGGCAGGCCGAAGTCCGTCTGCTGCGACCAAGCGTCGGCCCGGCCGAGGAGGAACGGCGGGGGAGGGCAGGGGAGCGGTGTGGCACCATCGTCGCGGCAGGCCGGAGCGAACTCAGCCCCGCCGTCAGCCCGGCGGCGGAAGACCAGACGCGTGCCACCGATCTGAAACCGCGTGCCGGGGCGGAGCTTGGCGGTCATCACCCGCACCCACGTCCCATCGGCGCTGCCCAGATCGCTAAGCAGCCAGCCACTCCCAGGCAATCGGTCGAGTCGGGCGTGGCTGACCTCGAGGAACGGGTCGTGCGGGATGCGCACGCTCCCGGTCTGTCGCCCGACGACGAGGGCGTCGTCGCGGAGTCGGATCGTCTCGCCGCTGTCACGGCCGTCGTCGACGACATGGAGGAGCGCCGTCGGCGGGCGTCTGCCGGGGCGCCACGGCAGCGCCTCGATCCCGACGTCCGGGGCCGGAGGCGGGGAGATCGGGTCGGTCAGCGCCGCGGCCTCCCCGTCGACGGTGAGCAGCGCGGCGACCGGGCCGTCGTTGGCCGCGGCGCCGTGGGCCTTGAGCAGTTGGGCCCAGCCATCGAAACTTTCAAAGAAGGTCCCAGCCGCAGGGGGGTGCTGCTGTCGCCCAGGGGAGTCCATGGAACGGTTTCCTCCGGATCCGGCCGCCAGTCTTGGAACTGCCTTCAATGTACTGCGTCGTGCCCCGCTGCCAATCGGACGGTCTGCCGACGGAAGCACGATCGGGCGCCAAACAGGCCGATCGGGGATCGATGGTGGGCGGAACGCGTCAGCGAGCGCACAATCGTCGCTGACGAACGGTCGACCGGAGGCGGACGGCCAGCCGTCCGTCCTCACCCCTGCCTGCCAATTCCCGGAGGAATCCGATGAGCGACGCCGCCGATCCGATCGCCCAGCGTGCCCTGGCCATCAACATCGACCGGCAGATCTACGGCACGTTCGCCGAGATCGGGGCCGGCCAGGAGGTGGCGCGCTGGTTCTTCTCCGTAGGGGGGGCGGCCGGCACGGTGGCCAAATCGATGTCGGCCTACGACATGAAGGTCAGCGATGCGATCTACGGCAAGGCTCCCCGGTACGTCTCGCGGGAGCGGGTCGAGGAGATGCTCGAGCACGAGTTCTCCCTTCTCCGGGAACGGCTCGAGGAATCTCGTGGCTCGGGCACGCGGTTCTTCGCCTTTGCCGACACCGCCGCCGCCAAAGCCCACTCCGGCGGCAATGACTGGCATGCCTGGATGGGGATCCGCTTCCAGGACAAGCCCGGCAGCGCGCCCAACGACGTCATCGTCCACGTCCGGATGCTCGATCCGAGCAACGCACGCCAGCAGGATGCCCTCGGCCGCCTCGGCGTGAATCTCATCCACGCCTGTGTCCATCACTGGCGCCATCCCCATCAATTGCTCGAATCGCTCCTCGACGACGTCGGCCGCGAACGCCTCGAGATCGATTGGGTGGTGATGCGGGGGCCTGCTTTTGCCGGGGTCGACAATCGGCTCCTCGCGCTCCATCTGGTGCGAATCGGCTTCACGCATGCGGTGCTGTTCGGCACCGACGGCCAGCCGTTGCTCGCCTCGGAGGCGATCCGCCGCCGCCGGGTGCTCCTCGAGCGCGGCCGGTTCTGTCCGGTGACGCGTCTCAATCTCGAGATGCTCGCGTCGGCCTCGGTGCTCTTCAGTGTCGATGCCGAGGGGGGGGCGTCCGAGGCCGAACAACCGGTTGTGGAGATCATGGAAATCACCATGAACAACCTCCGCGACACCGGCAAGGTCGACGATGCCGACTTCCTCGCCCGGGTCGATCTGCTCTCGGCGATCCGCAAGCTCGTCCTCGTCAGCGACCTCGGGCCGTTCCACCGGCTCGCCGACTACCTCGCCAAGCGGAATGTCGAGCGGACCGGGATCGTGCTCGGCGTGCCCCTCCTCCGGGAGCTGTTCAACGAATCCCATTACCGGGATCTCGGCGGCGGGATCCTCGAGGCCTTCGGCCGCCTCTTCACCCACGCGGTGCGGCTCTACGTCTATCCCACCCGCGATCCGATCGACGGCCGGAAGATCACGGCCGACACGCTCAAGGTGGCTCCGCACCTGAGCCATCTCCTTCAGCACCTGCTCGCTAACGGTCTCGTGCAGTCGATCCCCTGCGAAGACGGAGACTTGCGCACGTATTCGAGCGAGGAGGTTCGCTCGAGGATCTGCTCCGGCGATCCATCGTGGAAGGATTTGGTCGATCCGGCCGTAGCCAAGATCATCGAGGCGACCGGGTATTTCGGGGCCCGGTGCGATCTTCCTGCCCCGGGAAGGCGGGGCTGAAAAGCATCGTCAGACCGAGCCCTTCAGCCGGCGACGCAGTGCTCCGATCGCCATCACACCGCCGCCGAGGGCGGCGAGAACGATCGACGAGGGCTCGGGGACCGCAGCGACGAGGAGCCCGGTCTGGCCGTAGTTGCCGATGTTCGGATTGTCGATGTCGACCTGGAAACGGTCGCGGACGACGGCGTAAAGATAGTTCGTACCGGCGACAACCGGAGCGTCGCCGTTGACCCAGCCGAGGAACCCAAGCCCCTGCTTTTCAAGACCGATCTGGGCCCCGGTCATCGTGGGCATGAGGCTGTTGGTGTTGTCGACCGTGCCGCCGACGAAGAACGTGACTGCGTTGTCAGCCGCGGTGAGCAGATCGAACGAGGCGATGCCCGTCCGATCGGACTGGAACGTCGTCCGGTAGATCACGGTGTAGTCCGACTGCGGCGTCGAGAAATTGCCGGGGAAGAGGGCGCTTGCGTCGTTGTTTTGCAAGCCGAGCCACCGCGCCCCGTTGCCACCGACATTGTCCGATCCGCCATTGCCGCGGCCCGGATACCACGTCGGGGGAACATTCAGGATGGGGGCTCCACCGGAGAAGACCCAGGACTGATACCCAGGCGAGAGCGGCCCGGTGTAGGCCGTTGGGAACGCGTAGACCTCCCAGAAGCTGTCTTGGCCGCCACTGCCGACGGCGTACTCCGTCCCGGTCGTGTGAAGCCCGGTAATGATCGGAACTGCCGACGCGGTGGCCGCAGGGACGATGAGTGCAAGGCCGGCGAGGATAGCCTGGCAAAGACGGCGTGCGACAAGGCCACCAAACATCGACTTGCTCATGGAAGACTTCCAGGTTGAAAGCTTGGGCTGACTTGGCCGGCATGCGGGGCACGCCCAGGCGCTGAATTGTGGTGTGGCGAGGAAGCCGTAGGTCGCTTCTTCGAAAAGGGAAAAATGCAACCCGCGTGCCAAAGTGCTGTAAGGTTTTTTGAAACCGTGTTTTTCCGCCGTGAAACCGTCTCTTTTGGGCTGACAAAATGGGATTTGAACAGCTCTTTTTTGAGTCCAGCTCAGTGTTTTTCGGCACTTCGATCGCCCCCCCACAACAGGCGGGAACTGTGCGATTTGGTGACTGATTTCGCAAAGTCTGCGATATTCGGTTCCCCGGAAGTGTGAGGCTCAGGGGAGCCTGACGCCGCCGCGTCCCGACCGAATCCTGGCCTCCAACCAGGTGCCTTGAGGAGGATCTTCGTGCTGCCGTCACCCCAGATCAGCCCGACGTTGCAGCCGACCCCGTTTCGGGAGGCTCGCGAGCCGGCGCTTCCCGGTGGAGCCCAGCCCTGGTCGCGGGTGATCGGCGAGGCCGACGTGATGCGCCACCTCGAGCAGGCGATCGTCCGGGTGGGGGCGTTTGATTGCCCCGTGCTTGTCACGGGGGAGACCGGCTGTGGCAAGGAAGAGGTGGCCCGGGCGATCCATGCCGCCGGGGCCCGGGCAGGCCGGCCTTTCGTGGCGGTCAACTGCGGCGCGATCGTGTCGACGCTGGCGGAGAGCCAACTGTTCGGTCATGCCCGGGGCTCGTTCACGGGGGCCGATGCGAGTACCGCCGGCGCCTTCCGCGCCGCCGACCGGGGGATTTTGTTCCTCGACGAGATCGGAGAGATGCCGCTCGATCTCCAGCCGAAGCTCCTCCGCGCCCTCCAGCAGCGCGAGGTGACGCCGGTCGGCGCTACCCGGCCGATCCCCGTCGACGTCCAGGTCATCGCTGCCACGAATCGGGATCTCGCCGTCGAGGTGGACGCCGGCCGGTTCCGCGAGGATCTCTTCTACCGGCTCAACGTCATCCACCTCACGATCCCCCCACTCCGCGCCCGCCGCGACGACATCCCGCGCTTCGTCGCACACTTCTCCCGCCACTTCGCCGCCCTCTACGCCCTCCCGGTATGGCAGCCCGATGCCGGGACGCTCGCGCGGTTTGTCGACTTCGCCTGGCCGGGGAACGTGCGGCAACTCGCGCAGACGATCCAGCGCGTGGCGATCTTCGCCGATCAGGTCGAGGCGATCCTCGACGAGACGTTCGCCGCAGCGACTCCTTCCCCCGCCGCGTCTGCGGTCCCCGCGGAAGCGTCATCGGCCGCCCCCTGCGACATCCCGTCCGCCGTCCACGCCCGCTCGGCTCCCGAGACGTCTGCGGGAGCAGGGGCTGAATCGCTCCTCCCGGTGTTTCAGCTCGACCAGCTGCGCCGGCTGGCGGTTCGTCAGGCGCTCGAAGCCGCGGAGGGGCATCGGGGCCGTGCGGCCCAGCTCCTCGGGGTTTCCCCAAACACGATGACGAAGCTCGTCGCCGAAGCCTGCCCCGGCGCGCAGGCGACGCGTGGCCGGCGGAGCAAGGCCCGCGACGTGAAGCGGGCGACGCCGGGGTAGCCGGCGACGGCCCTCTTGCCGCGCGTCAAGCCTGCGGCGAGCGGAGCGCGCATGACCCGATCCACGGATCGCTCATCAAAGATCGGCTTCATGCCCGGCCGGGATCGGGGCATCGCCTTGAAGTGGGCAAAGAGGGGCTCGAACCCCCGACCCCCTCGGTGTAAACGAGGTGCTCTAACCAACTGAGCTATTTGCCCGCATGGAGCCCCGTGGCCTCTTGGCCACAGGCTCCGCGGCCAGTGTCGCACAGCGACGCGCGCCGCGGAAGCCATCCGCTATGCTCCCCGGCATGAACACCTCCCCACGGACCGTTGTGCTCCAGGCCGAAGGCTCCGCCGCCCGGGCCGAGATCCTCGTCGGAAGAGGCTGCGCCTGTGCCACGGCCGTCCTCGAAAGCCCCCAGGGGCCGCGCGACGTTCTCTGGGCCCCCGACGACTACGCCACCCCGGCCGGCCGTCCCTCCGCCGGCGGCATCCCCATCCTCTGCCCCTATCCCGGCAGACTCGCCGCCACGACGATCGAGTTTCAGGGGCGATCCTTCTCGCTTCCCTCCGGCGATCAGTTCGGCCGGCCGATCCACGGCCTCGCCCACGACCGGCCGTGGCGGATCCTCGAGCAGCAGGGCCACCGACTCGTCGCCGAGTTTCGCCTCTCCCTCGATGCGCCC